>NZ_AEJC01000475.1 GCF_000317595.1 Streptomyces ipomoeae 91-03 | reverse complement strand
TTTGCCGTGTCCGGGCGCCTGTTCGCCGTCCCAGGGGGTGTGCGCGGGCGGTGTTACGAAAGTATTCGACGCGTACGACCCGTTGTTCCCACGGTGCACTCCCCTCACCATTTGTCATGCCGCTGAGCAAATACAGGACGTCTTGGTCGAGGGGTGAGGCATGTCTGGACGCGTCAGCCGCAGGGCCGTTCTCGGGGCGGGAGCCGCAGGGGTCGGGGCGGTGACGCTGCCGGCGCTCTCGGGGGTGGCGAGGGCCGACGAGGGTGGAGCCATGGGAGCCGCGGGGGGCGTGCGGCCCACGGACCCGGGGGCGTATATCTCCTTCTCGCCCGCCCCCGGCGCGTTTCCGCTGGTCGGTGCCCCGGTGGTCGTGGACCCTGAGGATCACCCCGGAGTCGTACGGGTAGCAGGGGATCTGCGGAGCGACATCGAACGGGTGACGGGGGTGCGGCCGGGTGACTCGGTGGCGCGGGAAGTGGTGCTGGTCGGGACGATCGGGCGGAGTCCGCTGATCGACGGGCTGATCGCCGCCGGGAAGCTGGACGTCAGTGGGGTGCGCGGGAAGTGGGAGACCTCGCTGCAGACGGTCGTCGAGCGACCGATGCCGGGGGTGCGGCGGGCGTTCGTCGTCGCGGGCAGCGATCCGCGCGGCACGATCTTCGGGGCGTACGACGTCTCCCACGGCATCGGGGTCTCGCCCTGGTACTGGTGGGACGATGTGCCGCCGGTGCGCCGGGACGCGGTGTACGTGCTGCCGGGACGGTTCAGCCAGGGGACGCCGGCCGTGAAGTACCGGGGGATCTTCATCAACGACGAGAACCCGGCGCTCGGGACATGGGCGCCCGCGTACTTCGGGCCGGGCAAGGCGCCCGGGCATCCCGGGGGCTTCAACGCGGACTTCTGGGCCAAGGTCTTCGAGGTGCTGCTCCGGCTGAAGGGGAACTACGTCTGGCCGGCGGTGTGGGGGCGGGCCTTCGCGGAGGACGACCCGGAGAACCGCAGGCGTGCCTCTGAGTACGGCGTTGTCATGGGCACGTCTCATGAGGCGCCCATGATGCGAGGCATCGAGGAGTGGAACCGGTATGCGGTGCCGGCCGTGCGGGACTCCACCGGCGCGATCGTGACCCCGGGGCGGGATCCGTATGGGGGTACGGGGGAGTGGTCGTACCGGCGGAACGCGGAAGCCATCAAGGCGTACTGGCGCGACGGCATCCGGCGGATGGTGGAGCAGGACTTCGAGGGTGTCGTCACGCTGGGGATGCGGGGGAACGGCGACACGAGCCTCCCGGACGGTGACGGCATCGAGCTGATGCGGGAGATCATCGAGACCCAGCGCCGGATCATCGCGGAGGAGACCGGGAAGCCGGTCGAGGAGACCCCGCAGGTGTGGACGCTGTACAAGGAGGTCCAGCGGTACTGGGACCGGGGGCTGCGGGCGCCGGACGATGTGACCGTGGTCCTCACGGACGACAACTGGGGGAACATCCGTAAGCACCCGGACCCGGGGGAGCCCGTACGCCGTGGGGGCTACGGGTTGTACTACCACTTCGACTACGTGGGCGTCGGCCGCAACTACAAGTGGGTCGACACCGCGAACCTCGCGAATCTGTGGGAGCAGCTTCACGAGGCGGACGCCTACGGCAATCACGGGCTGTGGGTGGCGAACGTCGGAGACCTGAAGGGGAACGAGCTGCCGACCGAGTTCTTCCTGAACCACGCCTGGAATCCGGGGCGTTGGGGGCTGGAGAACCTTCAGGAGTGGGAGCGGGGGTTCGCTCGACAGAACTTCGGTGAGGGGGTCGCCGCGGAGATCGCCGAGGTGCTGAGCGCGTACGGGCAGCTCCAGGCCCGGCGCAAACCCGAGCTGCTGAACCGCAGGATCACGCTCGACGCGTCGAAGGACCCGACGAAGGACGAGCGGGCCATCGTCTACGACGACCAGGAGACGCCCTTCTACTTCGGCCACCGGGAGCTGGAGCGGGTCACGGAGGAGTGGCGGGCGCTGGCGAAGCGGGCCGAGCGGGTGGGGCGGCGGCTTCCGGCGGGTGTGCAGGACGCGTGGTTCGAGCTGGTCGGGTACGAGGTGGCGGCCACGGCCAACCTGTACGGGTTGCGGGAGGCCGAGTTCAAGAACCTGCTGTACGCCGGGCAGGGGCGGGCGGCGACGAATCGCTGTGCGGCCGAGGCCGAGGCGGGGCTGGAGCGGGACTTCGCGCTCGCCGATCGCTTCAACTCCCAGGTGGCGGGCGGGAAATGGCGAGGCTTCCAGACGCAGCCGCACATCGGGTACGGGGATGTGGAGCGGTACGGGCCCAACGCCGGGTGGCAGCAGCCGGAGAAGAACAACGTGGCACTGCCGGACGAGATCTTCCCCAAGGTACGGCGGATCGAGGTGCCGGAGGCCGCCGGGCTGGGGGTGGCGGTGGACGGTTCCGAGGACTCGGGGGAGTGGTGGCCCCGGTCCGGCGCGGAGGCGGTGCTTCCGGCGTTCAGCCCGTATCAGACGCGGCCTCAGCAGTATGTGGAGATCTTCAACCGGGGGCGTACGCCCTTCTCGTACCGGATCGAGTCGTCGGTGCCGTGGCTGGTGGTGGAGCGGTCGCGGGGGCGGGTCGAGGAGCAGGTCCGGGTGGGGGTGCGGGTGGAGTGGGGGCGGGTGCCGAGCGGTGCTGATCGGGCCGAGGGGACGTTGACGGTGAGCGGGGCGGGAGCTTCGGTGACGGTGAGGGCCGTCGCGGAGAAGCCGTCGGGGAGGGTGACGCGGGGGCTGCGGGGCTTTGTCGAGGCCGGGGGGTATGTGGCGATCGACGCCGAGCACTATGCGCGGGCCGTGGGCTCCGCCGACGGGCGCGTGCGCTGGCGGCGGATCGAGCGGATCGGGCGTACGGGGGCGGGGGTGACGCCATGGCCGGTGACGGCGCCCCGGCAGACGCCGGGTGGTGCCGGGCCGCGGCTGGAGTACGAGGTCAGCCTGCTGTCGCTGCCGGAGGCGGGGGAGGTGACGGTCTGGGCGTACCTCTCGCCACGGAACCCGACGCTCGCGACGGGCGGGCTGCGGTACGGGGTGTCGTTCGACGACGGGGAGCCGCAGGTGGTCGACATCAACGCCGTCACCGGAGCCGACGACGGGCTCATGAACAAGCAGTGGGCGTGCAACACCTCGGACAACGTGAACGTGACGGGGACCCGGCACACGATCGCCGGGCCCGGTGTGCACCGGCTGAAGTTCTGGATGGTCGATCCGACGGTGGTGGTGCAGCGGCTGGTGATCGACACGGGTGGGTTGACGCCGACGTATCTGGGGCCGCTGGAGAGCCACCGGATCTGAGGGTGCCGGATCTGAGAGGGGACTGCAGATGAACCGTTTTCGTGTGCCTGTGATCGCGCTGGTGGGTGGGGTGTTGCTCTCGGCGGGGGTGGCTGTGCAGCCGGCCTCCGCCCATGGCCCGTCCCTGCGAGCGCTGGCCGACCGGGCGGGCGTACGCATCGGCACGGCCGTCGACATGGCGGCGCTGGCGGACGACACGACGTACCGGAGAACGACGGCCCGCGAGTTCAACTCGGTGACCGCCGAGAACGTCATGAAGTGGGAGTCGGTGGAGCCGCAGCGCGGCGTGTACGACTGGAAGCCGGCCGACGACCTGGTCCGCTACGCGCGGGCCCACGGCCAGGTGGTCCGGGGCCACACCCTGGTCTGGCACAGCCAGCTGCCGGGCTGGTTGACGTCGGGGGTGGCGGACGGGTCGATCGACGCGACGGAGCTGCGGGGCATCCTGCGGGACCACATCACCACCGAGGTGAAGCGGTACAAGGGGCGGATCCAGCAGTGGGACGTGGTGAACGAGGTCTTCGAGGAGGACGGCAGCCTGCGGAACTCGATCTGGCTGCAGCAGCTCGGCCCGTCGTACATCGCCGACGCCTTCCGCTGGGCCCACGCCGCCGACCCCAGGGCCAAGCTCTTCCTCAACGACTACAACGTGGAGGGCGTCAACGCGAAGTCCACGGCGTACTACGAACTCGCCAAGCGGCTGAGGGCGGAGGGTGTGCCGGTGCAGGGCTTCGGCATACAGGGGCATCTGGGGATCCAGTACGGCTTCCCGGGGCAGGTCGCGGAGAACCTGGCGCGTTTCGAGGCGCTGGGGATGCAGACGGCGTTCACGGAGGTGGACGTGCGGATGATCCTGCCCGCCGACTCCGAGAAGCTCACGACCCAGGCGTCGTACTTCCGGAGGCTGCTGGACGCCTGCCTCGGCACCCGGAGCTGCAAGTCCTTCACCGTGTGGGGCTACACGGACCGGTACTCGTGGGTGCCGGGGGTGTTCGAGGGGCAGGGCGCGGCCACGCCCATGGACGAGGGGTACGGGCGGAAGCCGGCGTATGGGGAGTTGCGGGAGGGGTTGATCGCGGGGCGGTAGAGGGCGCTCGCCGCATTGGGCCCGGTTTCATCCGCGCCTCGTACCCGGAGTCTCCGGGTACGAGGCGCGTTCTTCTACGGCTGCTCGTCCGCGAATACCTCGGCTGCGGAACCGGCAGTGATGGCGCGGTCGAACCAGCGGCCCAGGATCTCCAGGTCATCACAGGATGTGATGCGCTCGCGGTCGTCGTCCGAGACGCCGATGCCGCGACGGTCCAGGAGGCGCAGGATGTCCTCGGCCCGGCTCTCGGCCCGGCCCTCGGCCCGGCCCTCGGCCCGGCCCTCGGCCAGGCCCTTCTCGCGGCCTTCGGCCCGGATTTCCTGGGAGAGGGGCGACTTGTAGAAGGAGAGGTCCACGGCCACCAGTTTCCTCCAGAGTGCTGCGGCTGGGTGCTTGCCCATGCCTTGTGCGATGAGTTCGATGATCGGGTTGGCGAGGTCTGCGGGTGTGTCCCGCAGCACATGGGTCACTGCTTTGAGTATGCCCCCGACGCCCGGGTTCTTGGCGTGCGTGATCGCGGACAGCGTGGCGAACGCGAGGTCCTTGCGGACTTCGGCGGGGTCGGTGATCACCGGCATGTTGTGTGGTCCGGCGACGAGTGGGCGGAGGGTGAGCAGCGGCCACTGGCGAGGGCCGAAGTCGACCGGGCGCGCTGCCCATTCGGCGGTCGCGCGGTCCTGGCAGACGACCAGCAGCATCGGCTGCAACCGGTACTTCGTCAGCAGGTACGAGGCGTAGTACGCCCAGCTGGCGGGCTTGGCGGGGTCCTTCTTGCCCTGGGCCTCGACCGCGAGGAGCAGTGGCTCGTGGTCCTCCGTCTCCAGCCGCAGGAGTGTGTCGACGCGGCGTTCGACCGGGCTGGTCTCGGTGAGGTCGTTGGGCAGGACGGTGACCGACGTGGGCGGGGCGAAGTCGACGCCCAGCACCTCGGAGACCCGGGAGAAGAGCTCTGGGTGCTCCTGGAAGACGCGGTGCATCGCCTCGTGGGGCGAGCTGACCATGAGGGTTCCTGGTGAGGGTGAGATGGGGTGGACAGATTTGCCTCTGGCACATGCCGGAGAGGTCTCGCGATGAGCGTAGAGGCGCAATACGGCCTGGAAGCAGCCCAATTGGTGACGTTCACCCGAAGCGGTGAGCCTCGGTCGGGTTCCGTCAGGCAGCTGTGGTGGCGTGCCGGAGCTCGCGGCAGTCGCGGCAGCGGTCGGGTCCGTCGGTGCGGAAGCCGCGGTCGCAGCCGTCGCAGTTGATGAGCGGGTGGATGACGGCGGGGGGTGGGGCGGGTGTGCGGAACGGCGGCGGGGGCGGCAGCCGGGCGATGAGGCGGTGGGCCAGGAGGGATGCCGGGCGGCGCAGGGGCTCGGATGGCAGGTCGGCGATCAGGGCATGGCGTACGGCGGTGGAGCTGACGTCGCGTTCCAGCCAGGCGGCGACACCGGGGGCGAGATGGGCCGCGTCGCAGGCCGAGAGGAGCAGCCGGGGGTCGTGGCGGCGTAGGTCCGCGAGGAGGTCGGTGGCGGTCTGGAGGAGCGTGGGGGAGGGGTAGGCGGGGTGCGGTACGGCGGGGAGGGGCTTGCGGGGGGTGCGCTTCTCGTGGTTGTTGGGCTTGGTGGGCCTCATGGGCTCCGTACGCGTCTCGTGTTCCACGTGCGTCTGCCGGGCCGCTGAGGCCGCCGCCTGTCGCATGGGCCTGGAGTGGGTGGGCGCCTTGTCATGGCGCCGGGCCGTCGGCTGGTTGCAGGAGATCGTGCGGGTGACGATACGGCCGCCGGGGACCCGTTCGCGTTCGCGGCGCAGGTAGCCGTGGGCTTCGAGTTCGCGCAGGGCGGCGGCGATACGGGTCGCGCCCTCCGTGAAGCGGGCGGCGAGGCTCTTGATGTCGACGCGGGCGCCCTTCGGGAGGGACTGGATGTGTACGGCCAGCCCGATCGCGAGGAGGGAGAGCTCCGGGTGCTGGGCGAGGTGGTTGCCGATCACCGTGAAGCGGGTGGTGTGGCGGGTGTGGTCGTGGACCAGGCCACCGGAGTGGGGATTGGCGTGGGGGTGCCGATTCGGGTGTTTGTTGGTGGCAACCCGGGTCTGCGCGTGCGGGGGCACGCTAGGGTTCTGCGTATCCATCAGGAAGAGGTCCGATCTTCCTCGGTGGTCAGGCCCTCGCACTGGGATTGCCGTCCTGGCGGGGGCCGTCGCATGTCTGCGGTTGTGGTGGTGCTGCGCTGAGCGTAAGGGCATCAACCGGCCCCGAATCCAGCCGAGTCGGCGATGTTCACCCGTCGGGGTGAGTGTGCTCGGCGGGCGGGAGGGGTGGGGCTTGGTGGGGTTCTTTCATCCTTGAGTTCCTTGGGAAAGACAGCCCGCCCCGCCGCAGCACGGACCACCGGAGCACGGGCGGCCGGGTTCCGGTGGGAGGGTGACCTCGGCCCAGATCGTCTTGCGCGGGGGCAGACCCGGCGCGGTTCCCCACCGGTCCGCGAGCGCCTCGACGAGCAGCAGACCTCGTCCGGACTCGGCGTCGAGGGTGGGGTGTTGGATGTGCGGCAGTCGTTCGCCGCGTGTGTCCGTGACCTCGATGCGGAGGGTGCGGCCGATGACGTAGAGCGTGAGGTCGAAGTCCCGTCCCGGTACGCGGCCGTGTGTCGTCGCGTTGGCCGCCAGCTCGGCGACGATGTGCCGCGCCGGGTCCAACGGCAGCCCCCATGAGCGCAGTTGTTCGGTGGCGAGGAGGCGTGCGAGGCGGGCCCCGCGTGGTGTGGAGGACAGCCGCACGCTGTAGTTGCGGATGGGGCTGCGGAGTTCGGCCTCGGGGGCGGCGGTTTCCGTATTCACATCACTCAGCGTGGCGGCACGTGCTTACTGTGAACAGTGACTACGCCGATACGTACGGTGACTGTCCGGTCGTTGTCCGGTCGTGTCGGGCCTGTCCGGAAGGGCCGTACGGGTAAGGGGCGTTGAGGCACGACGGTACGGCGGAGAGGTGCGCGATGTTGGTGGACGGTGACGCGGGGCGGCTCAAGACCGAGGCGGACGAGCCGGGTTGGGAGGTGGACCCGGACGACGAGTGGGGAGTCGCGGTCATCGCCACGGTCGGGCGGCAGCTGAAGCTGCGGCGGGAGGCCGTCGGGATGAGCGCCGCCGACTTCGGAAGGGCCGTCGGATACGGCGAGGACCTGGTCTACAAGATCGAGGGCGGGAAGCGGATTCCCCGGCAGGAGTATCTGGACAAGGCCGACGAGGCGTTGGGCGCGGGCGGGCTCGTCTCGGCGACGTGGGAGGACGTGAAGAAGGTCCGGTACCCGAAGAAGGTGCGGGCGCTGGGGAAGCTGGAGGCCAAGGCGGTCGAGATCGGGGTGTACGAATGCAACATCATCGCGGGGTTGTTGCAGATGCCGGATCATGCGCGGGCCGTGATCGGGGCGGCCCAGCCGCCGTACTCGCCGGACGACGTGGAACGTATGGTGGCCGCTCGTCTGGCCCGGCAGGCGGTCTTCGAACGTGACCCGGCTCCGTCCGTGCACTTCGTCCTGGAAGAGGCGCCGCTGCATCGACAGGTCGGGGGCACAATGGTGTGGCGACGGCAGCTCGAACGTCTGCTGGAGGTGGGGCGGTTGAACAACGTCACGCTTCAGGTCATGCCGACGAACACCGACGCCCACCCGGGGCTGGACGGCAGGATCGAGTTGCTGAAGTTCCCGGACGGTACGGCGGTGGGGCGTGCCGACGGCCTGTTCAACGGGCGGCCCATCTCCGACCCGAGGCAGCTCCGCATCCTGGAGTTGCAGTATGGAACCATCCGGGCGCAGGCCCTCCCACCGCGGGGGTCGCTGGCCTTCATCGAGAAACTGCTGGGAGAAACATGATCCGCAAGTCCTCCGCCGGGGACGCCTCCGGACTCGCGTGGTTCAAGAGCAGCTACAGCGGCGGCACCAACGGCGAGTCCTGCGTCGAGATCGCCGTGGCCCCCGGCACCGTCCACGTCCGCGACTCCAAGAACATAGAGGGCCCTCAGCTCGCGCTCACGCAGGACGCGTGGGCGGACTTCGTGACCTACGCGTCGGGAAGCTGACCCCTCAACTGCTTGCGCCCCGCACCTGGCCGACGCCGGGGGCGTCCACTGGGCCGTGGAAGGCGCGTTGATCCTCGGGGCAGCCCGGGCTTACCGCCTGCTGTGGCTGTTCAATGCCGTCATCCAGGCGACCGACAGAGACCTCGCTGACTCTCCCCAGACGCCGCAGCAGAGCCCTCCTGCGGCCCGTGGGTGATGTTCCCTCGCCCCCAGGGCAGCCATGGTGGCGCGCCCCTGCCGCCGAGTCCGAACCTCAATGGGTGACGGCAGCGGCGGCACTTCGGGCGGTGGGGATCGTCCCGTCCGCAACCAGCTCCGCGACGGCCTCACCGTGATTGCGGACCAGGTAGTCCATCGCGTGCTCGGTGGAGGACTGGTACTCCAGCTGCGCACTATGGAAACGCAGGCGTTCCTGGCAGTCCTCGATGATCTCGCCCCATGTCTTGACCATGATCCGGAAGCGCGGGGTGGACACCGCGCAGCCCGGGACCCGATCGACCTGGTGAGCGAGCTGTCGCAGTGCCTTGTCCATGGTGTTGCCGACGAGCCAGAAATCCCATGTCACTGCGGGGTCGCGGAACCGGTCGTCGGACATGACGGCCTCCGCGTAGCTGCTGATCTGACTGAACTCCACCATGCCCAGGATCACGCTGGGGCGTTTGAGCTCAATGATCAGGTGGTGCCGCTCGCCCTTCCTGTGCCGTGCGGCCCGCGACAACATCAGGTCGACCCTGCCGGTCCGCCCGTCCTCCCGGAGAACTGGTTCCGGTGTGGGAGCGTCACGCCCGAGCAGTCGGCAGTGCTGAGCGAGCACCGCGTTGAGGCTGCGGTCGCTGACATGCAGCGCGTACTCCTCGCCGAAGACCCAGCACTGGTCTTCGAGGATGCGGTGCAGTTCGTCCCGCTCCTGGACACGCGGCTTTGCCTCGGGGGCGAAGACAAGGTGTTCCAGCGCGGTGAGGAAGTCGATGCGGTTGGCGGCCGCCGTCGATGCCTTGATCAGGGCCGAGAGAGTGGTGCGTGTCAGGAGGCGGTTCAGCTCTTCCCGCTCCTGCCGTGACAGGGTGAACAGCTCATCCGCGATGCGCAGTATGTCCGACGGCTCGTGTGCCAGCACGGATCGCAGCAGAGCGAAGGTGGTTCTGCGGGTGCCCTGGGACTTGGGGAGGTGACGGAAGACCGTGGTGGCCACCGCGTCGAAGGTCTCGCGTTCGGCTCGTTCTCTTTCGTCGGCGGCGTCTCCGGCGTACGGATAGATGCCCTCCTTCTGCCACTCGGCGACCTGTTCGCGTCGGCGTTCGTCCACGCGGGCCCGGAAATGGGAGCGGAGTTGGTCGCGAGCCGCCGCGAGGACTTCGGCGAGGGGCCCGTCCGCGGCCCAGTCCGTGAAGGCCAGATCCTCGGAGTCGACGTCGTCGAAGCCGGACCAGGTGAGATGGGCGGTGAACTCGAAGCCGGGAGCCTGGATGCCGGGCTTGAGCTGGGCTCGGGACATCCCCTCGCCGTCGCACAGGAAGAGCGCGCGGGTGACGGGCCTGCGCCACTCGACGACCTTCAGTCGCGCGGGCTCACCGGTCGAGTCGGTGGGCGAGGGCAGGACGTAGTCGCGTACATGCAGTTGCTCCGAGGCCGGGTCGAGATCGTGGCCGTCGTACGCGATGCGCACGTCCGGATATCTTTCCAGGTACGCGGCGAAGGCCGTGGTGAGTGACGACCTGGCGCGGCATTCGCCCAGGACATCCAACTCGTTGCCTCCGAATGCCTCGAAGAGCGTGCCGGTGGGCTCATCGGTCGGCTCGGCATCGCCGATGTCGAACTCGTCCATGGAGTGCCGGTCGGCCTCGATCAGCAGTTGACGTCGGCCTTCCGCGCTCTCGCTGACGCTGGTCCAGCGCACCTGGGTGCCCAGGGCGAAGGCCCGCACTCGGCCCCTTCCGTTCTTGCCGTGCAGAGCGCGGTTCTTCGCTGGGGTGCCCTGTGCGTGCTTCTTCCATGACGTACCGATCGGCCGGAAGTACTCCTCGCAGTGCTCGGCGGACATTCCACTGCCGTCGTCCTGGACTCGGACCCGGTCCACACCACCGAGGTCGTTGCGCTCCAGCGTGACGACCACATGCTCGGCATCGGCGTCGAGGGCGTTCCAGATCAGTTCCTCGACAGCGCCGACGGGGTCTCGCAGCCGGGCCGGCTCGGCGACGTGCTCCCGGCTGGTCTCCAGCCGCACTTTCACCATGACGTGGGTCTTTCCTGCCGTGCGTCCCTGATCGGGAGCAAAGTCTGCCTCTCCCGGGGTGCGTTACACGCGGAATCGCCGTGAAGTCACCCTTCGGCGCCCAGTCTCCGCAACGTGCGTGGCGTTGGCCTCCATTGATCCCGCCCGGGCGGAGGGCATGATCACGTCATTGGGTAGGCTGCCGCCCTTCGTATCCCGCACCCCTCTGGAGAGGTGTGAATGAACACAGGTAGACGGACCGCCGCGGTGGCCACGATCGTGGGGGCGTTGGCCCTCTCGGTGCTCAACGCCCCGGCGGCCCAGGCAGCGGACACCGGCATCAAGGTGACGGACCTCGTCATCAACAACGGCAAGCCGATCGTGGTGGGCACGTCGAAGGTGGTGGAACCGCCGATCAGCTTCTTCGTCACGCTGCCGGCCGGGTACAGCACCGCTGACCCGTCCCGCTACGACACGCACCCCTTCCTCTACCGCGGCACCACCGCGAAGAAGGCGGCCGAGAGCGCGGAGAACTACATCGGGCCGGGCGGATACACCTGCTACGAGCTCGACTCCAAGCGGGCCCGCTGCGAGGGCGGCCTCTACATCGACCCGAAGCCGAGCCGCGGCGACGTCGACTCCAACAGCGACGCCACGAAGTGGAAGATCGCCGTGGCGCTGCGTCTGTTCAAGGCGAGTGGTGGGCTCAAGGCCGAGGAGTACGAGACGCGGTCCGGGTCCGTCCTGATCAAGCGGGCGGCGAAGGCCACCGCCAACGCCTCCCCGGAGCCCGTCGCCAAGGGCAAGAAGATCACCGTCACCGGCAAGCTCACCCGCGCCGACTGGAACACCCACAAGTTCGGCCCCTACGGCGGCCGTACCGTCACCCTCCAGTTCCGCGCCAAGGGCACCGACTCCTTCAAGACGGTCAAGAAGGCGACCACAAGCAGCACCGGTGCCCTGAAGACCACTGTCACCGCCTCCACCGACGGTTCCTGGCGGTGGGTCTACTACGGCAACTCGACGACCGGCGCCGCGACCAGCGCGGCGGACTACGTCGACGTGCGCTGAGGGGCGTTTCGCACGTGGCGGAGGGGCGAGTCAGTACAGGGTCGGTACCTCGCCCCCCTCGACTCGCGTCAGCGTCACCCCCGGCAGACCGCGCAGGCGGCGTTCCGCCACCGCCTTCAGGTCATCGGCGGTCGGTGGGGCGGCGCCCAGGCCGATGGCGTAGCGGGTCGGGGTCGTGGTGAAGGGGCGGGGCCAGGCGTGGCAGTCGGGGGTCGTCTCCGCGAGGTCCGTGATCAGGGACCGCGTCCTTCCCCGGAGCCGGCCCTCGTCCGCGCCCGGGCCCGCCGTCACCACCGCCCAGGCCGCGTGGCGGCGGTGGAGCGGGGGAGGGGCGAGCAGTTCGGCCCACGGGTACCGGGCTGTGGGGTCCGTGGGTGCCCCTTCCAGCACCTCCCAGGCACGGAAGAGCTCTTGGGTGACCAGGTCGCGCATGCCCGCCGTGACCTGGTCCGTGCAGGGGCGTATCGGGGCGGACGGGGTCGTGATGGTGAGGGGGAGGGCGTGCGACTGTCCCGCGGGTCCCACCGGTGTGCGCCAGTCCCAGGCCGCCCACGTCGCGAAGAAGTGCCGTAGCAGGTCGTACGGTGGCAGGTCGCCCGCCTCGCCTGCCGTACGGGCCGCCAGGACGGACCAGGCCAGGCCCGGCAGGCCCCCGAACGGTGCCGAGTCCAGGCCCCGGGCCCTCGCCCATGCCTTGACCTGCCTGGCCAGCCGGGCGAACGCCGGACCGTGGGCGCCCGCCGAGGCGAGCACCGCGTCGGCGTCGCTCACCGCGCTGAGCGCGACCGCCGCCGCCTCCCCCAGCTCGACCCGGCGGTCCACCGCCTCCGCGGGGTCCATCGATCCGGTGGCGACGACGACCAGGTCCACGTCCAGCCTGTCCAGCCGTAGCCGCAGGCCGGGTACGCGGGCCCCGACCACCTCTCTCACGTCGGCAGCCTCGGGGAGGGCCTTGGACAACTCCGCCTGTACGGCGGCGAGTTCGACGGTACCGGGCAGTGCCGCCACCAGGTCCAGGTCGGCGCCGGGCAGCGCACAGCCCATGCGCCGGGAGCCGACGACGTGGACGACGCCGTCGGGGAGCGCCTCCGTGATGCCGGGGATGATCCGGTCGGCCACAGCGGTGTCGGCCACAGCGGTGTCGGCCACGTCCGTGTCGGCGGGGTCGTACCCGTAGTCCACGTCCGTGTCGCCGGCGTCGTACCCGTAGTACTCGGCGGCCTCGTACCCGTAGTGCGGGGCCTCCTCCGCCCACCGCACCTCCCCGGTTCCCAGCGTCATCGTCCCCCGCAGCCGCATCGGCTCGTCCCCGCGTCGCGACAGCAGTGCCAGTTCGCCGACCCTGACCGGCATCGGGGTGAGGCGGGCCGCGCAGGCGGCGGCCAGGGCGTTCGGGTCGGTGGTGCGGCCCAGACTCAGGTGGGGGGTGAAGCCCTCGTGGCGGCCACGGCAGCGGGGGAAATGGCGGAGGAGCATGCTGTGCAGGGCGGCCCACGGCTCCTCGCCATCGGCCGCCGGGTCGAGCCAGACCGTCGCGTAGTCCCGGTGGCCGAACCAGTGCACGCCCTCCAGCCGGGCGTCGAAGGGAGCCGTCGTGGTCGTCGCGAGTGCTGCCGCCGCCTGCTCGAAGGCGTGTTCCGGTACGAAGCCGAAGAGCACGTTCACATGCGGTGGCCAGCGGTGGATCTGCGGGTCGTGGTTCCGGCGGATGTCCTGCAGCGGGGGCCACAGCTCCTGAGGAGGGAGCCATGCCAGGGCCGTGCGGGGGGTCGGGCGGGCGTCGAGACGGTCGAGCGCGGCAGTGTCCCGCCCGTCTGTCTCCGGTGTGTCCAGCGTCATCTCCGCTCGCACCCCGTAGTGGTCCGAGATGTACGACCCCTCCGCTGTCGGCGCATCCCCGTACAGCTCAGCCCGCCGTACCCGTACCGCCTCCCCGCGCACCAGCACCCGGTCGAGCCGCGACGCCCGTCCCGTCAGGGACGAGATCGCCGCCAGCGGGTTGGCACGCGGGTCGAAGGTCGGAGTCATGTCGTCGGCGCCGTGCGTCTCGCTCCACGCGTCCCGCATACCGAGGGCCAGCTGTGGCGTGTCGCCCCCGTCATTGAAGTCGCCCAGGAGGATCACATCGGCGTCCAGACCCGCCAATCCCTCGATGACCTGGGCCAGTTCGACATCGCGACGACCGGCACCGTTCTCGGAGTGGTCGCTGCTCAGATGCGTCGCCGCGACGACGAGAGGCCGTACGCCGGACTCCACCGCCCCGGTCGCGCCCTCTGCCCGCATGCCCTCTGCCCGCATGCCCTCCGCATCCACGACCACCGCGGTCACCGCCTTGTGCGGCCCCAGCTCATGGAACGCGGCCTCGCGCACCGGCAACCGGCTCAGAAGCAGCAGACCGCACTCGTCGACGTCCCGCCCTCGCGGGTCCGTCCCCAGCGTCCAGTCCGCCCGCACCCAGGGTTCGCGCAGGAGCATGGCCACCAGCTCCGCCTCGACCTCCTGCAACGCGATCACGTCCACATCGGCGTCCCGCAGCGCCCGCAGCAGCAGCGGCCTGCGCCGGGCGCTGTCGATGCGGTCGGCGTCGTAGCGGTCCCAGAGGGTGTTCCAGGTCAGCACCCGTACCCCACCGGAGCCGGTCAGGGGCGTGCCCTCTCGTGGTGAATGGGCGGGCACCCACCCCTCCCCGTCCCACACATACGGCGTACGAGCCGTGAAGAACGGCGCGCGGAGCAGCCGGGCCTGACGTACGCGCCCCGCCTCCGTCGCGTCGATCCGGTCCACACCCGTGGCCCGGTCCCACACCACCTCGCCGTCCGCCTCGAAGAACAGCACCCGGTGCCAGGGGATCTCCCCGCCCGGCACGAACGCGGGCAGCGGGACCCGCTTGGGCGCGGCGCCCCGCTGCATGACGCCCAGCACGAAGCGGGCCGGGTCGAAGCGCGCGTCCCAGCGCACCCGGTGGTAGATCTCCTCGCTCGTACGCATGGCCCCTCAGACCTCTTCCTCAATGGTCCCGCCGGCCCCGATGTACCAGGTGCGGTGGGCGTCGCCCGGATACGGCGGACTGAAGCGGCGCACCTGTGCGGTGAGCACCTCCGGCGGCACCGGATGCTCACGGCGGGCGTTGCGCCGCACCAACTCGTCCTCGTCGACGAGGACCACGGCGTGGGTGATCAGGGCGTCGCGGCGGTGGGCGACGGCGTGCACGAGCGAACGCTGCTGCTTGCTGAGGGACGTGGCGTCCCACACCACCGTCCCTCCGGCGGCCAGGGCCTCGTCCAGCCGGTCGAGGCCCGTACGCAGCACGTCCGCGTTGGCCCGCTGATCCGCACGCGCGCCGCGCGCCGCGCGCAGATCGTCCAACGAGACGTACGCGTCCACGCCCCGCAGCCCCCGCGCGAACGTGCTCTTGCCGCTGCCCGCCGGGCCGACCATCTGGATCAGCTTCGGGAAGTCGCCCGACCGCCGGCGCCATGTCGCGGCGACGGCCTCGTCGACACCGCTGATCCGCCCCTGGGCGTACGCCTCCCGCGCCTCGGCCCGGCACCGGACGGACGCGTCGGCCGACAGCCCGGCGAACGCCTCCCGCAGGGCACCCTCGTCCATGCCCCGCACCTCCTCGGCGTGCAGCGCCGACCACTCCACCTGCTCCCGCGCCTCGTCCGTCGTCGCCGTGGCCCGGGCGACCGCGTGCAACAGCCCGAGATCGGCGGCGTACGACATCCGCGCCAGACCGGCCCGCCGGTCCTCGTCGGGGTAGGGCCGGTGCAGCGCCGGATGCAGTCCTACGAGGTCGGCGACCCGGCGTGCGAGCGGCAGGCCCAGCGCCCCGGTGAGGCGCCCCGCGAGCCACCCCCGCTGCCCGTGCCGACCGTGCGAGAGCGCGGCCAGCGCGCCGACCAGCCGGTCGTCCCCGGACCAGGACCCCGGCCCCGACCGGTCCCCGGACCAGGAGTGCGCGGCCGGCTGGAACCGGGCGAGAGCCCCTGCGTCCCCCTCACCGGACAGCCCGACCGCCTCCGCCAGCGCCTCCGCGTCGACATCCGCCCCCGAGCGCACGGCCCACAGGGCGGCCCGCGCCCCCAGCCGGTTCTCGACGACCGCCGAGTGCATCCAGTGCGTGTCCGTCCGCACGTGCCCGGCCCGCACCCACTTGGCCACGCGCACCCCGAACTCCTCCGCGCCGAACCCGGCCGCGACCCGCACGACGTACCCCTCCTGTCGCCCGAGGCCGAGCCGCAGCGCTCGAAGCGCCCGCTCGTCGAACACGCCCCGCCACAGCACACGCGGCACCGGAATCCCGAGCCCGTGCAGAAAGCCGACCGTCCGGTCCCAGTCCAGGCAGCGGCCCTCCCCGTCCCACACCGAGAAGCCGTAGAACCAGCTCTCCAGGTCCTCGTACGCGATCGAATGCCGGGCGAACATGTTCTCCCCGCACACCCGCCAGCCCTCGGGGATCGCGTGCCCGACCCGTGCCTGGAGCGCCTTCACCCAGGTCCGCGAGGGGTGGTGGGCCGAGTCGAGCGACCGGGCGTGCAGGCCGTCGGCGTACAGCGTGGTGTTCTCACCGTCGAGCTTCTCGGTGACGACGACCTCCTGGCCGCGCAGCCCGGACAGATCCGTGACCCGGAGGTCGTCCGAGGCAGCGCCGGGGGACCAGGGCAGATGGCGGGTCCGTGGATAGTGCGTACGCATGTGAACATTCCCCCGGAACAGCCGACTTCCTCGGTCGCCGTACGGGACCGCGGCTTCTGGCCGCTGTTGGGCCGGGCCGTCGATGGCCGCCGATGACTGACCGCCGCCGTACGTCGTACCTGATCAGCGTAGGAGCGCGTGGCGGCGGCAGGCCAACGGATTACCCGCGGCTCAAGTGGCCCGCATGACGCTCCGCCTACCCCTTCGCCCAACCCTTCGCAGGAGGCCAGGACCCCTTGGCCCGCAACATCAGTTCGTCCGTTCCGACAGATGGGCCATGGCCCGGTCCTTGGCCTCCCAGGTCCGGAGGACCGCCAGGGCGTAGGCGACGCGGATGTCCAGGCGTCGAGGGTCGAAACGGTAGGCCTTCTCGCTGATGCCCCGGTAGTCCAGCGCTGTGCCGATGCCCTGCGCGCGCCACCGGGTTCGGGCGGGACACCCGAAGGACGGGTCGTCCGCGCCTCCCTCCCAGTAGCTGTACAGCACCGAGAAGATCATGTGGAGAAACCAGACGGGGGAGGCCACCACATAGAAGCACCAGGAGTACCAGGTGCCCTGCTTACCTGTGACCGACTGCGGTGCGCTCGTCAACCGCGCGGACCAGCGGACCCGGCGCGGCCAGGGCAGGACCCGGCCGGCGCGGCGGGTGACGCAGGCCAAGAGGGTGCCGTCGGCGGCGTAGACCTCATGAACGTCCGGGGCCACCGGGCGGACGGAGCACCACATCCCGTCGCTCGGCCCGTCGAGGATCCAGAAGAGCGAGGGCGCCTTGCGAGCGCCCGGCTGCCCGGATCGCGCCGCGAAGACCCGGGCCAAGGGGGTGTCCTGTGCACCGCGCGCGGGCCACAACCGGATCGTCGACCCCATCTCGGCGTCGGGCGGCAGCCCCAGCGAGAGGGGGTCGGCCACCGGGACGGGGACGTTCACGCAGACCCAGAACGAGTACGGCGAGTACGGCGAGTACGGGGTGGGAGCGTTGTGCACGATGTCATCCAAACGCCTGGTCCGTTCCGAGGCCCTGGTGGAGCCGACCCGCCGGCGCGACCTTCTCAGCGATGCCGCCGGTCATGTCTGGTGGCGCTCCCCCGAAGAGTCCGTTGCGATCCTCACACGACGACGGTTTGAGTCGCGTCACTCGCGGGGTAATCTCTCCGGCTCGATTGGCGGAGCCGGTCGGCCGTGTGGCAGACTAGCGGGGTTGCTCGGTCGAGTGTTGATGCTGCGCGCCTCCCGCCGGGAGGACTGGAAGCGAGTCCCACGGTACTCGTCGCCTTAACTGCCTCACGGCAGCGCTGGGGCGGACGTACGGGAATCTTCCGGGAAGTGCGGTGCGGCACCGGCCAGGCACCCGGTGGGCCTCTCGGCTCCCGGCCCACGGCTTCGGAAGGGCCGTGCTCCCAGGCAGGGGAAGCTCGAACAAGGGGCATCTGTGTCAGCGGGAGCGCGACACGCCCGACCGCGTGGGTCGGAGGAGACGGTCACCAGGAACACCGGGTTCCAGAGCGTGAGAAGAGACAGGACTACTGAGTAGCCATGGCGGGACAGAAGATCCGCATCCGGCTCAAGGCCTACGACCACGAGGTCATCGACTCCTCGGCGAAGAAGATCGTCGAGACGGTGACCCGCACTGGTGCGTCGGTCGCGGGCCCGGTGCCGCTGCCCACTGAGAAGAACGTGTACTGCGTCATCAAGTCGCCGCACAAGTACAAGGACTCGCGCGAGCACTTCGAGATGCGCACGCACAAGCGCCTGATCGACATCCTCGACCCCACCCCCAAGACCGTTGACTCTCTGATGCGACTCGACCTCCCGGCCGGCGTCGACATCGAGATCAAGCTCTGAGGGTCGGTGAGCTGAGTATGGCTAAGCAGATCAAGGGCATCCTGGGCGAGAAGCTCGGCATGACGCAGGTGTGGGACGAGAACAACCGCGTTGTTCCGGTCACCGTCGTCAAGGCCGGCCCCAACGTCGTCACCCAGGTTCGTACCAACGACGTCGACGGTTACGAGTCCGTCCAGCTCGCCTTCGGCGAGATCGACCCGCGCAAGGTGAACAAGCCCCTCAAGGGCCACTTCGCCAAGGCCGACGTCACCCCCCGTCGCCACCTCGTCGAGATCCGCACCGCGGACGCCTCCGAGTACACGCTGGGCCAGGAGATCACCGCCGAGGTGTTCGAGGCCGGCGTGAAGGTCGACGTCACCGGCAAGAGCAAGGGCAAGGGCTTCGCCGGTGTCATGAAGCGTCACAACTTCGGTGGCCTCGGCGCCGGTCACGGCACCCAGCGCAAGCACCGCTCCCCCGGCTCCATCGGTGGCTGTGCCACCCCGGGCCGTGTGTTCAAGGGCCTCCGCATGGCGGGTCGCATGGGCAACGAGCGGGTCACCACCCAGAACCTGACCGTCCACGCCGTTGACGCGGAGAAGGGTCTGCTGCTCATCAAGGGCGCGGTTCCCGGTCCGAACGGCGGCCTCGTCCTGGTCCGCACCGCGGCCAAGGGGGCCTGAGGTAACCGATGAGCACTGTTGACATCCTTTCGCCTGCCGGCGAGAAGGCCGGTAGCGTCGAACTCCCCGCGGAGATCTTCGGCGTGGAGAAGGTCAGCATCCCGCTGATCCACCAGGTCGTCGTCGCGCAGAACGCCGCTGCCCGCCAGGGCACGCACAAGACCAAGACCCGCGGCGAGGTTCGTGGTGGCGGTAAGAAGCCTTACCGCCAGAAGGGCACCGGCCGTGCGCGCCAGGGCTCGACCCGCGCTCCTCAGTTCGCCGGTGGTGGCGTCGTGCACGGTCCCGTGCCGCGTGACTACTCGCAGCGGACCCCGAAGAAGATGAAGGCCGCGGCCCTGCGCCACGCCCTCACCGACCGGGCCCGCCACAACCGCATCCACGTCGTCACCGGCGTGATCGAGGGCGACACCCCGTCCACCAAGGCCGCCAAGAGCCTGTTCGGCAAGATCAGCGAGCGCAAGAACCTGCTCCTGGTCGCCGAGCGCTCCGACGAGGCCGCGTGGCTCTCCGCCCGCAACCTGCCCCAGGTCCACATCCTGGAGCCGGGCCAGCTGAACACGTACGACGTGATCGTCTCGGATGACGTGGTCTTCACCAAGGCCGCTCTCGAGTCCTTCGTCGCCGGCCCGCAGAAGGCCAACGACACCGAAGGGAGCGAGGCCTGATGGCTATCCGTCACCCCTCCATCGCCTCGAAGGCCGCCAAGGCCGCCAAGGCCGCGCGCGTCGCCAAGGCGCGTCGCCACGCCACCGAGGGCAAGAACACCGTCGTCACCCCGGCGAGCAAGGCGTACACGGACCCCCGTGACGTCCTGCTGAAGCCGGTCGTGTCCGAGAAGAGCTACGCGCTCCTCGACGAGAACAAGTACACGTTCATCGTCGACCCGCGGGCCAACAAGACCCAGATCAAGGAGGCCGTGCAGTCGGTCTTCTCGGTCAAGGTCACCGGGGTCAACACGATCAACCGCCAGGGCAAGCGCAAGCGGACCCGCACCGGGTTCGGCCAGCGTTCCGCCACCAAGCGCGCGATCGTGACCCTCGCCGAGGGCGACCGTATCGACATCTTCGGCGGTCCGACCTCCTGACGGGAGGTCCGGATCGTCCGATATCGGACGAGGACTGAGAAATGGGAATCCGCAAGTACAAGCCGACGACTCCGGGCCGTCGTGGCTCCAGCGTCGCCGACTTCGTCGAGATCACGCGGTCCACGCCGGAGAAGTCGCTGGTCCGCCCCCTGCACAGCAAGGGCGGCCGTAACAACGCCGGTCGTGTGACCGTCCGCCACCAGGGTGGTGGCCACAAGCGCGCCTACCGCGTGATCGACTTCCGTCGTCACGACAAGGATGGCGTGCCGGCGAAGGTCGCGCACATCGAGTACGACCCCAACCGCACCGCGCGCATCGCGCTGCTGCACTACGCGGACGGCGAGAAGCGCTACATCCTCGCGCCGCGTGGCCTCTCGCAGGGCGACCGCATCGAGAACGGTCCCGGGGCCGACATCAAGCCGGGCAACAACCTGGCCCTGCGCAACATCCCGGTCGGTACGACGCTGCACGCGATCGAGCTCCGTCCGGGCGGCGGCGCCAAGTTCGCCCGCTCCGCCGGTGCCTCCGTGCAGCTGCTCGCGAAGGAGGGCTCGATGGCCCACCTCCGCATGCCGTCCGGTGAGATCCGCCTGGTCGACCAGCGCTGCCGCGCCACGGTCGGCGAGGTCGGCAACGCCGAGCAGAGCAACATCAACTGGGGCAAGGCCGGCCGCAAGCGCTGGCTGGGCGTCCGCCCGACCGTTCGCGGTGTGGCGATGAACCCGGTTGACCACCCCCACGGTGGTGGTGAGGGCAAGACCTCCGGTGGTCGCCACCCGGTCAGCCCCTGGGGTCAGAAGGAAGGTCGTACTCGTTCGCCCAAGAAGGCGTCGAACAAGTACATCGTCCGCCGCCGCAAGACGAACAAGAAGCGCTAGGAGCGGGTTTAGATGCCGCGCAGTCTCAAGAAGGGGCCCTTCGTCGACGACCACCTGATCAAGAAGGTGGACGCCCAGAACGAAGCCGGCACCAAGAACGTCATCAAGACCTGGTCCCGTCGCTCGATGATCGTCCCGGCCATGCTCGGCCACACGATCGCGGTGCACAACGGCAAGACCCACATCCCGGTGTTCGTCACCGAGTCGATGGTCGGCCACAAGCTCGGCGAGTTCTCGCCGACGCGCACCTTCCGGGGTCACGTCAAGGAAGACCGGAAGTCGAAGCGCCGCTAGTAGCGGATCGCATTCAGACACGTAAGTAACTGAAGGGACAACCATGGAAGCCAGGGCCCAGGCGCGGTACATCCGCGTCACGCCCATGAAGGCCCGCCGCGTGGTGGACCTTATCCGTGGCATGGACGCCACGGAGGCTCAGGCGGTCCTGCGATTCGCTCCGCAGGCCGCCTCCGTGCCCGTCGGCAAGGTGCTCGACAGCGCCATCGCCAACGCCGCGCACAACTACGACCACACGGACGCCTCCTCGCTGTTCATCAGCGAGGCGTACGTCGACGAGGGCCCGACCCTGAAGCGGTTCCGTCCGCGTGCCCAGGGCCGTGCCTACCGGATCCGCAAGCGGACCAGCCACATCACCGTGGTCGTCAGCAGCAAGGAAGGAACCCGGTAATGGGCCAGAAGGTAAACCCGCATGGGTTCCGGCTCGGTGTCACCACGGACTTCAAGTC
This sequence comes from Streptomyces ipomoeae 91-03, assembly GCF_000317595.1. GTDB lineage: Bacteria > Actinomycetota > Actinomycetes > Streptomycetales > Streptomycetaceae > Streptomyces > Streptomyces ipomoeae. Next base: position 3,306 of record NZ_AEJC01000475.1, on the reverse strand, counting down.
CCGCTGGTACGCCGACAAGCTGTACAAGGACTACGTCAAGGAAGACGTCGCCATCCGTCGGATGATGACGTCCGGCATGGAGCGCGCCGGTATCTCGAAGGTGGAGATCGAGCGCACCCGTGACCGTGTCCGCGTGGACATCCACACCGCGCGTCCGGGCATCGTCATCGGCCGCCGTGGCGCCGAGGCCGACCGCATCCGCGGTGACCTCGAGAAGCTCACGGGCAAGCAGGTCCAGCTGAACATCCTCGAGGTCAAGAACCCCGAGACCGACGCTCAGCTGGTTGCCCAGGCCGTCGCCGAGCAGCTCTCCTCCCGCGTCTCCTTCCGTCGGGCCATGCGCAAGAGCATGCAGTCCGCCATGAAGGCCGGCGCCAAGGGCATCAAGATCCAGTGCGGTGGCCGCCTCGGCGGCGCCGAGATGTCCCGCTCGGAGTTCTACCGCGAGGGCCGTGTGCCCCTGCACACGCTCCGCGCGAACGTGGACTACGGCTTCTTCGAGGCCAAGACGACCTTCGGCCGCATCGGTGTGAAGGTCTGGATCTACAAGGGCGACGTCAAGAACATCGCCGAGGTCCGCGCCGAGAACGCCGCCGCCCGTGCGGGCAACCGCCCGGCGCGTGGCGGTGCCGACCGCCCGGCCCGTGGTGGCCGTGGTGGCGAGCGGCGCGGTCGCAAGCCGCAGCAGCAGGCTGCCGAGGCCCCCCAGGCCGAGGCCACCGCCGCTCCGGCTGAGAGCACCGGAACGGAGGCCTGACCGACATGCTGATCCCCCGTAGGGTCAAGCACCGCAAGCAGCACCACCCGAAGCGCAGCGGCGCTGCCAAGGGCGGCACGCAGGTTGCGTTCGGCGAGTACGGCATCCAGGCGCTGACCCCGGCGTATGTGACGAACCGTCAGATCGAGGCCGCTCGTATCGCCATGACGCGTCACATCAAGCGTGGTGGCAAGGTCTGGATCAACATCTACCCGGACCGTCCGCTCACCAAGAAGCCCGCCGAGACCCGCATGGGTTCCGGTAAGGGTTCTCCGGAGTGGTGGATCGCCAACGTCAAGCCCGGACGCGTGATGTTCGAGCTGTCGTACCCCAACGAGAAGATCGCCCGTGAGGCGCTGACCCGTGCGGCCCACAAGCTGCCGATGAAGTGCCGGATCGTCAAGCGCGAGGCAGGTGAAGCGTGATGTCGGCCGGTACCAAGGCGTCCGAGCTGCGCGAGCTGGGCAACGAGGAGCTTCTGGCGAAGCTTCGCGAGGCCAAGGAAGAGCTGTTCAACCTCCGCTTCCAGGCGGCGACGGGTCAGCTCGAGAACCATGGCCGTCTGAAGGCGGTCCGCAAGGACATCGCGCGGATCTACACCCTGATGCGCGAGCGTGAGCTGGGCATCGAAACGGTGGAGAGCGCCTGATGAGTGAGAACAACGTGACTGAGCAGACCGCAGAGGCGCGTGGCTTCCGCAAGACCCGTGAGGGTCTCGTCGTCAGCGACAAGATGGACAAGACCGTCGTCGTCGCCGTCGAGGACCGCGTCAAGCACGCGCTGTACGGCAAGGTCATCCGCCGTACGAACAAGCTCAAGGCGCACGACGAGCAGAACGCCGCGGGTGTCGGCGACCGTGTCCTCCTCATGGAGACCCGGCCGCTGTCCGCGACGAAGCGCTGGCGCGTCGTCGAGATCCTCGAGAAGGCCAAGTAATTTCCGTAAGGAAATTCCACAAGGCAAGCATCCCTCCTAGGGGGACCCCCTAGGCATCGTTCCGCCAGGCTCGGCAGGGGCCGACTCCCTTACGGCAAAGCCCCTGCCGGGAACCGGCAGACAATCAGGAGATAGACGTGATCCAGCAGGAGTCGCGACTGCGTGTCGCCGACAACACTGGTGCGAAGGAAATCCTTTGCATCCGTGTGCTCGGTGGCTCCGGTCGCCGCTACGCGGGTATCGGTGACGTCATCGTCGCCACCGTCAAGGACGCGATCCCCGGTGGCAACGTGAAGAAGGGTGACGTCGTCAAGGCGGTCATCGTTCGCACCGTCAAGGAGCGCCGCCGTCCGGACGGCTCGTACATCCGATTCGACGAGAACGCCGCCGTCATTCTGAAGAACGACGGCGACCCTCGCGGCACCCGTATCTTCGGCCCCGTCGGCCGTGAGCTGCGCGAGAAGAAGTTCATGAAGATCATCTCCCTCGCGCCGGAGGTGCTGTAAGCATGAAGATCAAGAAGGGCGACCTGGTCCAGGTCATCACCGGTAAGGACAAGGGCAAGCAGGGCAAGGTCATCGCGGCCTTCCCCCGCGAGGACCGTGTCCTGGTCGAGGGTGTCAACCGGGTCAAGAAGCACACCAAGGCCGGTCCGACCGCTCGCGGTTCGCAGGCCGGCGGGATCGTCACGACCGAGGCGCCGATCCACGTCTCCAACGTCCAGCTGGTCGTTGAGAAGGACGGCAAGAAGGTCGTGACCCGCGTCGGTTACCGCTTCGACGAAGAGGGCAACAAGATCCGCGTTGCCAAGCGGACGGGTGAGGACATCTGATGGCTACCACCACCACTCCGCGTCTCAAGACGAAGTACCGCGAGGAGATCGCGGGCAAGCTGCGTGACGAGTTCAAGTACGAGAACGTCATGCAGATCCCCGGCCTCGTCAAGATCGTGGTCAACATGGGTGTGGGCGACGCCGCCCGCGACTCCAAGCTGATCGAGGGCGCCATCCGCGACCTCACCACGATCACCGGTCAGAAGCCGGCCGTCACCAAGGCCCGCAAGTCCATCGCGCAGTTCAAGCTGCGTGAGGGCCAGCCGATCGGTGCCCACGTCACGCTCCGTGGCGACCGCATGTGGGAGTTCCTGGACCGCACCCTGTCGCTCGCGCTGCCGCGCATCCGCGACTTCCGTGGTCTGTCCCCCAAGCAGTTCGACGGCCGTGGCAACTACACCTTCGGTCTCACCGAGCAGGTCATGTTCCACGAGATCGACCAGGACAAGATCGACCGCGTCCGGGGTATGGACATCACCGTGGTGACCACGGCGACCAACGACGCTGAGGGCCGCGCGCTCCTTCGTCACCTCGGCTTCCCCTTCAAGGAGGCGTGAGCGAGATGGCGAAGAAGGCTCTGATCGCGAAGGCTGCCCGTAAGCCGAAGTTCGCCGTGCGTGCGTACACCCGCTGCCAGCGGTGTGGCCGTCCGCACTCCGTCTACCGCAAGTTCGGCCTGTGCCGCGTGTGCCTCCGTGAGATGGCTCACCGTGGCGAGCTGCCGGGCGTGACCAAGAGCTCCTGGTAATCCCCCGAATAAGGGATTCCAGAGGCTCTCGGT
>NZ_AEJC01000474.1 GCF_000317595.1 Streptomyces ipomoeae 91-03 | reverse complement strand
GCGGCCATGCTGCCGCGTTGCCGCTCTGCCGCGCGCACAACTACGTTGTCCGCCTGGCCTTCAGGCCGGCCAGGACGCGGACGGATCGTCGAGCCAGGCGTACGTGCCCCTCTCGTCGACGGTGAGACCGAACCGTTCGAAGCCGGGCTCGCCCCGTTCCTTCCACCAGCCACGGGCCGCCTCCGTCTCGTCCCACAACCGGCGTGGTCCGCCTTGGTGGACGATCGAGGCGGGTTCCCCGTCGCGGAAGATCACACAGGCCCAGGAACGGTCGGACAGCCCGTACAACCACACCGGCCGCACCCCGTCCCGCTTGTCCGCCACCGCGCACAGACACGCGGGGACGCGGAGCCCGAGGGCGAAGCGAAGGGGGTCGAACGGACCTCGCACGAAGTCGACTTCCGTGAGTGTGGTCGATGATCGGTCGCCTCCGGAGACGCCCTCGGCGGGCATGTAGTCGTCGTGCCGTGGCCAGGCCCGGCGCTGCGCGCGCAGCTTCATGAACTCCACGGGTCCGGTGAAGCGGCCGGAGGCCCTCGTCCCGTCAGCGGCGACGACGAGCCGGGCCACGGCGTCCTCCCGCCCGTAGTCCGTTCCCCAGGGGACGACGATCAGCCCACCGGGCCGTGTCTGCCGCACCCACGCGTACGGAATCCGCCGCAGCCCGCAGGTGGCGATGATCCGGTCGTACGGGGCTCCGGCGGCGTGGCCGAGGAGTCCGTCCCCCGTGATCACCTCGACCGGCAGCCCGAACCGCCGCAGTGCCGTACGGGCCGTGGCCGCCACGCCGCCGTCGACCTCCACGGTGACGACGTTGCCGGGGCCGACCCGGTGGGCGAGCAGGGCCGCATTGTAGCCCGTACCGGTGCCGATCTCCAGCACACGGTGACCGGGATGAACGTCCAGGTCGGCGAGCATGGAGCGGACAACGCTGGGCATGCTCGCCGAACTGGTGGCCAGGCGACCGGGGTTGAGGCCATCGCCCTCCCCGTCGTCCCACTGCGTGACGATGGGCACGTCGGCATCCGCGTACGCCCGCCACGCCTCGGGATCGTCCGCCTTGCACACGGTGACACCGCGTCCCGTATCCATGTCGAACGGCCACATCACATCGGGCAGAAACGCCGATCGGGGCACGGCACGGAAGGCATCCGTCCACTCCGCCCCGCCCACGTTGGCCATGGTCACCCCTCTACCCGATCATCCTGGGCCCACCGTCCGGCGACGGCGGCTCAGGCGGAACCGGCCAGGGCTCACCCGGCAGCGGATCGCCACCGCCCCCACCACCCTCGCCGCCGCCTCCACCACCGGTGACGGTCAACTCCTGGATCACCGCTCCTCCTTCGTAGTCACTCAGCCCGCTCCACGAGGGCGAACGACGTACACACCCGCCGAAAGCCCCCGTGTTCCGTCCTACCGGTGTGCCGCATGCAGTCGAGGTCCACGGCCGCGCCGTCCGTGGACGGGGTCGCCGTCCAGTCGCAGTTCAGGCACTCGGCCTCGAACGTGACGTCGGTGTCCGGGTGCTGTCTGATCCGGTGGGTCACGAAGCGCAGTACGGAACGTGTCACCGCCGCCTCTTCCGTGTCCGGTGCGGGTGGTTCCGGATCTCGACGTCGGCGTCGGTCGCGGCGGAGAGGTCCCCACGATCCCGGGCGACCTGCCACCGCCGGCCGAGCTCGGCGCAGGTGTCGCAGCCGGGGGCCGGCTTCGGGGGTGGGTTGGGGAGGGTCAGGTGGACGGGCGGGGAGAGGGTCGTTTGCTGCATGGGATGAGGGTGGGGTGGGGAGAGTGGGCGACTCAAGCAATGTGCAGAAATGTGCAACTAGGCTTGCTGCTTGGTGTGTTGGCCAAAAGGTGTCATTGACGAGTGGTCTCTGCTTGTGGAATGTGTTGCACACAATCGCACATCTCGTGATCGGAGGCTCACATGCCGCTTACGTTCATCGGGATCGACCCACAGACAAAAGACGAGAAGAGTCCTACGGTGTGGATCGATCAAGAGAAGCAAGAGCTTGTACTCCAGGGATACAAGCCGGACCCCGAAGTCGAGGCCGAGTGCGCGGCGTGGGAGGTGCCTGGACATGCGAAGGGCATCCCTGACGACGAGGCAGTGATCCGTATTCCGGCGAGGATGGTGCACATGATCAGGGAGGCGTGCGATGCCGTCGAGCGCTCAACCGTTCAGTGAGCTGATCGCAGGTTGCACACGCTCGGCTGTGCACCTGGAGATGCGTGACGTCTACGGGGTGGACAGCGAGAAGGAGCAGTTCGAGGCCTGGCGTAACGGGTTCCGCGTCGATCCGACCGACCGCGAGGCCTGGTGGCGGCCTTGGCTGGACCTCATCCAGGAGACCGTTGCGCGCGGGGTGGTCGTACGCCGGGCTCGGATCGTGTCCGAGCCGGTCACCGACTACATCCGATTCGAGCACTCGGACACGTTCACCAACGTCGAGGCCGGGGAGCAAGTGCGATGGTTGCCGCGTCGCCGCGCCTCGGACATCGCTCTGCCGGGCAACGACTTCTGGCTGTTCGACGATCGGCTGATCCGATGGAACCATTTCACCGGGGACGGTGCCTCGGCAGGGCATGAGATCTCAGATGACCCGGCAGCTGCCAAGCTGTGTGCCGAGGCGTTCGAGGCCGTATGGGCTCGGGCCATTCCGCACGACCAGTACGAGATCCGCTGACGAACAGCGCTAGTAGGCCAGTTCATGCCCGTTTCCCCGTCTTCTTCCGCTCAGGCCGCGCGCGAGGCCGTCGCCCGACGGCTGCGGGACCTCCGGAAGGAGGCGGGGCTGACGGTCGTCGAGCTGGCCAACTTGTGTGGGTGGCACCATTCCAAGACATCTCGCATCGAGAACGCGCTGACCGGCCCTACAGCCAAGGACATCCGGGCGTGGTGCGCCGCTGTTCGAACGGAGGACCAGGCGCAGGACCTCATCGCTCAGTCCCTGAATGCCGAAACGATGTACCGGGAGTGGCGTCACCAGGTTCGCAGCGGACTCAAACACCTCCAGGAAAGCGGGGTGCAGTTCTACCGCGACACCCGTCTCCTCCGCGTGTACTCGTCCATGCTGGTACCCGGGCTGCTCCAGACCGAGGGCTATGCCAAAGCCGTGCTCGGTATCGCCGCTCGGGATCACGATCTCCCCGTGGACGACAGCGCCGAAGCCGCACGTGCCCGAGTCGAGCGCTCGCGCGTCATCCATGAACCAGGACACCGGTTCGTCTTCCTCATCGAGGAGGCCGTCCTCCGCTACCAACTCGGCGATTCGGAAGTGATGGCCGCCCAACTGGGCTACTTGCTCACCGCAGGTGCGCTGCCGGCTGTCTCGCTCGGCATCATTCCGATGGCAACGCGCGAGCGGACGCGATGGCCCGAAGAAACCTTCCACATCTACGACGACACTCTCGTGACGGTGGAGTTGGTGTCGGCCAGCGTAAGAATCACCCAGCCGTCCGAGATCGCCATGTACGCCAGGGCGTTCGAGGAACTGCGCCGCATGGCCGTGTACGGCCCCGAAGCGCGCCCCCTGATCCTCAAGGCCATCGACGCCCTCGGCTGACCCGCCGCGCTACCGGTTGCCCTTTATCGAGGCGAGCAGGGCGTGCAGGGCGGCCGGGGCCGGGGTCAGGACCGTGGTGGGGTGGTCGCTTTCGCGGAGGTGTATCGCGGTCGGGGCGGCGGCTATTTCGACGCAGGCGTTGTCGGCGTCGGCTGCGGAGAACGAGGACTTCTGCCAGTGGAGAGTGGGCAACACGGGAGACCTTTCACAGTTCCTTGGCGATACGACGGATGAGGTCGAGGGAAGCGTCCTGCGTCAGAGCGGCGTTGTCGATGCGTTCGAGGCGGGTTCGGCAGCGTTGCAGCCGAGCGGGTGCGTCGGTGAACACGGCGCCCTGGGGGGTGTCGGTCTGCACGGTGTCCAGCTGTGGGACGACACCGCCGACGTACTGCATGGCCAAACCGGCCCCGGCGAAGCCGTCGGCGGTGAACGGGACCACGCGGATGGTGACGGTCTCCTGCTCCGATGCACTCAGGAGGTGTTCGAGTTGGGAGCGGGTGACCTTGGAGCCGCCGACACGCATACGCAGTGCGGCCTCGTGGACGATCGCGTCGTAGGGCGTTCCGGAAGCGAGAATCTGCTGCCGCCGCATCCGGAACTCGACGCGCGTCTCGCGCTCGCTCTCGGGGAGGCGCGGGTCCAGGTAGAGGGAAGTCGATCGCACGTACTCCTCGGTTTGCAGTAACCCCGGGACAGAGACGGCTTCAAACACGCGGATGTACGAGGCATGGTGCTCCAGCTCGGCGATGTCCAGCGCCCGGGGCGGCATGAGACCGCGGAACTTCACCCACCAGCTCCTGCGCGATGGGTTCGCCATCTCGACCAAGGCGTCCACGAGTTGGGCGTCGTGGCAGCCGTAGAACCCGGTGAGGCGACGCAGCCGCTCCTCGCTGATACCGAACCGTCCGGCCTCGATGTGGCTGATCTGGGTCTGGTTCGTGCCCAGGAACGCGGCGGCGTCACGGGACTCGATACCCGAGGCGTCGCGCAGTCTGCGCAACTCCGCGCCCAGGCGTACCTGGCGTGCGGTCGGGTTGGGCCTCGCCGGCATGTCGTCCTCCTTGTGATCCCTGCCGAGTCTGCCGCTTCGCGAGGCCAACTCGCACATGTTGGGCGCAATCGACGGGATCGGTTGATTCGCCTCAGCCTGAGGCGCTACGGTCATCGTGTCATCACGGAGGGTGGCCGAGTGGTCACCTCTCCGTCAACTTCTCCCTGCCCAAAGCCCGTTGGCAGCGCCACCCCGGTCCGTCGACACCCGGGGCGAAGGACAGCAACGCGGCCGGTGGCCTCCGCCAACCATCAACCGCCGTACCCCACAACGGAGTGGATGCCCCATGCCCCAATACGACCCCGTATCCGTATCCGCACCCGCCCTCGTCTCCACCCCCACCCCCACCACTTACGCCCTCTTCTGCCCGTCCCACGACACCTCCCCCTCCATCGCCCGCGACTTCGTCGCCACCGTTCTCCGGGCGCGCAGACTGGACTCACTCGTGGACGCGGCGACCCTCTGCACCTCCGAGCTCGTCACCAACGCCTGTACGCACGCGAAGGGCGGGGACTCGGCGTTGTGGCTGGCCGTGGGGGCGCGGAGCGTACGGGTGTTCGTGTTCGACGGGGACGAGAATCCGCCGGTGATAAGGGAGTTGGGTGCGGACGTCTGGGGTGAGGGCGGGCGGGGGCTGCAGCTCGTGCACGCGCTCACCGAGGGGCGTTGGGGCATCGCCCCAGCTGTACCGCACGGGCTGCCCTACCCGGACGGCAAGGCGGTGTGGTTCGACCTCGGCGCGCCGGGATGGGTGTGAGGGGAAAACCTCCGCCCACAGGCTGTGGACAACAGTGCGAGGGTCAGCAGTGCGGCGACGGGGGCCACCAGAGATACGTCACCCCGACCACCCCGGAGACGCCCTGCGGGGGCCGAACGGGCCCACCCCGCTCGGCCCCCGGTCAGGCGCCGGCGCGTCAGCGCATCGCGCTTCTTGCCCTTGCACGCTCCCCGCGCTTGTTGACGAGTTCCACGCGCAGGCCGTCGGCGTGTGAGGCGTTCCTCGGGGTGAGGACGTACGGACCGAAGACCGACTGCTTCGGCGGGACGTACCCCTCGGGGACGCCGGTCTCCACGAGGTAGTACGCGCCGACCGGCAGTGAGCCGAAGGCGCAGCGCCCGGTGCCGGAGGTGGCGCAGCGGTGGACGAACCTGTCCTTCTTCCGGCCGTAGCGCTGGAGGCCGGGAACGCGGTCGGTGTCCTGCCACAGTTCGAAGACCGCGCCGGCGAGCGGCTTGCCGGTCTTCTCGTCGAGCTTGAGGAGGGTCAGCCGGATGGACTTGGTCAGACCGGCGTCGACGGTGTGGTTCACATGGCCGGGGTCGCCGACGTAGACCGTGGTGCGGCCGTGCGTGTCGACGTCGGAGTCGATCGCGCGGTTCGAACGGGCTTCCTTCACCGTCCACCTGAGCGAGGACAGGCTCGTGCGGCCGGGCAGCGTGTCCGGGTCGACGCCGCTGAAGCCGAAGGTGGCCTTGTAGGTGGTGTTCGGCTTCAGGCCGTCCTCGGCGCCGAAGGAGTACTCGCCGTCGGCGTCCGTGTACGTGACCAGGTTCGGGCCGGACGACGTCGGGTCGAGCGTCACCTTCACACGGCTGATCGGCGGCTCGGACGGGTCCTGGACGCCGTTGCCGTCGGTGTCGAACCAGACCCGGTTGCCGATCTGCACGGGCGCCTGGTCGCAGACCATCTCCAGATCGGCGAGCCCGTTGGCCTTGCCGAAGAGGCCGGCCGACGAGAGTGACGTCGGCTGGAGCCTGATGCCGCCGTCGATGGACCCGGTCTCGGCGGCCCGGCGGCGTACGCCCTGTTCGAACGGGTGGCGGTTAAACGGGTCGTAGACCGTGCTCCACAGCCTCTTGCGGTGCGGCTGGAGAACCGTGCCGCCCTGTGTGACCTGGTGCTGCTGGGCGTCCGAGAGGACGGTGAGGTCGTTGTGGAACTCACCTCCGCCCGGGCCGAGGCCGTTGCCCGGCAGGGCGCCGTTCAGCGGACCGCAGCTGCCGTTCCTCTCCAGGGCGTAGCCGCCACCGTGCTGCTCGCAGGCGCGCAGCACGTCACCGGCGGCGATCGCGCGCATCAGCGACGTCGTGGAGTTGTACGCGTAGGTCGCGTTGCCCTGCATGTCGGCGAAGCGGTCCCGGTAGCCGAGGATCAGGTCGCCGTCGTCGGCGATCTCCAGGTTGGACAGGATCGGCTGCGGCGCGGAGGCGAACCGACGGCCGCCCGGCTCGAAGATCGTGGGGACGCGCTCGTTCCACGCCTCCCACATGGCGCTCAGGGTGCCGCCCGCGGTCGACGGAACGCCGCAGGGGGAGCCGCTGGTCGGCCGGTACGCGCACCCGCGCGGGTAGTCCAGCCGATGCCGGAAGATCTCGTCGAACGCGCCCCACTTGAACTCGTAGACGTGCGCGCTCAGCTTCGACGGGTCGCCGTACGGGACCCGCACGGTCGTGTTCTCGGCGCCGCACACCCCGCCCACGAGCACCCGCTTGCCGCGCACCCCGATGCCGTACGGGTGCCACTGGCCCTCGCAGCCGTTCGGCTTCGGCACGGTGTACGACGACAAGGTGCCGGGTCTGACCGAGTCGCCGGTGCCGTGGATCGGCACCCGGTACAGCTTGGAGTCGTTGAGGTTGACCGCGTACAGCGTCCTGCCGTCGCCGGAGACATCGACGTCGCCCAGTCCCTCACGGCCGACCCTGCGGTAGATCCGGTTGTCGTTGAGGTAGTTGTTCGTCGAGTCGTGCCGGGTCAGCGTGCCCGGCAGCGTGACGAAGGGGGAGACCTTGTCCGTGCCGTCGTTGTAGCGGTAGATCGCGTTGACCGCGCCCCGCGGACCGTACTCCGTGTGCCGCTTGACCGACGTGCCCAGGTACTTGTTGCCCGTACGGTCGACGCCGATGCCGAACACCGCCCGCTGCTCGGTGTTGTCGGTCAGCCGGGCGGGCCTGGGGCCGGGCCAGGTGGCGCCGAAGTCGCTCGGGAACCGCGTCAGGCCCTGCTCCCCCCTCACATCACCCTTGGCGAGGGAACAGCTGACCAGGTCCGGGTTCTCCTGGCAGTACTCGCCGGGCTTCCAGAAGCCGGTGGTGTAGATGGTGTTCCGGTTGCCGGAGACATCCACGAAGCCGACGTTGCCGCGGATGACGTCCGCACCGCCGCCGAGGCCCGCGACCGCGGGCTGGAGGTCGGCGGGGTCGGGGTTGTACACCTGGACGCGGTACCTGCCGCCCCGCAGCCGGGACGCCGCCGGGGTGAACAGGGCGTGGCCGAACCGGTTCGTCGTCCTGGTCAGCACGGTGCCGCGGTCGTCGGTCAGGGTGATCCGCACGCCGCGCAGGCCCGTCTCCAGCGGGTAGTCGTACCGCCCGTCGGCGTCCACCTCGTCGACCACCCGTACGGTCACGGTGCCGTCCCCGGGGGCCCTGCCCTCGCCGATGCGGTCGACCGCCGGTACGGCCGCGCCCGCGAGCACGACCACCACCGCCGTCGTGACGGCCAGAGCCAGACCCACACCCCCCGGTGTTCTTCGCTTCACCACGTCCCTCATTTCCCGATGTCCGCCGAGGCGACGGAGCCCGGTGCCCGAAGCCGACCTCTGCGTTCATATGAAGCACAAAGTGCGACTAATCGGGCCGAATGGGATGTGACACCGCGTCAGGATCATCAGGACGGATCAGTGCGAGGGTGTCGTCGGTCTCAGGCGAGCGGGTCCGCCAGTGACTGTTCCGCCCAGATGACCTTGCCCTCCGGGAGGAAACGGGTGCCCCAGCGTTGGGTGAACTGGGAGATGAGGAACAGGCCCCGGCCGCCCTCGTCGGTGGTGCGCGGGTGGCGCAGATGGGGAGCCGTGGGGCCGCCGTCGAACACCTCGCAGATCAGCGTGCGTTCGAGGATGAGCCGGAGCCGGATGGGCCCGGCGGCGTGGCGGATGGCGTTGGTGACGAGTTCGCTGACGATCAGTTCGGTGGTGAACGCCAGCTCGTCGATCCCCCACGCGCCGAGTTGCCGGGTGGTGGTCTTGCGGGCCTCGGCGACCATCACCGGGTCGGCCGGCAGGTCCCAGCAGGCGACCCGGTGGTCGGGCAGCCGCCGGGTGCGGGCGAGGAGGACGGCGACGTCGTCGGTGGGGCGGGCCGGGGCGAGGGCGTCGAGGACCCGCTGGGCGAGGCGGTCGAGGGACGGCTCCGGCCGGGCGAGGGCACGGCGCAGCGCCTCCGGGGAGGACTCCGCGAGCAGCCCGTCGGTGTACAGGGCGATCACCGTACCGGCGGGCAGGGTCAGCTCCAGCGTCTCGAAGGGCCGCCCGTCGACGCCGAGCGACGGCCCCTCGGGCAGGTCGGGACACGTGACCGTGCCGTCGGGGGCGACCAGGGCCGGGGTGAAGCTGCCCGCGGCGGCCATGGAGCACGCGCCGGACACCGGGTCGTGGACGACGTACAGACAGCGCGCCCCGACCGTCTCGATGCTGCCCGCGCCCGGCTCGCCGCCCTCCTGCCGTGCCGACTTGGCGACCATGTCGTCGAGGTGGGCGAGTATCTCGTCCGGCGGCAGATCGAGGTCGGCGAGGGTGCGTACGGCCGTACGGAGGCGGCCCATCGCGGCGGCGCCGTCGATGCCGTGGCCCGCGACCTCGCCGACGACGAGGGCGACCCGGGCGCCGGAGAGCGGGATGACGTCGTACCAGTCGCCGCCGACGCCGGTCAGTTCGTCGGCGGGCCGGTAGCGGACGGCGACCTCGGCCGCGTCCTGCTCGGGCAGCCGGCGCGGCAGCAGGCTGCGCTGGAGGACGAGGGCGGCGTCGCGCTCACGCGTGTACCGGCGGGCGTTGTCGACGCAGACGGCGGCGCGGCTCACCAACTCCTCGGCCAGACCCAGGTCGACCGCGTCGAAGGGGTCCTGGCGGTCGTGCCGGAAGAACGTGGTGATGCCGAGCGTGATGCCACGCGCCCGGATCGGCACGATCATCACACTGTCCAGCCCCAGCGCCTCGACGGGCAGCGCCCGCCCGCCCGGCACGGCCTTGGCCCACTCCGCCGACAGCGGGTCCAGCCTCGGCTCCGACCACGACCGCCCGCTCACCAGCGCCCGTACCGGGGGCGACCCGGCCGCGTACGAGGCGATGTCGCCGATCTCCACGACGGCCTCCGGTACCCCGTCGTGGACGGACTGCTGGGCGCAGCGCCGCAGCGACACCGCCCCCGTGCCCGGATCGCCGGGCGGCGCCGGCTCGGCACCGCGCGGCACCGAGTCCAGCAGGTCGACGGTCACGAAGTCGGCGAGCGCCGGTACGACGACATCCGCCAGCTCCTGCGCCGTGCGCTGGACATCGAGGGTGCGGCCGATCTGCTCCCCGGCCCGGTCCAGCAGGGCGAGCCGGGTGCGGGCGCGGTGCCGCTCCGACACGTCCACCACCGTGTAGTAGACGCCGATCGGGCGCCCCTGGTCGTCCTCCAGCCGCGTGAACGACATCGCGTGCGCGGTCTCGCGGTGCGGCGCCGACCGGACCCGGCCCACGTGCTCGTAGTCGAGCACGGGCTCACCGGTCTCCAGCACCTTCCGCATCTGCGCCTCGATGCGCTCCGCGTCGAGCCCCGGCTGCACCTCCGCGAGCCTGTGCCCCACCCGCTCGTGCGCCCGCCCGCCCCCGAACCGCTCCAACGCCGCGTTCGACCACACGAACCGCAGATCCGTGTCCACGACCGCGATCCCGAGCGGCGCCCACGTCGTCATCCGCTCCAGCACCGTACGGCTCATGTCCCAGCCGGGGGCCTCGCTGGCGTCGGAGACGAGGGCGATCCAGTGGGTGGGGGTGGTGGGGTGGGTCGGGGTCCGGGTCGGGGCTGGGGTATCGGGGGAGGGGGGCGCGGGTGGGCACGGGGGCTCGTACGAGGTCCGTGGGTTCTCGTACGGGGGCGTGCTGTGCCGGGGTTGCGGGCTTCCGGTGGTCCGGGCGGGCGGCCACGCGCCCGTCTCCCGGGTCGGCGAAGGCCCGACCCCGGGTGTGGACGCGGACCTGAACGTGTGCGGCGGCGCCTGCGGGGTGGTGGATCGCGGCGCGTCGGGGTAGCCGGGGTGCGGGGCGGGCCAGGCGGTGCGCCGGGGCGCGGTCGAGGCGGAGCCGTCGGTCTCGGGAACCGAGGGGGCGGAGGAGGCCGCGGGGGCCGAGGAGTTCGCGTCGTGGATCGGCACGACGCGGACCATCACCCTGATCCGCCGGCCGTCGCGGTGGCGTCCGGTGAGGATGCCGGACCAGCCGCCGTGGGCGCGGTGGTTTTCGGCCAGCGCGCCGACGCGCTCGCCTTCCTCGGGGGCGAGGAGCGTACGGACGTCGCGGCCCAGGATCTCGGCCGCCGGATACCCGAAGAGCCGCTCGGCGTCCCGGCTCCAGCTCGTCACGGCCCCGGCCGTGTCGATCAGCAGCGGCGCGACGTCGGCCACGTCGAAGCGCTGGCGGGTGACGGCATTGTTCCTGTCGGTCCCCACGGCGGCCCTCTCTGTCGCTGAGACGCCCTCTGGCCCCATTATTCACCTTGTGTGATCGCAGATAGGCCAACCCGTGATGCCCGGGGCACCCGCCGACACGCCGGGAGGCACCGGACGGCACGCCGGGGGCGCGCCCCGGTATGCGAGACGTCCGCGAGAGACGAGCCGATCGACGGCACACGAGCCGCCAGGATCGGGCGAAAACGGGAGCAAACGTGACGAAGTCGTACACCGGAACCGTGCGAAGTCGCATACGTGAGCGGTGTGAAGCCGTAGGCCGACAAGACACGAAGCCGTACGAGCAGAGGCATTCACGTCCGCCGACCATGCGGCCGTACGCCGGTAACGCGCCCCCGTACGCCCCCTGAGCTCCGGCGTGTTGAACCGGCCACGCGAACCGAAGCCCGACCGCCCCCTCCGCGGGAGGGGTGCGGAGGGGGCGGTGGGTCGGTCGAGTCCTGGGCCTGGGGTGTCCCCGGGTGTCCTTGTGGGTCAGCAGTCGCGGAACTCCGGCGACTGGTTGAGGATCTGGGCGCGCAGGGACGTGAAGCGGGTGTACGTCTCACCGCCGCGCGCCTCCGGCGGGAAGACCGCGACCCGGTGGCAGTTCTGGAAGGCGAGCGCCACACCGAAGTGCCGCTCCAGGCTGCCCCGGATCGCGTCGCTGGACAGCGCCCGCAGCAACTGCCCCCGCTCCTTCTCCGACGGCGGCGGGGTCTGGTTGTCGGCGAACTCGGCGCTTCCGGCGCGCAGTTCACCGACGAGGGAGGCGACCAGCTCGTACGCGTACGGCAGCGACGTACGAACCGTCTCCACGAACTCCTCCTCCCGTATCTCGCCCTTCTCGGCATCGGCGAGCAACTGCGGGGAGACGTCGAGCGACATGGGTGTTCCTGTTCTGTGTGGTGCTTCTGTGCTGTTCGGGGTGGGGCGGGGTTGGGGTGGGGTGGTTCAGAGGGAGCCGGCGGAGGCGAGGGCCTCCGGCCCGTGCCGGAACTCGGGGTCGACCTGGTCGGCGAGGTCGTGGCCGGTGGCGGCGTTGGCCCAGGCGGTGGCGTTGCGGAGGTGGAACTCGACGGCGTGCCGCTGGAAGGCGGCCCAGTCCTTCGTACGAGCGTCGACGGCGGCCTTGAGCTGCTCCAGCGTGTGCAGGTTGTGCGACTCCAACTCGCCCTGCTCACGCCCCTGTTCCTGGGCGCGTACGTACGACGACTGCACGCAGTGCGCGATCAGATCGTCCCCGACGTGCTCCTTGAGGAAGAGCAGGTCGTCCTCGCCGGTGATCTTGTTGCCGACGACGGCGATCGGAATCCCGAACTCGGCGGCGTGCTCCCGGTACTGCCGGTACACGGACACGCTCTTCCGTGTCGGCTCGACGACGAGGAAGGTCATGTCGAACCGCGTGAAGAGACCGGAGGCGAAGGCGTCCGCCCCGGCGGTCATGTCGACGACGACGTACTCGCCGGCTCCGTCGACGAGATGGTTGAGGTACAGCTCCACCGCGCCGAGCTTGGAGTGGTAGCAGGCGACACCGAGGTCGCTCTCGCTGAAGGCACCGGTGACCATGAGGGGAACGTCGCCGACGCGCCGTACGTGTGTGGCGTGGATGTCGTCGTCACCGAGCAGCCGCAGCAGGCGTGAACCCCGGCCGGGCGGGGTCGTCTTGACCATGGCGTCGCGGGAGACGATCCGGGGGTTGGCGCCGCGCAGATAGTCCTTGATCTCAGCGGTACGGGAGCTGAGGGGCGGGGCGCCGAGTTCGTCGTCCTCGTCGAGGCCGAGGGCGTGGGCGAGGTGCTGGTTGATGTCACCGTCGATCGCGACGAGCGGCGCGCCGGAGCGGGCGAGATGCCGGGCGAAGAGCGCGGAGAGGGTGGTCTTGCCGCTGCCGCCCTTGCCTACGAAGGCCACGCGCATGGACGACCACCTCCCGTCGGATACTGGACGGGATTAATGAAAATGGATGTCATGAACGTAGACTCCGGAGTGGGGTGGAGGTTGTCAAATCCGGCCATGGTCAACTCGGGCGAGGGTGGGCCGAGTTGGTGAAGTCCTTACTGTTACCGGCGGTAGCGGAGCAAGAGATTCCCCATGTGCCCCAAATGTGCGACGGACGTGTCCTGTATGTGTGGACGTAGCGGTCGGAGCCTGGCCGAAGCCTGTCTGAAGCCCGGCCGTTCACGCGGCCATTCACCCGGCCGTTCACCCGGCCCGAGCCCGAAGTGCCCGGGCGTTTCCCGAGGTTGACAGCCCTTACTCGGTGGTAAACGATGTGCGCACGCTGTGGCGCATGTGACCAGTGGGCCCGGCGTTTCTTCGACCAACTCACACCCCGGCGCGGCCCTGACGCGGCTTCGTGCTGCCGTCGTGCCACCGCGCCCCGGGTCTCGCACATCTTCAAGTTCGAGAATGGGATCTGCATGTCCATAGCGAGACGTGTCACTGTGCGCCGCCTGCTGGGGACGGGCGCAGCCGCACTCGCCCTGACCGCGGCGGCTTCCGGCTCCGCGTGGGCCACCGGAACGCCCGGTGGCGACGGCTGGGGCAAGAAGAGCTACGTCCCGGGCGAGGGCGCGGGCACGGCCACCGAGACCGACCGCTGCGAGTTCTCCCTGGACGGCGTCAACTTCGCCGACTGGGTCAAGCTCGACGACCAGAACCTCAAGCCCACCGAGGACGGCAAGGTCCACATCAAGGTCCGCGCCGCGTCCGACGCCACGACGTGCACGGTCTCCCTGGCCTCGTACCTGGCCCACGGCCCGACCTTCGCCACCTCGGGCGAGCAGGTCTTCGTCGACTTCGACACGGTCACCGTGAAGCCGGGCGCGACGGACTCCCTGGACATCGCGGTGCCGGACGCGGGCTGCTACGCGCAGATCGACCTGTACCGGGGGAAGGTCAAGTTCGACGGAAAGCTCGACGCGAAGGACGGCTTCGAGCACGGCGACGTCCCCAAGGGCCCCGACCGCCCGGTCATCAAGGACAAGCTGATCGCGGCGTGGAACGGCGGCACGAAGGACTGCACGACGGAGGAGCAACCGCCGGCCGGGGAGAACCCCCCGACGGAGGAGCAGCCGCCGGCCGACGAGAACCCCCCGGCGGAGGAGCAGCCCCCGGGCGACACTCCGGAGTCCGACTCCCCCGAGCCGACCCCGTCCGACTCGACCCCGGCGGCCCCCACCCCGAACGGCGGCGGTGGCGACCTCGCCGAAACGGGCGGCGGCAACACGATCCCGCTCGCGCTCGGCGCGGCGGGCCTGCTGGCAGCGGGCGGTGCGATCTTCGTGGTGACGCGACGCCGGGGCGCGGGGCGCACGGACGCCTGACCCTGGCGCGGGGCTTGTAGACCTGGTGGGGGCCTTGGGGCCTTGGGGCCTTGGGGCCTTGAGGGCTTGGGGGCTGCAGGGCCGGTGGGCCTTGGAGGCTGCGGGGCTGGCGGGGGCTTGGGGCTGCGGGCCTGGTGGGCTTTGGAGGCCGCGGGTCTCGCGGGGGCCTTGGAGGTTGCAGGCCTGGTGGGCCTCGGAGAGCTGTACGTCTGG
>NZ_AEJC01000473.1 GCF_000317595.1 Streptomyces ipomoeae 91-03 | reverse complement strand
GCCCTTCTCGCACCGTAGAGTTGCGCGCACGTCCATCCGACAAGATCGACCGATAGAGGCCCTCACCGTGCGCCGACGTTCACTTCTCATCGCTGTTCCCGCTGGCCTGGTCACGCTCTCCGCCTGTGGGGACGACGATTCCGACTCGGCCAAGGCCAGCAGCAGCCCGTCTGCGTCGGAGAGCGCCGCGAAGCCGCCGAAGATCGTGGACGGCCCGCTGCCGGCCATCACGGCGGGTGCGAAGTTCGACGAGAAGCCGACGGTCGCCAAGGGCAGCGGAGAGCCGTCGAAGAACCTGGCGGTGAAGACGGTCATCGCGGGCACCGGTCGGACGGTCGCCGAGGGTGACTACATCCAGGCGAACTACCTGGGCCAGATCTGGGACACGGCGAAGGTCTTCGACAACTCGTACGACCGTAAGACGCCGCTGGTCATCCAGCTCAGCCCGCAGGGCATCATCGACGGCTGGCGGTATGCCCTGACGGGGAAGAAGGCCGGCAGCCGTGTCGAGATGGCCGTGCCGCCGACCTGGGGTTACGGCAGCGAGGGCAATCAGCGGGCGGGCATCAAGGGCACCGACACGCTGGTGTTCGTGGTGGACCTGCAGGACGCGTTCAACGCCAAGAGCTCCGCCAAGGGCACGAAGGTCGCCCAGGACAACGTGGATCTGCCGAAGGTCGGCACGAACACCGACGGCAAGGCGCCGTCGATCGAGGTGCCGAAGGCCGACCCGCCGACCGAGCTCGTCGCCAACTACATCCTGGAGGGTGACGGCCCCGAGCTGGCCGCCGACGACAGCGTCCTGGTGCAGTACAAGGGCGTGCTGTGGGACACGGGCAAGGAATTCGACTCCTCCTACAGCCGGGAGCAGCTGAGCTCGTTCGGGTTGCAGCAGGTCGTCAAGGGGTGGTCGCAGGGGATGACCGGCAAGAAGGTGGGCAGCCGTCTGCTCATCGTGGTGCCGCCGAAGCTGGGGTACGGGGACACGCCGCCGAGTGGCAGCGACATCAAGAAGGACTCCACGATGGTCTTCACGGTGGACATCCTCGCGAAGATGTGAAGCCGGGGATGCAAGACTGTCCCGTGTTGCCTTGTTCGTACACAAGCAGGAGCCTTAAGACGTGAGCATTGACAAGCCCGAGATCGACTTCCCCGGTGGCGAGCCCCCGAAGGACCTTGAGATCAAGGACATCTGGGAGGGCGACGGCGAGGAGGCGAAGGCGGGCCAGACCGTCACCGTCCACTACGTGGGTGTCTCCTTCAGCACCGGTGAGGAGTTCGACGCCAGCTGGAACCGTGGTACGCCGTTCCGCTTCCCGCTCGGTGGCGGCCGGGTCATCAAGGGCTGGGACCAGGGCGTGCAGGGCATGAAGGTCGGCGGGCGTCGCCAGCTGACCATTCCGGCCCACCTCGCCTACGGCAACCAGAGCCCGAGCCCGGCGATCAAGTCCGGCGAGACGCTGATCTTCGTGGTGGACTTGCTCGGGGTCTGACCTTTATATGGCAAGCCCGGACTGATCGTGCCGCGACCGGTCCCGACTGTCCGGGGGCCATGCCGTGCTGTCCTGGGTCCATGCCTGTTCGGGCATGGGCCCTCGGCTTTTGCCGCGATGCTTCGTAGCGGTACGGTCGTCCGGCAAGCACCCATAGGGAAGGGCGTCGATGGCCATTGCCAAGGCCGAGCGGTTGATGAACCTGGCGCTGTGTCTGCTGGGGACGCGCCGGCCGCTCAGCAAGCGCGAGTTGAGGGATTCCATAGAGGCGTATGTCGAGGCCGTCCGGCCGGGTATGGGTGCCGCGGGCAGTGATGACTCCTTCAACCGCATGTTCGAGCGCGACAAGGACGATCTGCGCGAGCTGGGCCTGGTCATCGAGACGGTGGAGAACCTCGACGGCGAGGTCGGCTATCTGGCCCGCCGCGACAGCAACCGCCTCCCGCCCATCACCCTCGACGCCGAGGAGGCCGCCGCCCTCGGTCTGGCCGCCAAGGTCTGGCAGCAGGCCCGTCTCGCCGGGGCCGCGAGCGGTGCTCTGCAGAAGCTGCGCGCCGCCGGTCTGCCCGAGGACGTCGACCCGTACGAGGCCCATGGCGCCCTGGAGCCGCGTATCCCCGTGCATGAGGCCGCGTTCGAGCCGTTGATGCTGGCCTGCCGGGACCGCCGCCCGGTCGTGTTCGACTACCGCAAGGCCACCGCCGCCCGCCCCGAGCCCCGCCATGTGGAGCCGTGGGCCCTTGAGTGCTGGCGCGGCCACTGGTATCTGGCCGGCTGGGACCGGGACCGGGGCGCCGAGCGGGTCTTCCGGCTCTCCCGGATCACCGGCAAGGTGCGCAGCCGGGGCAGCGCCTTCACCGCCCCGGTCCCGGACGTCGTCACCGTGCGGGAGACCGTCGCGAGCTGGGCGGGGGAGACCGCCGACCGCTCCGCGCTGATCCGGCTGCGCTCGGACGCCGGCTACCCGCTGCGGGCCCGCGCCACCGCCGTACGGGAACTGGGGGACGGCTGGGACGAGTTGGAGATTCCGTACGGGCACGGTCTGGATGCCTGGCTGGTGGAGTTCGGGCCCGACGTGGTGGTCCTGGAGCCGGCCGAGCTGCGGGCCGATGTGGTGGACCGGCTGCGTGCCGTGGCCAAGGGTTGAGGGGGACGTAAGAACGTGGTGGGAAAACCTGCCCGGCCGGCGAACGCCATCGACCAGACCCGGCGGATGCTCTCCCTGGTGACCTATCTGCGGGAGCGGCCCGGCGCCCGGATCGAGGACGTCGCCCGCGCCTTCGGGATCACCGAGGACGAACTGGTCTCGGACCTCGATGTGCTGCCCATGTGCGGGACCAGTTTCCGCGGCGGTGACCTGCTCGACATCGACACCGACGGCGAGCGCATCTGGTGGCACAACCCGGCCGCGCTCGGCGCGGAGGCCGCCGAGCCGCTCAGGCTGGCCGCGGACGAGGCCACCGCCCTGCTGGTCGCCGCCCGTGCGGTGGCCACCCTGCCCGGGCTGCGCGAGAGCGACCGCCAGGCGCTGCTGCGGGCCACCGCCAAGGTGGAGGGCGCGGCCGGGGAGGCGGCGGGCGCCAGCTCACGTCTGTCGGTGACGTTCGAGTCCGAGGGTGGTGTCTTCGCGGACGTCGACCGGGCCATCTCGGAGCGCCGCCGGCTGTGGATCCGCTACTACTCGCCCGCCCGTGACGAGGTCACCGAACGCGAGATCGACCCGATTCGCCTGGTCAGCGTCGGTCACACCTATGTCGAGGCCTGGTGCCGGCGCTCCGAGGCGCGCCGCACCTTCCGGCTCGACCGGGTCGCCGAGATCAAGATCCTCGACGAGCCGTCCGCGCCGCCGGAGGTCGAGCTGCGGGACCTGTCGGAGGGGCTGGTGCAGCCCGCCGCCGAGGACCCGGAGGTCGTCGTCGAGGTCGGCCCGGGCGGGCGCTGGGTCGCCGAGTACTACCCGCACGACAGCGCCGAGGAACTGCCGGACGGGGGCCTGCGGATCACCCTGCGCACCCCCGATCCCGCCTCGCTGCGGCGGCTCGCGCTGCGGCTGGGGCGCGACGGGCGGATCGTCTCGCCGCAGGACCTCGCCGACAGCGCCCGCCGGGCCGCCCGGGAGGCGCTGGCGGCGTACGACGAGGTCGCGGCCACGGCGTACGACGGGCCGCGCGGCCCGGGCGACGCGACGCATGGGGTTCAGGAACGGCGGTACGACGGGCGTGGGTGAGCCGCGGGGGCCGCGCCCCGGAGGCGAACGACCAGTGCGAGGAGGCGCGAGGACTGTGAGCGGCGGTTTGGCTATGTCTGATGTGCAGGGTGTCCAGGGCGTCCCACGTGTGCCGGAGATGTCCGTGGCGGTCGCCTTCGCGGGGATGAAGCGGGCGGTCGACGTGGTGTTCCGGGCCGGCTGCCCCGACTGCCGGGCCAGCTTCGAGCTGGGCGCGAGCGCCCTGCGGCTCGCCATCGGCGCCACCAGCAAGACCACCTTCTACTCCTTCACCTGCCCGGAGTGCGGTGTCGCCGTACGCAAGCCGGCCGGGGAACGCATCGTCGAACTGCTGACCGGCGGCGGGGTCAGGACACTGCGGCTGCACTCGGCGGGCTGAACCCCGTGCCGCCGGCCTGATGCGGCGGGCAGGCCTCGGGTCCCCGCGTCGCTGGCGTGATCCGTCGGGCAGGCCCTAGGGTCGGCGGCATGTTCTGGCCGATGTTCGCTGTCGCTGTGGGGTTCGTGGGGCTTGCCGTGCTGGGGGTGTTGGCCGTTCGGGTCTTTGTGGAGGCGCAGCGGCTGGGGCGGCAGGTCGCGGAGTCGACGCGGCGGATCAGTCGGGCGGCGGAGGACCTGGAGCGGGCGGCGGTGAGCGCGGCCCGCTCTGTGGACACTCTGTGACTTCCGGTCGCGACCGCTGTGAGTTGGCCGACGTGTGCGTTATGCGCCACTTCGCCCTGTCACCTTCATACCGTCGGCAGGTACGCTGCCTGACGCGGCCCGGAGAACGAGGCCCGAGTCGCAGATCCGGAGTATGCACAGGGATTGCCCGACGTTTACCCCTGGGCGTTACGATCGCTGCCAGCACGATCAATCGGACACATGTCCGACCGGTCGGACAGCATCCCACCCGCCGCCTCGGTGAGAAGGTAAAGACTTATGTTCGGAAAGCTTGGGCCCTGGGAGATCACTCTCATCCTCGTCGTCATCGTCCTGCTGTTCGGCGCGAAGAAGCTTCCGGAGATGGCCCGCTCGCTCGGCAAGTCGGCGCGCATCCTCAAGAGTGAGGCGAAGGCGATGAAGTCCGAGGGCCAGGACAACTCCACCGCCGCGTCCGCCCCTCCGCACGAGGAGGCCCCGGTTCAGCGCACCATCCAGGCCGCCCCCGGTGACGTGACCAGCTCCCGCCCGGTCGCCGAGCACACGGACACGACCAAGCGCTGATACAAGGCCGGACCAGTCTTCCGGTCCGCCGCACGAGATGAGGACGTGGGTTGCTCAAGTCTGCCCGCAAGACGGAGAAGGATCCCGAGGGGCGGATGCCCCTCGCGGAGCACCTGCGCGAGCTGCGAAACCGCCTTGTCAAGAGTCTGCTGGCGATCGTCGTCACGACGGTGATCGCGGCGCTCTTCTACAAGGACATCATCCAGTTCTTCACCGATCCCATCCTTCAGGCGGTGGGATGCGAATACTCCTTCGCCGAACTGGCGAAGAACAGCAGTGAGACACAGTGCGCGCGCATCGTGCAGAACGGTCTGCTGAGCCCGTTCACACTCGCCCTCACGGTCTCCCTGTCCTCGGGCGTGGTGCTCGCCAGCCCGATATGGCTCTACCAGCTCTGGGCGTTCATCGCGCCGGGTCTGCACCGCCACGAGAAGAAGTACAGCCTCGGCTTCGTGGCGGCGGGGTTCCCGCTGTTCCTCACCGGGTCGTACTTCGCCTACTGGTCGCTGCCCAAGATGGCGTCCGTGATGCTGGAGTTCTCCATCATCGGCAGCGACAACCAGCTTCCGCTCGATGATCTGCTGAACCTGATCATGCGGATGATCGTCGTCTTCGGTCTCTCCTTCGAGCTGCCGCTGCTGCTGGTGATGCTGAACTTCGGCGGTGTGCTCTCCGGTAAGAAGATGGCCGGCTGGTGGCGGGGCATGATCCTCGGCATCACCCTCTTCGCGGCGATCGCCACCCCCAGCACCGACCCCATCTCCATGCTGGCGCTGGCCGCCCCCATCTGGGTGCTGTACTTCGCCGCGACGACCATCGCCCTGGTCAACGACAGGCGGCGGACCCGCCGCGAGGCCATGGAACCGGCCGACGACGAGGCTTCCGAGCTGGACCTCACCCCCGAGGACATCGGCGAGGTCGAGACCGTGTCGGCGAGCCGGGCACTGCCGGCCCAGTCGACGCCTCCGGAGGCCGAGCGCGACCGGATCAACGGCTACGACGACGTCACCTGACGCACGCCGTCCCGTACGTACGCGGCCGGGGGCGCCCATGCGGCGCACCCGGCCGCTTCCGTGCGCGGGTGTGCGTGGGCATTCATCCGGATAATGATCGTCCTGTTGTCAGTGGGGCCCGGTACGCTCGAAAGCACGATGACAGAGGACCTCTCCCCGGCCGAGCGGTATGCGGCAGCACGTAGGCGCGCTGCCGAGCAGGCCACCGCGCTCGCGTCCTTCCGCGAGATGTACGACTTCGGTCTCGACCCCTTCCAGATCGAGGCCTGCCAGGCGCTCGAAGCCGGCAAGGGCGTGCTCGTGGCCGCCCCCACCGGCTCGGGCAAGACGATCGTCGGCGAGTTCGCCGTCCACCTCGCCCTGAAACAGGGCAAGAAGTGCTTCTACACGACACCCATCAAGGCGCTGTCGAACCAGAAGTACGCCGACCTGTGCCGCCGCTACGGCGCGGACAAGGTCGGCCTGCTCACCGGCGACAACAGCGTCAACTCCGACGCCCCCGTGGTCGTGATGACCACCGAGGTGCTGCGGAACATGCTGTACGCGGGCTCCCAGACCCTCATCGGCCTCGGTCACGTGGTCATGGACGAGGTGCACTACCTCTCCGACCGCTTCCGCGGCGCCGTGTGGGAAGAGGTGATCATCCACCTCCCCGAGTCGGTCACCCTGGTCTCCCTCTCGGCCACCGTGTCCAACGCGGAGGAGTTCGGCGACTGGCTGGACACCGTCCGCGGCGACACCGAGGTCATCGTCTCCGAACACCGGCCCGTGCCGCTGTTCCAGCACGTCCTCGCCGGGCGGCGGATGTACGACCTCTTCGAGGAGGGCGAGGGCCACAAGAAGGCCGTCAACCCCGATCTGACGCGCATGGCGCGCATGGAGGCGAGCCGCCCCTCCTTCCAGGACCGCAGACGGGGCCGTGCGATGCGCGAGGCCGACCGTGAGCGCGAGCGCAGGCAGCGC
This sequence comes from Streptomyces ipomoeae 91-03, assembly GCF_000317595.1. Lineage (GTDB taxonomy): Bacteria > Actinomycetota > Actinomycetes > Streptomycetales > Streptomycetaceae > Streptomyces > Streptomyces ipomoeae. Next base: position 28,780 of record NZ_AEJC01000473.1, on the reverse strand, counting down.
TCGCGGATCTGGATCCCGAGCCGGCCGGAAGTCATCGAACGGCTCGACTCCGAGGGCCTGTTGCCCGCCATCACCTTCATCTTCAGCCGCGCCGCCTGCGAGGCCGCCGTCCAGCAGTGCCTGTACGCCGGGCTCCGGCTCAACGACGACGAGGCCCGCCTCAAGGTCCGTGCCCTCGTCGAGGAGCGCACCGCGACGATCCCCGCCGAGGACCTCCACGTCCTCGGTTACTACGAGTGGCTGGAAGGCCTGGAGCGCGGCATAGCGGCCCACCACGCGGGCATGCTGCCGACGTTCAAGGAGGTCGTCGAGGAACTCTTCGTACGCGGCCTGGTCAAGGCCGTGTTCGCCACCGAGACCCTTGCCCTCGGCATCAACATGCCCGCCCGCTCGGTGGTGTTGGAGAAGCTTGTCAAGTGGAACGGCGAGCAGCACGCCGACATCACCCCGGGTGAGTACACCCAGCTGACGGGGCGGGCGGGGCGTCGCGGCATCGACGTCGAGGGCCACGCGGTGGTGCTCTGGCAGCGCGGCATGAACCCCGACCACCTGGCCGGACTCGCGGGGACGCGTACGTATCCGCTGCGCTCCAGCTTCAAGCCGTCGTACAACATGGCGGTCAACCTGGTCGAGCAGTTCGGGCGGCACCGCTCGCGCGAGCTGCTGGAGACCTCGTTCGCACAGTTCCAGGCCGACAAGTCGGTCGTCGGGATCTCCCGTCAGGTGCAGCGCAACGAGGAGGGCCTTGAGGGCTACAAGGAGTCCATGACCTGCCACCTCGGCGACTTCGAGGAGTACGCGCGCCTGCGGCGGGAGCTCAAGGACCGCGAGACCGAACTGGCCAAGCAGGGAGCCGCCCAGCGGCGCGCCGAGGCCGCCGTCGCGCTGGAGAAGCTCAAGCCGGGCGACGTCATCCATGTCCCCACCGGCAAGTACGCGGGCCTCGCGCTCGTGCTGGACCCCGGGCTGCCCGCCGGGCGGTCCAACGGCCACCGGGGCCTCGAGTACCACGACGGGCCGCGTCCGCTGGTGCTCACCGCCGAGCGGCAGGTCAAGCGGCTGGCGTCCATGGACTTTCCGGTGCCGGTCGAGGCGCTGGAGCGGATGCGGATCCCCAAGTCCTTCAACCCCCGGTCGCCGCAGTCCCGTCGGGACCTGGCGTCTGCCCTGCGCACCAAGGCCGGGCATCTCGTGCCCGACCGGCACCGCAAGCGGCGTGCGGCTGCCGCCGACGACCGTGAGATCGCGCGGCTGCGGGCCGAGCTGCGCGCCCATCCCTGTCATGGGTGCAACGACCGTGAGGACCACGCCCGTTGGGCCGAGCGCTACCACCGGCTCAAGCGGGACACCGCGCAGCTGGAGCGGCGTATCGAAGGACGTACGAACACCATCGCGCGGACCTTCGACCGCATTGTGGCTCTGCTGACCGAGCTGGACTATCTGCGGGGTGATGAGGTCACCGAGCATGGGAAGCGGCTCGCTCGGCTCTACGGCGAGCTGGATCTGCTGGCCAGTGAGTGTCTGCGGGCCGGTGTCTGGGAGGGGCTGGATCCGGCTGAGCTCGCGGCCTGTGTCTCGGCGCTGGTGTATGAGGCACGCGTCGGCGATGACGCGATGGCGCCGAAGCTGCCGTCCGGGAAGGCCAAGGCCGCGCTCGGGGAGATGGTGCGGATCTGGGGGCGGCTGGACGGGCTGGAGGAGGAGTTCCGGATCACGCAGAGCGAAGGGGTGGGGCAGCGTGAGCCCGACCTCGGCTTCGCCTGGGCCGCGTATATGTGGGCCTCGGGGAAGGGGCTCGACGAGGTGTTGCGTGAGGCGGAGATGCCTGCGGGGGATTTTGTGCGGTGGTGCAAGCAGGTGATCGATGTGCTGGGGCAGGTTTCGGCCGCCGCGCCCTCCGGGTCGACCGTGGCGAAGAGCGCGCGCAAGGCTGTGGATGGGCTGTTGCGTGGAGTGGTGGCCTACTCCTCGGTCGGATGAGGTCGCCCCATGGGGTGGGGGTGCGTCCTGTGCGGCGAGTGCGGGTTGTGTCTGGCTGGTCGCGCAGTTCCCCGCACCCCTGGGTTGGCTGGTCTGTTCGCGCCTAGGTCGGCTGGTCTGCTCGGTGGTTCAGATATGAGCGCCAGCCGCCATACCCCGTGATGTCTGGGGCGGCCTTCAGAGCTGAGGGTTCACAGAGGAAGCCGGGGGATCGGGAGCCGTCTGCCAGTTCGATCGTGCCCAGGGTCATGGGGCGGGGGAGGGCCGTCAGCAGGCGGCCCAGGCCCTCTGCCGGGAGGCGCCAGATCTCGGCTTCGATCGATGCGCCTCCCTCGCCCACGTACACCAGGCCCGGCTTCGGTGGGGTCGTCGGTAGGGCGTGCAGGCGGTAGGCCGGGGCCGTTGTGGTCGTTTGTTCCAGGTGGGCGCCCAGGGAGAGGAGCTGCGGGTTCAGGGGCTGGCCCGAGAGGTGGGCGCCCACCACCGCCAGGCGGGCTTCCGGCTGGAGCAGGGCTGCGATGCGGGCCAGGCGGTCGTCCGTGAAGGCATGGCCGATCAGCATCACGCCGAAGGGGAGGCCCTGGACCTCACCTGCCGGGACGGCCACCGCCGCCAGATCGAAGAGGTTGGTCGAATTGGTGAAGCGGCCCAGGCGGGCGTTCGCGCCCAACGGATCGGCGGCTACCTCCGTGAGGGTGGGGTGGCCTGGGGCGGTCGGCAGCAACAGGGCGTCCACGGCTGTCAGTTCCGCAAGGGCCTGCTCGCGCAGGGTGGCCAGGTGGGACTGGTCGGTGAACAGTTGGTGGGCCGGGATGTCGCGGGCGCGGCTGATGATGCCGGTGACGGTGGGGTCCAGGCCCCCGCCGCCCTCGGCGAGCGACTTGTCGATGAAGCCACCCACCGCCGCGTAGCGCTCGGCCACGAACGCGCCCTGATACAGCATCGCCGCCGCCTCCGTGAAGGGCGTGAGGTCCAGGGGACGGATGTCCGCGCCGGCGGTGGCCAGTTGGTGTACCGCCGCCTCGTATGCCTCCGCCCAGCCCTCGTCCAGGGCGCCCAGTTGTTCGAGGGGTGGGACGGCGACGCGCCAGGGGCCCGGGGTGCGTTGGGGGAGGGGCGGGAGGGCGCGGGCCGGTGGGGAGGCCATGTGGGCCAGGGTCTGTTCGGCCTCCGGGAGGGTGCGGGCGAACACCGTGACGCAGTCGAGGGAGGCGCAGGCCGGGACGACCCCGGTGGTCGGTACCAGGCCACGGGTGGGCTTGAGGCCGACGATGCCGTTGAGGGCGGCGGGGACCCTGCCGGAGCCCGCCGTGTCCGTGCCCAGGGCCAGGTCCACGATGCCCAGCGCCACCGCCACGGCCGAGCCGGAGCTTGAGCCGCCGCTGATGCGGGACGGGTCGTGGGCGTTGCGGACGGCGCCGTAGGGGGAGCGGGTGCCGACCAGGCCCGTGGCGAACTGGTCCATGTTCGTGGTGCCGAGGACGATCGCGCCGGCCTCGCGGAGGCGGGCGACCACCGGGGCGTCGGCCTCCGGCGAGTACGCGTAGGGCGGGCACCCGGCGGTGGTGGGGAGGCCGTGGACGTCGATGTTGCCCTTGACGGCGACGAGGCGGCCGGCGAGGGGCAGGCGGTCGCCTGCGGTCAGGCGGGTGTCGATGGCCTTGGCTTCCGCCTCCACCTCCGGTTGGGGGCGCAGGTCGATCCAGACCTCGGGGCGGTCTACGGCTTCGATGCGGGCGTAGGCCATACGGACTCGGGTGAGGGTCTGGGACTGCGACATCGGTGCTCCTTGGCGGGGGTGGTCTGTCGACTGCGGGCCGATGGGTGGTGTGTGCCCACCCGTTCCGCCCTGCGGAACGACTGCCCACACACCACCGGCGGGGTTTCGAGGTGCACGGTGGGGTGGCTGTCGACACACCGCCGGGCGGGTTGTGAGGTGCCCGGCGCGGTGGCTGGTCACAGAGCGCGGGCGGGGTTTGAGGCGCCGGGTGGAGTGGTCGGCGACGCACCACCGGGCGGGGTTTGAGGTGCTGGGCGGAGTAGCTGGCGACGCACCACCGGCGGGGTTTGAGGCGCCCGGTGGAGCGGTCGGCCACGCACCGCCGGGCGGGGTTGTGAGGTGCCCCGGTGGAGTGGTCGGTCACGCACCGTGGGCGGGGTTGTGAGGCGCCCGGTGGGGTGGCTGCTGACACACCACTGGGCGGGGTTTCCAGGTGTCCGGTGGGGTGGCCGGTCACATGCCCGGCCGGGTTTCGAGGTGCCCGGTGGAGCGGTCGGGCACGTGTCGTCGGGGGGTGTCGGGTGGGCGATCGTTGAGCGGGATTCAGATGTCCGCTCCCGAGGTCGTCGGGGTCAGGACGAGCAGGGCCGTGCCCGGCTCCACCTGGGTGCCGGGGGTGGTCAGGATCTCGTGGACCACGGCGTTCATCGGGGAAGGGATCCGTGACTCCATCTTCATGGCCTCCAGGGTCAGCAAGGGCTGACCGGTGGTCACGTGGTCGCCCGGCCGGACGTTCAGTTGCCAGACGGACGCGGTGAACTCGGCCTCGATCAGGTGGCCGCCCGGCGGGACGGCCACCTGCGCGGGCGGGGGCGGTGGTGGGGCGGAAGCCTCGGCTCGGGTGAACTCGCCCGCGGCCTCCCAGGCGGCGCGTTCCGCCGCGAAGGCGGCTTGTTGGCGGGTCCTGAAGTCGGCTATGGAGTCGGCGTTGTCCGCGAGGAAGCGCTCGTACTCGGCGAGGGAGAAGGTGCCCTCCTCGATGCGGGGCACGAAGCGGCCGGAGATGATGTCGGCCCGGAGGGAGAGGAGTTCGTCGGCGTCCACCGGGTACCACTTGACGCGGTCGAAGAAGCGCAGCAGCCAGGGAGAGCCCGGTTCGAAGGCGCCGCGTTGCTGCCAGGGGGACCAGACCTGGGTGGTGCGGCCGACGAACTGGTAGCCGCCGGGGCCCTCCATGCCGTAGACGCAGAGGTACGCGCCGCCGATGCCGACCGAGTTCTCGGCGGTCCAGGTGCGGGCCGGGTTGTACTTGGTCGTCACGAGGCGGTGGCGGGGGTCCAGCGGGGTGGCGACCGGGGCGCCCAGGTAGACGTCGCCGAGGCCCAGGACGAGGTACTCGGCGGCGAAGACCGTGTCGTACACGTCCGCCACCGATTCCAGCCCGTTGACGCGGCGGATGAACTCGATGTTCCACGGGCACCAGGGCGCGTCGTCGCGGACGCCCGCCATGTAGCGGGCGATGGCCTCGCGGGTGGCGGGGTCGTCCCAGGAGAGGGGGAGGTGGACCGTGCGGGACGGGACGACCAATTGGCCGGGTGGGGGGAGGGAGGAGGCGATCTCCCTCACGGCCGCGAGGAGTCGGGGCTGGGGCAGCAGCGTCGGGTTCGTCTGGATCTGGAGGGAGCGGATGCCGGGGGTGAGGTCGGTGACCCCGGTGAGGCCCGCCTCGGCGATCGCCTCCATCAGGGCGTGGACACGCATGCGCAGCGCCAGGTCAAGCTGCATGGGGCCGAACTCGACCAGCAGGTTGTCGTCGCCGCTGCGGCGGTATGTCACGTCGCCGTCCCGGGCCAGTACGCCGCCGTCGACGATCGCGGGGCGGGGCGAGCCGTCGTCGGCCACCGGCAGGAAGCGGACCGTGTCACCGGGACGGAGCTGGCCCAGCTTCCAGCGGTCGCCGGTCAGTACCGTCGCCGGGCAGACGAAGCCGCCCAGGGAGGGGCCGTCGGGGCCCAGGAGCACAGGCATGTCGCCGGTGTAGTCGACCGCGCCGACCGAATACGGGGTGTCGTGGATGTTGGAGGGGTGCAGACCGGCCTCGCCGCCGTCGGCGCGGGCCCAGCGGGGCTTCGGTCCGACCAGGCGTACACCCGTGCGGGCCGAGTTGAAGTGGACCTTCCAGTCGGCGGCGTAGAACTCGTGGATGTCGTCCTCGGTGAAGAACTCCGGTGCCGCGTGCGGGCCTTCGAGGGCGGCCACCTGCCACGTGGAGCCGAACCCGGGGCGGGCGGCCGGCGGGACGGCTGAGCCCTCGGCGACGGTTCCGCCGCGCAGGACGTCGCCCGTGCGCAGGGCCCGGCCGCCGTGGCCGCCGAACCGGCCCAGGGTGAAGGTGGCCGCGCTGCCGAGGAAGGGCGGCACGTCCAGGCCGCCGCCCGCGAAGAGGACGTACGTACGGAGTCCGTGTTCCGTGGGCGCGCCGACGGCCAGTACGGCTCCGGCGGGCACCGTGACCGGCTCCCACTGGCCGACCGGTGAGCCGTCCACGGTCACGGGGGCGGGCGCGCCCGTCACACAGACCGTCGTGGCGTGGCTGAAGCGCAGGGACGGCCCCTGGAGGGTGCATTCGAGGCCGGGGGCGCCCTCGGGGTTGCCGAGCGCCGTGTTGCCGAGACGGAAGGACCGGTCGTCCATGGGGCCGCAGGGCGGGACACCGACCTGCCAGTGTCCGGTACGGCCGGGCCAGTCCTGCACGGTGGTCAGGGTGCCGCCGGAGACGACCTCGATGCGGGGCGTCGGGTCGGTCACGGCCGCGAGGGTGGCCGTCGAGTGCGTGGCCTGCGCGAAGTCCTGGTCGTCGAGCGCCGCCCGTACCAGGCCCAGGTTCGTCTCGATGCCGTCGACCCGGGTCCCGGCCAGCGCCTCGTCCAGCCGCCGCAGGGCGTGGGCGCGGTCGGATCCGTGTACGACGACCTTGGCGAGCAGCGGATCGTACGCCGTCGTGACCTCGGTGCCGGTCTCCACCCAGCTGTCCACGCGGACGCCCGCCGGGAACTCGACCCGGGTCAACAGGCCCGCGCTCGGCCGGTGTTCGCGCGCCGGGTCCTCGGCGTAGAGGCGGGCCTCGACGGCGTGGCCGCGCGGCGGGCCCGGGTCGCGTACGACGTCGGAGTCGCCGCGGGCCAGGCGCAGCATCCAGGCGACGAGGTCGACGCCGTAGACCTCCTCGGTGACCGGATGCTCCACCTGCAGCCGGGTGTTGACCTCCAGGAAGTACGCCTCCTCGTGCCGGGCGTCGTACACGAACTCGACGGTTCCGGCGGAGCGGTAGCCGACTGAGGCGCACAGGTCGCGGGCGGAGGTGGCGAGGCGTTCGCGGACATGGGCGGGGAGGCCGGGCGCCGGGGCCTCCTCGACGACCTTCTGGTTGCGGCGCTGCAGGGTGCAGTCGCGGTCGCCGAGGGTGACGACGCGTCCCTCGCCGTCGCCGAAGACCTGCACCTCGACATGGCGGGCGCGTTCGACGAGGCGTTCGAGGAAGACACCGGCGGAGGAGAAGGAGGCGGCGGCGACGCGCCGCACCCGCTCCCAGGCCTCGGTCAGTTCATCGGCGGATCGACATGCCGACATACCGATGCCGCCTCCGCCGCCGGCCGCCTTGAGCATCACCGGGTAGCCGATGGCGGCGGCCCGGTGGAGCGCCTCGTCGAGCGAGGCCAGCAGCCCGGTGCCGGGGAGGAGGGGGACGCCCGCGGCCTCGGCCGCCGCCCGTGCCCGGTGCTTCGCCCCGAACAGCTCCAGCTGCTCGGGGGTCGGCCCCACGAACACGAGGTCCGCGTCCGCGCAGCGCCGGGCGAAGGCCGCGTCCTCGGAGAGGAATCCGTAGCCGGGGTGGACGGCGCCCGCGCCGGTGTCCTCGGCCGCCTTCAGGACCAGCTCCACATCGAGGTACGACTCCTTCGCGGGCGCGGGCCCCAGCCGCACCGCCGTGTCGGCGAGCCGGACGTGGGCCGCCGCACGGTCGGCGTCGGAGTACACCGCGACCGTACGCAGGCCCAGTTCGCGGGCGGTACGGATGATCCGGACGGCGATCTCACCCCTGTTGGCGACCAGCAGGGTGTCGAAGGTCATGCCTGAACCCCGTCGGCGCCGATGGTCATCTCCACGGCGGTCGGCTCGAAGCCGTTGCACGGGTTGTTGATCTGGGGGCAGTTGGAGACCAGGACGAGTACGTCGCGGTCGGCGCGCAGGGTCAGGGCGAGGCCCGGGGCGGAGATGCCGTCGACGATGCCGAGGGTGCCGTCCTTCTCGACGGGCACGTTCATGTACCAGTTGACGTTCGACACGAGGTCGCGTTTGTCCAGACCGTATTTCGCGCCCTCCGCGAGGAAGTTGTCCACACAGGCGTGCTGCGACCAGGTGTGGTGGCCGTACCGCAGGGTGTTCGACTCCTTGGAGCAGGCCCCGCCGACCGTGTCGTGCCGGCCGACGTCGTCGGAGACCACCGTCATCAGCGGGGTGTGCTCGTTCGACATCAGCACGCTGCCGGTGGTGAGGAAGATGCCGCCCTGCGCGTGGATCGTGTCGGGGGCGCTGTAGCGGACGGAGGTGTCGTGGGCGTCGTAGACGAGGAAGTCGACGGCCTGGTTGCCGTGCAGATCGGTGATGGTGAGTGTGCCGTCGGCGGGTATCACCGACGACCAGGCCGCCCTGGCGGGAACGACGGTCGTACGAGGGCCGGAGCCGGTCTCCTGACCCTCGCCCGTGCCGGCCCCCGTGTTCGTGCCGGCCCCCGTGTTCGTGCCGGTCCTTGTGCTCGTGTTCGTGCTCATGCGATCCCCCTCGCGGCAAGGAACTCGGCGGTGTTGAGGAAGGCGCGGCGGCCCTCGGGTGTGGCCTCCCACAGCGGGTCGCCCGGGCGGGTCGGCTCGGCGCGCCAGGCGAGCACCTCCAGCGCGGTGCTGACGTATTCCGGGCGGGGGTCGATCGGATGCGGCACGTTGGCGATCAGTACGGTCACGTCCTGCTCGGCGCGCAGGGTGACACTGCCGCCGGGGCCGGTGGAGCCGGTGAAGTCGAGGGTGCCGTCGTCGCGTACCTCCACGCCCTGGAAGAAGGAGAGCGAGGGCGGCAGATCGCGCGGGCCGAGCCCGTTCTTGGCGGCGGCGAGCTTGAACAGCTCACGTCCGGCGGGGGAGGGGGACTGCGGGGCGCCGTCCCCGTACCGCTCGGTGTTGCGGGCGAGGGTGGACGTACCGCACAACGCGTCATGCCGGCCCGAGGTGTCGGCGACGACCGAGGCGAGCACACGCCCCTGGTCGGACAGGAGCAGTACGCCCTCACGGAGGTAGGCGTTCCACTGCACCTTGACCGTGTCCGCGACATTCAGCCGCTCCCAGGGCCGGTCGGCGGCATACAGCAACAGATGCGCACACGCGTCGCCGTGGAGATCCGCCAGCCGCAACTCCGTTCCCCGGGCCAGCACCCGGTGCGTGTAGTTCCCACCCGCCACCGTCTCCGCCCACACCAGCCGCTCCGCCTCACAGGGAGGCGAGGGCCAGGCACTCGCCGGCACCACAGGCATCGCCTCGGCGCGGGCACCCTCCTGCGCCCGAGCGTGATCACGTGCTCCGTACGTCGTCGATGTCGCCATCAGGGACCTCCGGCTACGGGTGGCTGCGGTTGAATTTCTGCCGCTCGGATTTCTGTCGCCCGACAGAAATTAGGCGCGGGCCGGGTCGGGGCCATGTTCCGGGCGTTGCCACGGAGTTACCGATACCTCACGAGGACCGCGCCCGTAAGGGGGTGGAGGCCTGGAAGGCACGCGACGCCGAACGGGCCGTGGGTACAAGCCGCTCCCGCCGGGCCGGCAGGCGCCGTATGCGACGATCGACCGTATGGAACCCACCGGTGGACGCCGAGTCGGCAGACCCCGAGCCGAGCGACGACCCGACCGAGGGCTGTCCCCGCGCGACGAACTCCTGGGGGCCGCCGCGGAGTTGTTCACCACTCGGGGTTACGCGGCCACCACCACCCGGGCCGTCGCGGAGCGGGCCGGCATGCGGCAGGCGTCCATGTACCACTACGTCTCCGGCAAGGAGGAGCTCCTCGCCGAACTCCTGGAGTCCACGGTCACGCCGTCACTGACGTACGCCCGTGAACTGCTCGCCCGGGACGCCACTCCGGCCGAGGACCGCCTGTGGGAGCTGTGCCGCGCCGACGTGGAGCTGCTCTGCGGCGGCCCGCACAACCTCGGCGGCCTCTACCTCCTCCCGGAGGTCCGCACCGAACGCTTCGCCGGCTTCCACGCCGTACGCGCGGAACTCAAGGACGCGTACCGCCAGTTGATCGCGGCGACGACCGCGGGCGGCGCGCTGGCCAAGGCTGAGCTGGACCTGCGTACGGACCTCGTCTTCGGCCTGATCGAGGGCGTCATCCTCATCCACCGCTCCGACCCGGAGCGCCCCGCTGCCACCTTCGCCGAGGCCACGGCGGACGCGGCACTGCGCATCGCGGGCGTCTGAGGCACCGCCTCCGCCATCGCGCCACCCTGTCAAGCCCCACTCTTCGAACGCCCGTACTTGATTACGTACGGCATTCGAATAGCGACCCAGCGTGTAAATAACCAGAGCGTACTCCTGCCGCGATGGTGATTTCAGACGGTTGCTGAATATGACACAGCGATGATCCGGTCGGACTAAGCTCGCCCGCAGCGCACCGAGTTGAGATGTATTCGTGCGCTTGTTCCAGAAAATACCGAAGATCCAGTTTGATGCTCGGACAACCCAGAGCAAGTCCCGTGAACCACAGCAGGTCCCGCAAGCCCCGCAGGACCTGCACGTCCCCCGACCTTCAGCCGATCTGTCATAGAGGGCATACATGGTGAGTGTTCAATCGCCTCCCGGTGGCCGTGACCTTTCCTACGCGCGCGTACTGCTGCTACCGCCGATACTGATGGCCGCGGTGACCGGGACCGCCGTCATTTTGATGACGGGGTCGGCCCGGCTCGCCGTCGGCTTGTGCGGTGCCGGCGCGACACTCCTGGTGCTCGCGGTCGCGGCCCTCGCGGCGCGCCGCGGCCGTGTGATCCACGAGCTGCGCGCGGAACATGGGCGTCGGACCGCCCTCCTCGAGCAGCGGATCAACGCCCACGACCAGGAATTCACCCGACTGGGCAAGGAAATCCTGCCCGCCGCGCTCTACCGACTGCACGGCGGAGAACCCCCCACAGAGGTGATTCGTCACGTCATCGACGGTGACGCCGAGTGGTGTGAACTTCCCCGGTCACAGCGCGACGTGGTGCGCATGGTGCTCGATATCGTCGACCGTGAGGAGGCGTTGCGCGACTCCGCCCAGCGGTCCTTCGTCAACATCGCCCGCCGAGTCCAGGCGATCGTCCACCAGCAGAACAAGGAACTCCGGGAGATGGAGGAGGACCACGGGCGCAACCCCGAGGTCTTCGACGACCTGCTGCGCATCGACCACGGCACCGCGCTGATCGGCCGTCTCGCCGACTCCATCGCCGTCCTCGGCGGCAGCCGCCCCGGTCGTGTCTGGCCCCGGCCCGTCCCGCTGTACAGCTGTCTGCGCGGCGCCATGTCGCGCATCCTGGAGTACCGGCGCATCGAGCTGCACTCGATCGCCAAGGTCAACGTCAACGGCGTCTCCGTCGAGCCGGTCATCCACGCCTGCGCCGAGCTGCTGGACAACGCCACCCGCTACTCGCCGCCGCACACCAAGGTGCACGTCACCGCCGTCGAGGTGCAGACCGGCATCGCCATCGAGATCGAGGACGGCGGCGTCAGCCTCACCGAGGAGTCCCGCGCCAAGGTCGAGGACATGCTGGCCAAGGCCCAGCAGGGCATCGACATGCAGGAACTCGGTGAGAGCCCGCGTCTCGGTCTCGCCGTCGTCGGCCGTCTGTCGACGATGTACAAGATGCACGTCGCGCTCCGGCAGTCCGCTTACGGCGGGGTCCGCGCCGTGGTCGTCGTACCGCGCGACATGCTCACCGACGAGCCCGCCCCGGGGCTCGCCCACGGCATCGGCGCCGCCGCCGTACCGACCATGGACACCGGCGGCGTCGAGGGTCCCAACCGCAAGCCCAAGCGGCGGCGTCCCACCACCGGTCCGCGGATCCCGAGCTCCGCGGAGGAGATGAGCCGCCAGGACATGGACGACGACGTCCCCGTCGTCACCGAGTGGACCGCCAACGGCCTGCCACAGCGCCGCAGCCGGATGACCATCCCCCTCAGCCAGCGGTACGCCGAGGCCGCCGCCGCCGAAGCGGCCGCCGAGGCCGCCATGGCCGCCGCGCCGGTGTGGCAGCCCGAGCCCGAACCGCAGAAGGAGCTGCCCCCGCCCGGCATGTGGGTCGAGGCGTTCATGGCCGGTCTCAAACGCGACCCGGACCCCGACGCCTTCACCCGGAACCCGGACGATCCCACCACGTCCACGTCGTCCACGTCGTCCACCGCTTCCACCGTGAACAACAACGAGTCGGCCCGTAACGAGGCCGACGACGAGGGGGACCTCAAGTGATCCAGCAGCGAGCCAATTTCGACTGGATGCTCAAGGATCTTGCCGACGGAGTACCCGGCATCCAGCAGATCGTCGTGCTCTCCGCCGACGGTCTGCGGATCGCCCGCTACGGCGGCGAGCCGGACGCCGCCGACCGGGTCGCCGCGGCCTGCGCGGGACTGCAGAGTCTGGCCGGTGCCGTCGCCAGTGAGATCCCGCAGAGCGATGGCCAGATGCGGATGGTCATCATCCAGATCAATGGCGGCTACTTCTATCTGATGGCCGCCGGATCCAACGCCTATCTCGCGGTGCTCGCCAACGAGATCGCCGAGCCCGGCCTGATGAGCAACCGTATGCGCGACCTCGTCGACCGGATCGGCTCCCATCTCACCAGTCCGCCGCGGCGGAACGGGCAGACCGTATGACGCCTCCGCAACGCCAGCGGCGCCACCCGAAGCAGCAGCCACCGCCGCCACCGGCCCTCGAAGCGAGCCCGGAGGGCGCGGGAGACGAGGGTTCGGGGGACCGCCCGCCCGAGCGGCTCTACATCCTGACCGGCGAGGACGGCGAGCGGGCTCCCATCGACCTCGTCACGTTAATCGTGGCGCGCGCCGCCCCGCCGCCCTCCGCCGCACCGGAGCAGTCGGCACTGCTCCGGATCTGTCAGGCACCCCTGTCCGTGGCCGAGATCTCGGCCTACCTCAACCTGCCGATCAGCGTGGTGACCGTCCTGCTCACCGAACTGCTGACGGCCGACCTGGTACAGGCGCGCGCACCGGTCGTCCGGCAGGCGCGGGCCGACCGTTCACTCCTCGAAGCGGTGATGCATGGACTTCAAAAGCTCTGACACCATCACGGGTCCCCGGACCGAGGACCATCTGCCGCACACCGCACAGGCCGCGGCGAAGATCGTGATCGTGGGCGGTTTCGGGGTCGGCAAGACGACCATGGTGGGGTCCGTCAGCGAGATCAAACCGCTGACGACCGAGGAGACCATGACGCAGGCCGGCATCGGAGTCGACGACAACTTCGGCTCCAAGACCAAGACGGCCACCACCGTGGCCATGGACTTCGGCCGCATCAGCATCACGGACCAGCTTGTGCTCTACCTGTTCGGCACCCCCGGCCAGGAGCGCTTCTGGTTCCTGTGGAACGGCCTGTTCGAGGGCGCCCTCGGCGCGGTCGTCCTGGTCGACACCCGTCGACTGGAGGTCAGCTTCGACGTCATGGGCCGCCTGGAGGAACGCGGCGTGCCCTTCGTCGTCGCGATCAACGACTTCCCGGACGCGCCCCGCTACCCCGTCGAGGAACTGCGCCAGGCGCTCGACCTGGCCGAGGAGATCCCCATCATCCGCTGCGACGCACGCCGCCGGGCCTCCAGCCGCGACGTCCTCATGACCCTCATGCGGTTCCTGCACTCGCTGACCATGACGGGGGCGTCGGTGTGAGCGGCGTACGAGTCCCACGCCTTCCCTGAACCGCCACGTTCCCTGAACCGCACGCCGTGACGTGTCCCGCACGTCCTATGTGTCCCACGACCGGGAGCCGTGTCATCCCGCACGGAGTCCCCTCCCGGTCGCTCGGCAATCCCCCAGAACACCCCAGACAACGGATCCACTTCAGTTCGGAGCGATCATCGTGACGCCTGAATCCCACTCCCTGACCGGCACGGACGACCCGTCGGTCGAGCCGCCCCCCGGCTGCCCCGCACACGGCCTCGGCCTCGGTCCCGGCGGGCTGCGCCGGCTCTACGGCCCCGAGGCGGAGGACCTGGGAGCCGTGTACGAGAAACTCCGCGCCGAACACGGCGCGGTGGCCCCCGCGCTGCTCCACGACGACGTACCGATCTGGGTGGTACTCGGCCACGGCGAGAACATGCACATGGTGCGCACGCCTTCGCAGTTTTCCCGGGACACGCGGCTGTGGGCCCCTATGCACGACGGCACGGTCAAGCCGGACCACCCGCTCATGCCGCACGTCGCCTGGCAGCCCCTTTGCTGCCACGCCGAGGGCGACGAGCACCTACGGCTGCGCGGCGCGGTCACCGGCGCCATGTCGACCATCGACTACCGGGGCATCCGCCGCCACATCAACCGCGCGACCCAGCACCTCGTCAACAAGTTCTGCGAGGAGGGCAGGGCCGAACTGGTCAGCCAGTTCGCCGAGTATCTGCCGATGGTGGTGATGTGCGAGATCCTCGGCATGCCCGACGAGTACAACGACCGGATCGTGCAGGCCGCCCGCGACCTGCCCAAGGGCACCGAGACCGCCATCGCCAGCAACGCCTACATCATGGACGTCCTGACGCGGCACACCGCCCGCCGCCGGGCCGAACCCCAGGACGACTTCACCAGCCACCTCATCAACCACCCGGCAGGGCTCACCGACGAGGAGGTCAGCCAGCACCTGCGCCTTGTTCTGATCGTCGCGTACGAGAGCACCGCCAACCTCCTCGCCAACGTGCTGCGCGTGGTGCTCACCGACCCGGGCTTCCGGGCCCAGCTGAACGGCGGCCAGATGACCGTGCCGGAAGCGGTCGAGCAGACCCTGTGGGACGAGCCGCCGTTCAGCGCCGTCATCGCCTACTTCGCCAAGCAGGACACCGAACTGGGCGGCCAGCGCATCCGCAAGGGCGACGGCCTCCTCCTCGGCATCGCGCCGGGCAACGTCGACCCACGGGTCCGCCCCGATCTCAAGGCCAACATGCAGGGCAACCGCTCCCACCTCGCCTTCAGCGGCGGTCCCCACGAGTGCCCGGGTCAGGACATCGGCCGAGCCATCGCCGACGTCGGCGTCGACGCGCTGCTGACCCGCGTTCCGGACATCCAGCTGGCCTGCGAGGAGCATGAGCTGCGCTGGCGGGAGAGCATCTCGAACCGGCATCTGGCGGAACTGCCGGTGAAGTTCGCGCCGAGGCCCCAGGAGGACGTCGCGCTGCGGCCCTCGGGCAGGTCGGTGCCGCCACAGCGCCCGAACAGCCGGCAGATCCGTACGGAACAGCCGCAGACCACGGCTCCGGAACCCGCCGACCCGTCCGGCAAGCCCACGCCGGCGCCCGAACCGGTCGCCCGGCCGGGTGCGCTCCGCCGTCTCCTGCGCTGGTTGCGCGGCAACTGAGCCGACCGCCGAGCACCCTGGCCGCTACTCCGCCCACTCCTCGTACGAAGACCAGGCCCGCAGTGCACGCGGGCTGACGAACCGGTGCTCGTGCCCCGTGACCGGGTCGGTGAACTCCAGGCCCCGCGCCAGCAGCTGGAGCGGACGCCGGAAGTCATCGGCCGCCACGGGGCCGGTCACCACCGGATAGAGGGGATCGCCGAGGATCGGCACCCCCAAGGCGCTCATGTGCACCCTCAGCTGGTGTGTCTGCCCGGTACGCGGTATCAGCCGGTACCGGGCACGCCCGTTCCGGTGCTCCAGCAGCTCCACTCGGCTGACGGCGTTGGGCTCGCCCTCGACCTCACGGGCCGCCATGACCCCGCGCTCCTTGACGATCCGGCTGCGCACGGTGCGCGGCAGGGCCAGCGCCGGGTCGTACGGGGCCACGGCCTCGTACTCCTTCGCCACCCGCCTGTCGCGGAACAGCGACTGGTACGCGCCGCGCTCCTCGGGTCGCACGGTGAACAGCACCAGCCCGGCCGTCAGCCGGTCCAGACGGTGGGCCGCGCTCAGCGCCGGAATTCCCAGCTGCCGCCGCAGCCGCGCCAGAGCCGTCTCGGCGACATGGCTGCCGCGCGGGGTGGTAGCCAGGAAGTGCGGCTTGTCGGCCACCACCACGTGCTCGTCCCGATACACGACATCGACCGTGAACGGCACGCGCTCCTCCTCCGGCAGCTCCCGGTGGAACCACACGAACATCCCCGGCACGTACGCCATGTCCCTCGGCACCGGACGCCCCTCGGCGTCCACGATCCCTCCCACGTCGAGCATGCCGTCGATCACCCCGGCCCCGGCCGAGAGCCGCGCCACGAGATGGTCCCGCACGGTCGCCCACGCCCCCTCGGCCGGCAACCGCACGCGCACCGCATCCACCCCGTCGCGCTGCGGCAGGGGAGAGGGCGGGGGCGGAGTACGGCGTCTCATCAGGATCAAGCGTACGAGGCGGCACTGACAGCGGGCGCGACGACGGCCCTCAGCCGTAGGGTCCTGGAAGAGATCGGCTTCCACCGCCGCGAACTCTTGCACGCCGTCCGCGACGTGGCGTCCCGCCTCTTGCTCAGGGGATCACTTCTGCTCCGTTCCGGCCGGAGAACAGCGTGCTGTTGCTCCGCACGGCCGACGCACAGGCGAGAGCGAGCTGCTGCAGTCCTGTCACGTCGAAGTGTGCGTCCCAGCGGCCGTGCAGCCAGCCGCGCACGATGGTTGAGCTGTCGGCGTAGAGCCTGTCGAGTTCCGGCCCGACGTCGACCGGACCGGCCTGCTCCGTGCAGGTGCACCTGGCCTGGGAGAAGTAGTCGGCCAGTCGGGGCGCGTACGTCCAGTCCACGCTCGGGCGAAGCCTCTTGCGTACGACCGGCTCGGTGCCGCTGTGCACACGCTCCCGGCCTCCTCGCGCATAGAGGCAAGTGCCCACCACAAAGCCCGCGACGACACGTTGCCACTGCTCACCCGCGATCGCGCAGGTATGGCTCAGGCAGACCTCCAGTATGTCCCAGAGCTGTTCCCTGTCGGGCAGCCGCAAGCCCAGATTGTTGCGGTTGCCGTTCTCGGCATCACGCCCCTGGTCGATCAGGTCATGAGCGAGCACGGCGACCATCGTGGCCTCATCGACGATCTCCCGAAAACGTGCCGAGAGATCATCCTGGACGGTGTAGATATGCACCCCGATGTCGGCGCCCCTGATCCGGATGTACTCCTCGCGGTCGAAGAGAGCAGGCAGTTGGAGGATTCCGGTCAGGTTGTCGACGAGTTGCACCGCCCCGCACTCCGCCTGCGCGGCAACCAGCAGCTCGCCCTCGTTCCCGCTCAGCCGCACGCATTCCCGGGACGCGGCCACGGTGTCCCGGGCAAGCCGGCCGATTTCCTGCTCATGTGGCGCGGTTCCTGCGTAGTACTCGCTGATTCCCGCCAGAACGCCCCACAGGAACGTGGTCTTGGCTTCGAGGGCGGTGCTCCACTCGGGTGCGGTGCACAGAGCGGTGAACAGGCCGGACATCTCCATCGCGAACGAGTAGTGAGGCGTATGGCCCACGGCCCGCCGGCACCACTGCTGGGCTCGGCCGACGGAGAGCTCCTCCCGTGTCCCGACCGGCGGCGGACCCGCTGAGCTGCGCATCAGCCGGTCGCACGCGACGGTCAACAGTCGACCTGTGTCTCTGCCGAGCAGTGTCTGCCAGTTCACCTGCCGCTGCTCGCGGCGCAGCAGGGCGCGCACGGCCCAAAGATCGGGGGACGGAATTGAATCCAAATTCGAGCCCGGCGACCCCAACGCTGATCGACTGGCATTGGCGGCCCTCGCCTCGATCGTATGGCAAAGCATCTGGGACAGTGCCGTCGCATCAGGGTCGGAAAGGAGAGATCGGACCGAGTTGCACCACTCGGCGGTTTCATGGGTCGATGCTGCCTGTGCAGGATTTTCGGGGCAGATCGTGCCCGCCGGGCTTCGTACATCACTCACCTTGAGCTCCCTCTACTCGCAGGCTGCCTCCCATTGCGACCTTCTGTGGCCGACAGCGATGACTGCTGACCACTTCGAGCCACAGCGGGCGCATATGGAGGTCAGGGCGACGCGCACCGACTGAGGTGTGTGGCCGGCCATAGGGACGGCCCCGGACGACTGGGGCAGGAGCAGAGCCTTTCACGATGCCTCCGGGTGGCGGAGTCGACCAGGTCCGTGAACTACGCGCTGTGCTCTAGACGTTGTGGCTGAGGGCAGGCTGACCCGTGCAGGAACCTGGCCTGCTGACGGAACCGGTCGAACGGTCCTCGTCAACCGCATGCCGGGCGGCGTCGTCGCCGCGGGCTTCGGCGCGACCGCTGGGCGGCGCAGAGAATCGGTGGTCACCACCGCCACGACCGCGTTGCAGGCGGCCAGGTCGTGGATCATCTCCACCATCCAGTGCCCCTATGGGTCTCGTCAACTGTTCGGGGCGGGGTGGAGCTGATGGAAGGCCGTCAACTCGCCCTGAGAGCCCGCCACTTTGCACCATGCGATGGTTTCCGGCCGTCGGAAAGGGCGTGGGCCTCAGCGCGTGGAGTGGACTCCATGACCATCGGATGCGCGGTCTCACGCCCCTTCGCCCGCTGCGCCGCTGGTGCAGGCCCATCGGCGACAGCCGGGAAAGCGGTTCGTTGACGGGGTAGGGCGTTCGGAGTCAAGCGGAGGACAGCACGGCGGCGGCTATCGCGTCGGTTCCGGGCGCCCCTGAGCGGGTTCCGCGGCAGAACGCGCCCGTTGTCCCCGAGCCAGCCGGTACAAAACCCCCAGCCCCACCGTGACCAGCAGGAACAACACCGTGAACCACTGGAAGTACCAGTGTCCGCCCGCCGGGTCGTAGACCTCCGCGCGGGGCCAGGCGAGGTTGATGGCCATGAGGAGGCCGTAGAGGAGGGCTACGGCGTTGACGGGGATGCCCCAGCGGCCGAGGGAGAAGAGGGGGGTGCCGGTCTCGTCGGTGCCAGGGGTGGGGAAGGTGCCTCTCAGGCGGTGTACCAGCAGGGGGCCGGTGACCATCGCGTACGCCAGGTAGAGCATCACGATGCAGGTGGTGCCGATGGCCAGGAACGCCTCCGGGGACGCGAAGTTGAGGAGCAGGAGGGCGGCGGCGAGGACGCCGACCACCAGGGCGGGGGCGCTGGGCATACCGGTGCGTGGGTTGACCTTGGCCAGGCGCCCCGCGAAGGGGAGTTCGCCGTCGCGGGCCATGGAGAAGAGCATGCGGCAGGCCGCCGTCTGGATCGCGAGCGTGGCCACCGTGATCGCCACCATCACGTCGGCCAGTAGCAGTCGGCCGACACCGTCGCCGAGGCTGCTGGTCAGTACGTAACTCAGGCCGTCCACGCCCAGTTTCCCGTCGGTGAGGCTGGGGGCGGCGATGAGACCGCCGAGGACGATGAGACCGCCGAGCAGACCGGCCGCGCCCAGTGCCAGCAGGATCGTGCGGGGCGCGGTGCGGCGCGGGTGGTGGGTCTCCTCGCTCATCTCCCCCGCGCTGTCGAAGCCGATCATCACGTACGCCGCCATGAAGGAGCCCACCAGCAGGGCACCGAGCAGGCCGGTGCCGCCCTCCGCCGGGTGGAAGGTGATGCCGGGGGAGCGTTCGGCGTGGGTCAGCAGGAGCACGATGATCAGGACGGCGCCGATGATCTCGGCGGTCACACCGACCCGGTTGACCAGGGACAGCACCCGGTTGTCCAGCACGTTCACCAGGGTGGTGAGCGCCAGCAGGATCACACCGAGGACCGCCGCGTTCGCGGCTCCGCTCGCGCTGGTCGGTGTCGGGTCGTCGCCGACGATCTGGAAGCCCGACCAGATCGCGGGCATCACCATCTGCAGCGCGAGCGCCGCCGCCGCGACCACCACGATCTGTCCGATCACCATGATCCAGCCGGCGAACCAGCCGAAGGTGAGGTTCGACAGCCGTGACGACCACTGGTAGATCGCGCCCGAGATCGGATAGCGCGCGGCCAGCTCCGCGAAGCACGCGGCGACCGTCAACTGGCCGATCAGTACGGCCGGCCAGGTCCAGAAGAAGACCGGGCCGCCGAACGCGTACCCGAACGCGAAGAACTGGAAGACGGTCGTCAGTACGGAGATGAAGGAGAACCCGGCCGCGAACGAGGCGTACCGGGTCAGACTGCGATGGAGCTCCTGCCGATAGCCGAACTCGGCCAGGGAGCGGTCGTCGGGGGAGTGCGGTGGTTCCGGGCGGAGATCGGGGGCGGTGCTCGTCATGGCGGCGACCTGCTTTCGCAGAGGCGGTGCGAGCTCCGGCCCTGTTGGCGCGAGCTCTCGCACAGGCGGCACGAGAATTCCTGTCGGGCGACAGAAATTAGGGACGCCCCATTACGGCCGCGTCACGCGGCAGTGTCATGGCCGCGCCCATTTCCTCACGCCCCTGAGGGGAGGGTGTACTACGGCTTCCATCGCTTTGGAAGGCGGGCGACACGGGCATCGGCGGGCGGCGACGGGCCCCGGTGCGACGGGCGTTGGCGAGTCCTGGTTCGGCGGGCGTCAGCCAGTCAGGGCTCGGCGGGCGCGGTACCGGGCTCGGGGTGGCGACGGGAGATCAGCTGCCCGCGCCGACGACAGTGACACCTGTCTCCGGCGCCGACGACAGTGACACCTGTTCCTGGCGCCGACGACAGTGGTCTTTGCCCCGCGCCGACAACAGCGCCGCCGGGCACGGGCAGGCGACGATGACATCCGACCCTGGTCGAGAGCGCGGGGTTGCCGGACTCGGGCCGGCGACAGCGATGTTTGACCGGCCGAGGGCAGTGTTGCCTGCCCCTGGCCGGTGACATCGATGCCTGACCCCGGCCGGCGACAGTGACGTCGGTCCCGGTCAACGACAGTGAGGAACCTTGATGATCGACGCATCGGCCCCCTACCGGCTCGTGCCGGGCGCCGTGGACTCGCCGGTGATCCTGCATGTGCCCCACGGCTCGCGGGTGATCCCGGCCACCGTACGGGCCGGCATCCTGCTCGACGACGTCGCGCTGGAACGGGAGTTGGACCACATCACCGACGCGTACACGGACCGTATCGCCGAGCGGGCCGCCGACCGGTCGGCCGGCCCGCCCTGGAGGTTCGTGAACCAACTCTCCCGCCTGGTCGTCGACCCGGAACGGTTCCCCGACGAGCGGGAGGAGATGCTGGCCGTGGGCATGGGCGCGGTCTACACCCGCACCACCCACCGCGAGGCCCTCCGCCCCGCCGACCACGACGGCCGACCGCTCCTCGACCGCTACTTCCACCCGTACGCCGCCGCCATGACCGACGCCGTGACACACCGTCTGGAGGCCGCGGGGCGGGCCGTGGTCGTCGATGTGCACTCGTATCCGACCAGGGCCCTGCCGTACGAACTCCACGGTGACGGCCCCCGCCCACCCGTCTGTCTGGGCAGCGACCCCTTCCACACCCCGCCCGAACTGCTCGCCGCGGCCGAGCAGGCGTTCGCCGGCTTCGGCGGCACCGCCGTCAACACCCCCTTCGCGGGGGCGTACGTCCCGCTGAAGTACTACGGCACCGACCCCAGGGTGACCGCCCTGATGATCGAGATCCGCCGGGACGTCTACATGGCCGAGCCGGGCGGCCCCGCGGGCCCGGGGCTGGAAGCACTCGCGGGCGCGCTCGCCCGGCTTGTCGACTTGGTTACCACCTAACCTCGCGTGAACGTTCCCAAGCCGTTCGTGTCGAACGCCTCGATCGTCACCTGGCGCGCCTTGCCGTTCTCGTCGTCCTTGAACGTCACCCCGGAGGGGCCGCTCGCGTTCTCGCCCACCGTTTCGAAGTAGAACGTGTCGCCGTCGTAGTGGTTCAGGCGGAACGTCATCGGTTTTGGTCCCAGGCGCAGGGTGAGTTCGTCGTTGGACTCGGTGACCGTGAGAGGGCCGTAGTAGGCGTTGCGGTAGGTGCCGGTGTAGGTGGAGGTGGCGCGGGGGTCGGAGGCGTCTTTCGGTGGCTTCGAGTAGTCCGTGGGGGAGCGGAGCTGCTCGGCTTCCTGTTCGTAGATCTTGGCCGCGAGGTCCAGCCAGTCCTCGGTCGGCTTGCCGTGTTGGGCCGTGTCGAGGAAGTCGAAGGAGACGGCGTCCGCGAGGCCGACGGGTTCGCCGTTGGTGAGGACGGCGATGCCGAGTTCCTCGCCGGGCAGCATCGTGACGTTGGAGTTGGCGCCGAGGGCGAAGGCGCCGGAGTGGCTGAGGCGCAGGCGGCCCTGGTCGTCGTAGCCGACGTTCCAGCCGAGGCCGTAGAAGCCGGCTCGGCCCGCCGGGGCGGGCGGCGGGTGGGTGACGGCCGCCGGGAGGTGGGTGCGTTCCAGGGGGTCGGCGGCGATGATCTGGTCGCCGTCCAGTTCGCCGTTCGCGAGTTGGAGCCGCAGCCAGCGGGAGAGGTCGCGGACCGTGGAGCTGGCGCCGCCCGCCGGGGACTGGGCGTCGGCGTCCCGTACGTACCTGGCGTCCCAGGTGCCGTCGGCGTTGCGGACGTGGGCGAACGCCTTGTTGTTCGCGCCCTCGTAGTCGTTGAAGCGCGAGCTGGTGTCGGCCATGCCGGCCGGCTTGTACAGGGTGTCCTCGGAGAGCTTCTCCCAACTCGTCCCGGCCGCGTCGGCGACGGCCTCGCCCGCCGCCGTGACACCGAAGTTGGTGTACGCGTAGCTCGCGCGGAACGGCGTCAGGGGCTCCAGCCGCAGATGTTCGAGGATGTACTTCCGGTCGTAGCCGAGGTCTTCGAGGAGGTCCCCGGCGTGGTCGGGCAGGCCGCTGCGGTGCGCGAACAGGTCGGCCACGGTGACGTGTTCGGTCACCCAGGGGTCCTTCAGGGCGAAGTCCGGGAGGTGTTCGGCCACCGGGTCGTCCCAGGCGATGGTCTTCTCGCCCACCGCGCCGGCGACCACGGTCGAGGCCAACGGCTTCGACAGCGACGCCAGTTGGAACACCGTGTCCGGGCCGACCTCGCCGCGCTGGCCGATGTGCCGTTTGCCGTAGCCCTCCAGGTGGACCACCTCGTCCTTGTACACGACGGCCACCGCCACACCCGGGACGCCGGACCGTTTCATGCCCCGCTCGACGATGGAGTCGAGGGCGGCGACGGCCCGGTCGACGTCGTCCTGGCTGAGCTGCGGTGGCGGCTGGGGCGGAGGAGCGGCGGAGGTGGTGCCGACGCCGTACGGGGCACCGCCGAGCACGAGGAGTGAGGCCAGGACCGTGACGACCTGTGTCCTGCTTCTGCGGTGTGGCCTCGTCTGCCGAAGACCCATGAGTTCATTCAAACGGGTGAGCCGGGCTTTGTCCTGCGGAGGGGTCCCCGGAAGAGCGCTGCGGGACGGTCCTGCGCATGACGGCGCCCGGCCGCCGGGCGGGCCGGCCGCCGGGCGCACCGACCGCCCCGAGCCGGTTGCGGCACACCCGAGTACGCCAGGCCCGAGTGCGTCAGGCCCGGCGGTGCGACGGCCACCGGGGGTGCGTCAGGCCACGGGTGCGACGACCACCGGGGGTGCGACGGCCACCCACGGGTGTGATGGCCACCGGGGGTGTTGATGGCCACCACGGGTGCGACAGGTCACTGGGGTGCGACGGCCACCGGGGGTGCGACGGCCACCGGGGGTGTTGATGGCCACCACGGGGGCGACGGCCACCGAGGGTGTGATGGGCACCGGAGGTGTGATGGCCGCTGGGGCGCGCCCGGCTCACGCTGTCGCGCGTACGCCCTCCTGCTCCGCCTCCACGCGTGCGTTCCACTCCTTCTTCGACGCCTGCCAGCCGTCCTCGTCGTGGCCGAGGCGCCAGTAGCCGGAGACCGACAGATCCTCGCGCGGGATCTGGCGTTCGACGCGGAGCAGCCGGCGCAGCTCCCTCACGAAGCCCGCCTCGCCGTGGACGAAGGCGTGCAGCCGGCCTTCGGGGAACTCCAGCGCGCGTACGGCCTCGACGAGCACCGAGCCGACGGGACGGTCCCCGCGGTGCAGCCAGACGACATCCACATCGGAGTCGATCTTCTGCTCCTCGGCGGGGCCGGAGACCTCGACCAGCGCGTGGACCCGGGCCCCGTCGGGCAGGGCCTCCAGGGAGGCGCCGATCGCGGGGAGCGCGCTCTCGTCGCCGACGAGCAGATGCCAGTCGGCCTCCGGGTTGGGAGCGTAGGCACCGCCGGGGCCGAGGAGCCGGACCAGTTCGCCCGGCTGGACCCGGGTGGCCCACGGCCCGGCGAGGCCCTCGTCGCCGTGGAGCACGAAGTCGATCGTCAGCTCGCGCAGTTCGGGGTCCCAGGCGCGCACGGTGTACGTCCGGGTCACGGGCCACTGCTCCCGGGGGAACTCCGCGCGGATCCGCTCCATGTCGAAGGGCTCCGGGTAGGTCACACCCTCGGGGCCGAACAGGAGCTTGACGTAGTGGTCGGTGCTGCCGCGCGTGCTGAACTCGGCGAGGCCGTCGCCGCCGAGGACGACGCGCTGCATGTGGGGGGTGAGCCGCTCGGTGCGAACGACTCGCGCGGAGTGGGGCTTCGGGGTCCTGCGTACCGGACGCTCTGCCATGACGGCCTCCCAAATACCTAGCTAAGGCTTGCCTAAGTTATCATCTCCCCCGGATTGACACCCCACGCTTGCGGCACAAACGAGAACTTCGCGATGTGAGTCACGCCTCACGGCTCACCACCAGAGTGTCACCCCACCCCCGGCGTGCGCCCCTCCTTACCGCTGACGCCTTGTGCTCACCCCTGAAGCGTCGTGAGCAGCCGCTGCAACGATCCTCCGAGCCCCCAACGCGCGGCCAGCGTCTCCAGCGCGACCGGGTCCCGGGGCGCCTTCGGCAGTGCCGTGTCGACCTCCGGCAACGGTACGTCGGCGGCGACCCGTACCACCGTGGGTGCGACCGCGACATAAGGTCGCGCCTCGTCGAGCCGTTTGCGCTGCGACGGCGTGAGACCGGCCTTCGGGTCGTCGACCGCGGCCATGATCCCGGCCAGGTCGCCGAACTGGGCGAGCAGCTTCGCGGCCGTCTTCTCACCGATGCCCGGCACCCCCGGCAGACCGTCGCTCGGGTCGCCACGCAGCAGTGCCAGATCCGCGTACCCGCCGCCGTCCACCCCATACTTCTCGCGCAGCCACGACTCATCGGTGAGCTGCAGCGTGCCCACACCCTTCAGCGGGTACAGCACACGCACCCCGCGCACGTCGTCGACCAGCTGGTACAGGTCGCGGTCGCCGGTGACGATGTCCACCGGGTCCTTCGCCCGGGCCGTGAACGTGCCGATCACGTCGTCCGCCTCGTACCCGGTGACGCCCACGCGCGCGATACCGAGCGCGTCCAGCACCTCCTCGATGACCGGCACCTGCGGCGACAGGGTGTCCGGCACGTCCTCCTCGTCCGGCCCGGCCTCGTGCTCCTCGGCGACACGGTGCGCCTTGTAGGAGGGGATCAGGTCGACCCGCCACTGCGGCCGCCAGTCCGCGTCCATGCACGCCACCAGATCCGTCGGCCGGTGGTCCCTGACGAGGCGGTCGATGAAGTCCAGCAGCCCGCGCACGGCGTTCACCGGGGTGCCGTCCGGGGCCTTCACGGATTCCGGTACTCCGAAGTAGGCGCGGAAGTACAGCGAGGCGGTGTCGAGAAGCATCAGGCGTCGGGTCACGTCCCGCATCATGCCGTAAGCCACCGACAGGCGGCCCCTGGCGTGGACGCGGACACGGCGGGAGAGGGCGTGCGCCCCGCGGCACGGGGGCCGGCGTGCGTACGGCATGCGGGGCACGCGGAGCATGTGGAGCATGTGGGGTACGCGCACGAGTGGCGCGCGGGGAGCGTGCGTGCCAGGTGTGTGTCCGCCGCGCCGCCGCGCCGCCGCGCCGCCGCGCCGCCGCGAGGGCCCGCGCGACCGGCGGGCGGTACGAAGACCTGGGACCACCACCCGCGCCCCACCGCCGCGGTCGCTCAAACGCGCGTACGCCAAGAAGGAGCCGATCGCCGTCACCCTGTGGTCCCCGCACTGGGCGTGCAGCGACTACGCCCTCCCTCCCGAGCTCTCCCGAGCTCTCCCACGATCCCGGCGGACACAGCCCCGGCCGCGCCGCAAGCGGAGCGCCATGGCACAGATGATCGCGTCGTAGGACGGATGTACGACAAAGATCCGGACAACCCCCAGCCGCCACCCACGGACTTCACCACCCGGCACACCAAGCCCGACAGCCGGTTCGACCACTCCACCGCGTCCCCCGCCGTTGGCGCAATCCGTGACCCTGACCCCCTCTCGGCTTTACAGGGATGTGACGGGCGCATGAAACGGTTTGCCGAACATGCGTAGGGTGCAGAGAACTCATCAGGAGACGTGCACCCGATGAGTGCCGACCCAGTTGCCATCCGTGACCGACGAGCGAAGGAGGGAGCCGGAGCGATGGGCGACCACAAAGAGCAGCCCCTTCGGGTGGGCGCGGCCGTCCGGCGGCGACGCCGGGCACTGGAACTCACCCTCTCCGTCGTGGCCGAACGCAGCGGCCTGTCGGTTCCCTTCCTCAGCCAGGTCGAGAACGAACGGGCCCGTCCCAGCAAGCCCTCCCTGGAACGCATCGCCGATGCCCTGGGCACGACCGCCGTGGAACTCCTCGCCGCCGCCGACCCGGCATGCAGCGTCGACGTCGTACGCGCCGCCGACGACGGCCTCACCCCCTCCCCCCAGGCCTCGGCCCCACTGGAGCAGGGCAGCCCGCCGTCCCGCGCACGCTCCCTGGTGCGCGGTCACCACCAACTGCACGCCGTGGAGTTCACCGGCGACCACGACGAGGGCCGCGAGGTCCAGCACCGCAACGACGAGCTGATGTACGTCGTCGAGGGCGGCGTGGAGGTCGAGGCCGAGGGCCGCGCCCACCGCCTCGGCCGGGGTGACACGTTGTACATGTCCGGTGGCGTACGGCACCGCTGGCGGGCCACCGTGCCCGACACCCGCGTGATCGTGGTGGCCGTCGCGGACCACATCGAGGCCCTGGAGGACCGGCACCGGCGGGGCGCGTGAGCCCGTGCGCTCCCTGCCACGTGTCGTCTCCCTCGTCCCGTCGCTGAC
Organism: Streptomyces ipomoeae 91-03; assembly: GCF_000317595.1. Taxonomy (GTDB): domain Bacteria; phylum Actinomycetota; class Actinomycetes; order Streptomycetales; family Streptomycetaceae; genus Streptomyces; species Streptomyces ipomoeae. The sequence continues at coordinate 1,850 of NZ_AEJC01000473.1, read as the reverse complement.
GGAGGCCGTGGCGGTCTCGCTGCCCGGCGCGCTGGTCGGCGCCACCGACTGGTGCAGCCACCCGAGTGAGCTCGACGTCGTACGCGTCGGGGGCACCAAGAACCCCAAGGCCGGCACGATCGTGACCCTGGCCCCCGACCTCGTGATCGCCAACGAGGAGGAGAACCGCGGGCCCGACCTGACGGCCCTCCGCGACGCGGGCATCGAAGTCCTGGTCACCGAGGTACGGAACGTGCCGCAGGCGTTCGCCGAACTGGACCGCGTCCTGCGGGCGTGCGGCGCCCGCTCCCGCCCGCGCTGGCTGGACGAGGCGGAGTCGACGTGGTCGCGGCTGCCTGCCCCTGACCGCCGTACGACCGCCGTCGTACCCATCTGGCGACGCCCCTGGATGGTGCTCGGCCGGGACACCTTCGCCGGTGACGTCCTCGCACGGCTGGGCGTCGACAACCTGTACGCCGACCACGCGGAGCGGTACCCCCGTGTTCCCGTCGAGGAGCTGCGGGCGGCAGCCCCCGATCTGGTCGTACTGCCCGACGAGCCGTACCGCTTCACCGCGGACGACGGCCCGGAGGCGTTCCCGGGACTGCCGTGCGCCTTGCTGAGCGGTCGCCACCTCACCTGGTACGGCCCGTCGCTGGCGGAGGCGCCGCAGGTGCTGGGTGAGGCGCTGCGGGCAGTCGGCCGCTGAGCGGCCCGCGCCCCGGTGTGACCGGCCGTGGCCACGATCGCCGTGATGTGAGCGTCCCCCTGCCTGACGGGCCCACCAGGGGGTTTGTTCGAACGGGGACATAAGCTGGGGTTATGGGTGGTGGTGAGGGTGAGGAGCGGGGCGGCGGGCTGGCCCATCGGGTGCCGGATCTGGGGGCGCTCGAACTGCTGCTGGCCGTGGCGCGGCTGGGCTCGCTCGGGCGGGCCGCGCGGGAGTCGGGGATCACTCAGCCGGCCGCGAGCAGTCGGATCCGCTCGATGGAACGGCAGCTGGGCGTGGCGTTGGTGGACCGGTCGCCGCGAGGGTCCCGGCTGACCGACGCGGGGGCGCTCGTCACGGACTGGGCCCGGCGGATCGTCGAGGCGGCCGAGGCGTTCGACGCGGGGGCGCAGGCGTTGCGGGACCGGCGCGACTCGCGGCTCCGCGTGGCCGCGAGCATGACCATCGCGGAGTATCTGCTGCCCGGCTGGCTCATCGCGCTGCGCGCCGAGCGACCCGACACGGCGGTCTCGCTCCTCGCCGGCAACTCGACGGTCGTCGCGGAGCGGTTGCTGGCCGACGAGGCGGACCTGGGTTTCGTGGAGGGGCCGACCGTGCCCGCCGGGCTCGACGCGGCGGTGATAGCCCATGACCACCTGATCGTGGTGACGGCGCCGGGGCATCCCTGGGCGCGGCGCCGCAAGCCTCTGGACGCGACCGAGCTGGCCTCGACCCCGTTGATCCTCCGGGAGAAGGGCTCCGGTACCCGGCAGGTCCTGGAGGCGGCCCTCGGTGACCTGGCCCGGCCCCTCATCGAGCTGTCCTCCACCACGGCGGTGAAGTCCTCGGCCCTCAGTGGCGCGGGGCCCGCCGTGCTGTCCGAACTCGCCCTCGGGGAGGAACTCTCCTCCCGCCGTCTGATCCGCATACCCGTGGAGGGGGTACGCCTGCGTCGGGCCCTGCGGGCGGTCTGGCCGACGGGGCACCGGCCCGCCGGGCCCGCGCGGGATCTGCTGGGGCTTACGCGGGGGGCCGCGGCCGGTGGTTGAGGGGTTGTTTCGCCCCCGCCGCCCCTACCCGTCCCGTCCCCCCAGGGGCTGCCGCCCCTTCGACCCCGCTTCGCCTTCCAGCTCGGTCCGGGCGGTTTGTGGGCGGGTGCGGG
>NZ_AEJC01000472.1 GCF_000317595.1 Streptomyces ipomoeae 91-03 | reverse complement strand
ACCTCCATCGCTGTCTCTCCATCACCTTGCCTCACTCATTCGGGTGAGAAGTTCGGGCGAACTGGCCCGATCGGGGCAAGTGGTCGACAGAATCAGACCGGCCTTTCGGTGTCGTACACGCTGTCAGGGCCTGATGGGGGGCCAACGGCATGATTCGTATCAGGGGTGCGACTCCTGCCCGGGCCTGGTCCCGGGGGCGTCACCCTTCCGACCGGCGGTCCGTCCGCAAGGCATGGGCGTTGGGGCTCCCCGCGATGTGGGGCGCGACGGCGATCACATACAAGTGGCTCCGCCCGTCGGCCCAGCGGAAACGACTCGGTGCTCGTATCACCGACGGTGCCGTCTGCTTCGCCGTAGGCACCGGGCTCGTGCTGCACGTCCGTCAGGTGATGCTCCGTGAGGTGCGGCGGGCGCGGGAGGCCGCGGGCGTCGCGCAGGGGTTGCTGCTGCGGCCCCTGCCCGCGTGTGTCGACGGGCTGGCCACCGCCGCCGTACAACTCTCCGCCGACCGCAGGGCGGGCGTCGGCGGTGACCTCTACGAGGTGATCGCCACCGAGCACGGTGTACGGGTGGTGATGGGCGACGTACGCGGGCACGGCCTCCCCGCCGTCGGTGCCGTCGCCGCCGTCCTCGGCAGCTTCCGCGAGGCCGTCCACGACGAGGCCGAACTCGCCGGTGTCCTCGGCCGCCTCGACCGCGCCCTCGCCCGGCATCTGCGCGACCGTGCCCGAGCCGAGGACACCGAGGAGTTCGTGACCGTACTCCTCCTGGAGATCGCCCCCGACGGCGAGGTCCACGCCCTCAACTGCGGCCACCCCTGGCCGTACCTGCTGAGCGCCGGCCGAGCGGAACTCATGGCCCGCGCAGATCCGTTGCCCCCACTGGGCATGTTCCCCCTGCCTGCGGAGTTGCCGCTCACTCCGTGCGGTCACCTCCTGCCCGGAGAGGCCCTGTTCCTCCACACGGATGGAGTGGAGGACGCACGAGACACCCGTGGCCGCTTCTTTCCCCTGCCGGCGGCCTTGGCGATGGCCGTAAGGGGCCGCCCGATCTCGCCCCAGCCCGTCCTGCGGGCGGTGTTCACCCAACTCCTGCGCCACACAGCGGGAAGGCCCAAGGACGACATCGCCATACTGGTACTCCGCAACGACCGCGCCCGCGCAACGGTCTTTGGGGGCGCGAGGAACCGCGCGACCAGCCCACACCCACCCGCAGCCGGCAAACCACCCGCAGTCCCCGGTCCTCAGTCGCCCGGCTGACGCCGGAGGCGCTACGCTGCCACTCGCCGGCACCGAGCCACCGGAGGGCCTCCATGCAGCCCAACACCCTGCTCGACGCGATTCTCGACGAGGCCGGTATCTCGCACGCCGGACTCGCCGCGCACGTCAACCAGGCGGGACGCGCGCGAGGGCTGTCGCTGAGGTACGAACACACCGCCGTGGCACGGTGGTTGAAGGGGCAGCGGCCCAGAGGGCAGGTGCCCGACCTGATCTGCGAGGTGCTCGCGGCGCGGCTGCACCGGCCCGTCACCCTCGACGACATCGGGCTCGGCGTGCCGGGTGAGCCGACCAGCCAGCACGGCGCCGGTCTCTCGGGGTTCGTGGAGCGGGCCACCGCCCTGTGGCGGTCCGACGAGCAGCAGCGCGCGCATGTGCTCGGCGCTCCCGCCGTCACCGGGACGCCCGCCGTGATGCCCGTGTGGGAGTGGGAGAACCCGCCGGAGGACGTGGACGTCTCGCGCGGTGGGCGGCACCAGGTCAGCATGGCCGACATCGAGATGCTGCGGGCGGCCCGCTCCCACTACGAGCAGATGTACCGCAAGGCGGGCGGCATAGCCACGCGTACCCGGATCGTCGGGTTCCTCAACGCCGAGGCCGCGCCGCTGCTGCGCGGCAGCTACACCGACGCCACCGGCCGCCAACTGCACCGGGCCACCGGCGGGTTGGTGGCGATCGCCGGGATCTGCGCATACGACTCCGACGCCCACGGGCTGGCCCAGCGGTACTTCCACCAGGCGCTGCGGCTGGCGAAGGCGAGCGGGGACCGGGGGCTCGGGGCCTATGTGATCGCGCTGCTCGTCAACCAGGCGCTGTTCATGCGGGAGTACCGGCAGGCCGTCGCCTTCGCCGAGGCCGCGCTGCGCGCCGCCGGCCGGGACATCACCCCGGCGCTCGCCTCGGACCTGTATGCGAT
>NZ_AEJC01000471.1 GCF_000317595.1 Streptomyces ipomoeae 91-03 | reverse complement strand
CCGCGGTTCTGCTGGCCGGGACGAGCGTGGCGTTCGACCACCGCGGATGGACGGGCCCGGAGGTCGTCGCCCTCAGCGCGCTGAGCGCGTCGGCCGCGGCGGTCGGGTTCGCGGTCCGCAACCGGCGTGCCTACGTCGCAGCGGTCGAGGAGCGGGCGCGGCGGGCCGAAGAGACACGGGAGGAGGAGGCCCGCCGCCGGGTCATCGACGAGCGGCTGCGAATCGCCCGCGAGCTGCACGACATCCTGGCCCACCACATCGCCCTCATCAACGTGCAGGCAGCGGTGGTGGACCACGTGCTGGAGACGGAACCCCGACAGGCCAGGGAGTCCCTCGCGCACATCCGGCGGGCCGCCCGGTCCTCACTGGACGAGGTCCGCACCACCATCGGGCTGCTGCGCCGGCCGGACGCCCCCGACGAGGCGGCCTACGAGCCGTCCCCCGGGCTGGACGCGCTGCCCGACCTGATCGCGGGCTTCACCGCCGCCGGCCTGATCGTCGACCAGAAGATCGCCGGGGCACCCGTGGACCTGCCCCCGGCGGTGGGGCTCACCGCGTACCGGGTCGTCCAGGAGGCCCTGACGAACGCGAGCAGACACGCGTCCCGCCCGCACGCCGAACTGGAACTCGGCTACCTGCCGTCCGCGCTCCAGATCAGCATGCGCAACCCGGCCGGTCCCGTACCACGCTCCCGCTCCACCGCTCCTGATCCGCCGGCGCTCGGGGAGGGCGGCCATGGACTGCTCGGCATGCGGGAACGCGCGCACGCCCTCGGCGGGACCTTCACGACACAGCTGACCGAGGGCCGGTTCGAGGTCCGTGTCCTCCTGCCGCACAAGGGGACGGGAACATGACGATCAAGGTCCTGCTCGCCGACGACCAGGAACTGGTCAGGGCCGGCTTCAAGGTGCTGGTGAACTCCACGCCCGACATGGAGGTGGTGGGCGAGGCGTCCGACGGACGGGAGGCGGTCCGGCTCGCCGGCGGGGCCGATGTCGTACTGATGGACATCCGGATGCCCGGCTCGGACGGCCTCACCGCCACCCGGCAGATCACCTCGACGCTGCCCGACGTACGGGTCCTGGTGCTGACCACCTTCGAAGTCGACGAGTATGTGTTCAGCGCGCTGCGCTGCGGGGCCAGCGGGTTCCTCGGCAAGGGCGTCGAACCGGCGGAACTCCAGCAGGCGATCCGCCTGGTCGCCCACGGCGGTCAGCTGTTGTCCCCCGGTGCGACGCGCGCGCTGATCGCCCGGTTCCTGCGCGGGCCCCTGCAGGACGTGGGCGCCGCCGCCGAGCGGCTGGCGGCGCTCACCGAGCGGGAACGGGAGATCCTCGTCCTGGTGGCGGCCGGGCTCGGCAACGACGAGATCGCCGAGCGGCTGGGCATCAGCCCGTACACCGCCAAGACCCATGTAAACCGCACGCAGGCCAAGCTCCGTGTCCATGACCGGGCCCAACTCGTCATGCTCGCCTACGAGACGGGCCTGGTCCGGGCCGGCTCTCCGCCCACGGTGTAGGGCGCTACCGCGAGCGCGGTACGGCGGATACCGTCCGCGAGACGGACAATCGGGCTGCTCGGGCGCACGAGATTGGAAAGCATCACGTCGGCCTCGTCCCTGAGGAGTTCCCTTGTCCGCCCTTGCCCGCTGGTGCTATCGACACCGGCTCCTCGTCGTGCTGCTCTGGGTGGCCGTACTCGCCGGTGTGGGCATTGCCTCGACCGCCGCCGGTACCAAGGCCAGCGACAGCTTCTCCCTCCCCGGCACCGAGTCGTCCAAGGCGCTCGAACTGCTGCGGGAGACGATGCCCGCCCAGTCCGGAGCCACCGCTACCGTCGTGTGGGAGTCGGATGGCAACGTCCGGGACGCCGCCGTCCGTGACCGGATGACCTCCACCCTCGACCAGCTCGCCAAGATCCCGAATGTAGCCGCGATCACCAGCCCGTACAGCGAGCAGGGCGCGAAGCAGATCAGCGAAGACGGGCACATCGCCTACGCCGCCGTGAACTTCACGGAGCAGAGCATGGACCTGGAGAAGGCCAACCTCGAAAAGTTCGTCGACACGGCCGAGGAGGCCCGTGGCGACGGCCTGAAGGTGGAGCTCGGCGGCGACCCGATCGGCCAGGTGCAGGAATCCGGGCAGAGCCTCAGCGAACTCGTCGGTGTGGTCGCCGCCGCGATCGTGCTGTTCGTGGCGTTCGGCTCGCTGTTCGCGATGCTGCTGCCGATCGCCACCGCGATCGCCGGGGTAGGCGTCGGCCTCATGACCGTCACCCTGCTCACCCATGTCATGAACATCGGCGAGGTCGGGCCCATCCTCGGCGCGCTCATCGGTCTCGGTGTCGGCATCGACTACGCGCTGTTCATCGTCACCAGGCACCGATCGAACCTGAAGAACGGCATGGAGATGGAGGCGTCGGTCATCAAGGCCATCGACACCTCCGGCCGCGCGGTGCTGTTCGCGGGCGGCACTGTCGTGGTCGCCCTGTTCGGCCTGTTCGTACTCGGCGTGGACTTCCTCAACGGCATGGCGGTGGCCTCGGCGACCGCCGTCGTCTTCACCGTCCTCGCCGCGGTCACCCTGCTGCCCGCGCTGCTCGGCTTCATCGGCAAGCGGGTGCTGAGCCGTCGCGAACGCCGCGCACAGACCGTACTTCCCGAGAACCGGCCGGGCATGTGGGCTCGCTGGGCCGTGATCGCCGAACGGCGCAGGGTGGTCCTTTCGGTGATCTCCCTGGTGGTGGTCACCGTGCTCGCCCTGCCGGTGCTCTCGCTGCGGCTGGGCTCCTCCGACGCCGGTAACGACCCTGCGGACACCACTACCCGCAAGGCGTACGACCTGCTGGCCGAGGGCTTCGGTCCCGGGTTCAACGGCCCGCTCCAGCTCGTCGCCGAGACGCCGGGCGCCGGCGATCGGCAGGCCCTGGAGAGCCTGGCCACCACAGTCTCCGACACCAAGGGCGTCGCCGACGTGACTGTGCTGCCGGCGGAAGCCGGCACCGAGGTCGGCATTGTCCAGGTCTACCCGACGACGTCGCCGCAGTCCGAGGACACCGCGGATCTCATCAACCACCTCCGCGACGACGTGATCCCGCCGGCCGAGAAGGGGACCACGCTCAAGGTCTACGTGGGCGGCCAGACGGCGATCTTCGACGACTTCGCCGAGGTGCTGACGGGGAAGCTCCCGCTGTTCCTCACGGTCATCGTCGCGCTCGGCTGCCTGTTGCTGCTCCTCGCGTTCCGCAGCCTGATGGTGCCTCTCGTCGCCGCCGTCATGAACATCCTCGCCACCGCCGCCTCCTTCGGTGTGATCGTCGCGTTCTTCCAGTACGGCTGGGGCTCGGAACGCCTCGGCTGGGGCGCGGCCGGCCCCGTCGAGGCGTTCCTGCCGGTCATCATGCTGTCGGTCCTGTTCGGACTGTCGATGGACTACCAGGTGTTCCTCGTCAGCCGCATGCACGAGGAATGGATCCACACCCGCGACAACAAGCGGGCCATCGCGGTCGGCATCGGTGAGACGGGACGCGTCATCACCGCGGCGGCCACCATCATGTTCTGCGTGTTCATCGCCTTCTCCTTCGGCGGCGAGCGGATCGTCGCCGAGTTCGGGATCGGCTTGGCCGCCGCCGTCGCGATCGACGCGTTCGTCCTGCGGACGGTCCTGGTCCCGGCCACGATGTACCTGTTCGGCAAGGCCAACTGGTGGATTCCCGCCTGGCTCGACAAGCGCCTTCCGCATCTGTCCGTCGAAGGCCCCGCGGATACGGCCGAGGAGAGTCGGCGGCCCGAACCGGCCACCCGCTGAACTCCGTCCTGAGCAACCGACCATGGCCGGCCTCGGCCGCACCGTCAGCATGAAGTGAACGTCAGAGAGGGCTGTTACACCGTGGGAGTCGTGCTCGTCCTGGCCATTCCGGTGGTAATGGGCGTCATGGGTGGCCTGCACTGGTACGTGTGGCGCCGCATCGTCCGGGACACGACCACCCCCGGCACGGTGTGGCGGCGGCTGGGCACCGTGGTCCTCGTGGCGGGCCCCGCGCTCATGCTGACGGTGTTCACCGGGGACCGGCTCGGACTGCCGTTCCAGCTGGTCCGGATCGTCGCGTGGCCCGCGTACCTGTGGGCCGCCGTCGCCCTGTACCTGCTGATCGGCGTCATCGCCGGCGAGGCGGTCCGGCCCGCCCTGGCATGGTTGCTGTGGCGCCACGCCGCGCAACGGCCTGCCGCCGTACCGGCTCCGGCCTCCGAGCCGGTCGCGGTACCGGACGACGCACCCGCCTCGGCTCCCGTCACCGCGGCTCCGGACGCACCCGACGGCGACGCCCCAGCGGACCTGTCGCGACGGCTGTTCGTGGCGCGGCTGGTCGGCGGGGCGGCTGCCGCGGTGGCGGTCGGCACGGTCGGCCACGGAACCTACGGGGTGCTGCGCGGACCTCGGGTGAAGCGGGTGACGGTTCCGCTGGCGAAGCTGCCCAGGTCGGCGCACGGCTTCCGGATCGCGGTGGTCAGCGACGTCCATCTGGGCCCGATCCTGGGGCGCGGGTTCACCGAGCGGGTCGTGGCGACCGTGAACGCGACCCAGCCGGACCTGATCGCCGTTGTCGGCGACCTGGTCGACGGATCGGTGGACGACCTCCGATCGGCGGTCGAGCCGATCAGCGGGTTGCAAGCGCGTCACGGAGCGTTCTTCGTGACCGGCAACCACGAGTACTTCTCCGGCGTGGAGGAGTGGACGGCGCATGTGCGGGAATTGGGCCTGAAGCTGCTGGCGAACGAACGGGTGGAGCTCGCGCCCTTCGATCTGGCCGGAGTGAACGACGTGACCGGTGAGGACCACGACGACGGTCCCGACCTCACGGCCGCGCTGGAAGGCCGGGACCCGTCGCGAACCTCGGTACTCCTGGCGCATCAGCCGGTGTTCGTGGACGAGGCCGTGCGGCACGGGGTGGACCTGCAACTGTCGGGACACACCCACGGCGGTCAGCTGTGGCCGATGAACTACGTGGCCGAGCTGGCCAACCCGACGGTCGCGGGGCTGGAACGGTACGGCGACACGCAACTGTATGTGTCCCGGGGCGCGGGCGCGTGGGGCCCGCCGACCCGGGTCGGGGCACCTTCGGACGTGACAGTGGTGGAACTCGCGTCGGGCCAGGCGTGAGACCGGGCCAGTCAGAATGCTCCCCAGTGGTCTCTTCCGGGACATCTGATACGCCGCGCCCCCGAGCCGCGATCACCGCATCAGGGATGCCGTGGGGCACGGCCGTGCCCCACGGTGCCCGCCTCACTCCGGCATCTTCGCGAACTCGGCACGCAGTTCATCGATCCGTCCCGCGGCGAACAGGCGTACGCGACGCAGATAGGGCGCCGGCATCTGGCGCAGCACCGCGGGCTCGACCGTGCCCAGGAAGCGATGGAGCAGATCGCTGCTGTCCGCCAGGTCGCTCGCCCCGTTCATCTTGCCGGCCTCGACGGTCCAGAAGACGTCGCCGGTCAGCATGTCCTTCGCGAACACGTCATGCAGTTCGGGGGCCAGCCGGAGGATGATGTCCCCGGTCTCCACCACCATCCGCATCCGGGCGGCGACATTCGCCGGCTCGTAGTGCCGCTGTGTGATGGAGGGCTCGCCCAGCTCGCGGAACCGCCACAGGTAGACCACGTCCGAGAGGACGTCCACCGAGGAGGCGAGGATGTGCGCGTGGATGGTGACCGGCGCGTCCTCGTACTGCGGCAGGAAGAACTCGAGGCCGTGGTGGTCCCAGAAGGATCGACGGAAGACCTTGTTCCACACCATTCGGTCGGCGACGAGCGAATCATCCCGGGTGATGTGGGTCCGGAGCCGGGTGGTGGCGAACAGGTCCGCGTATCCGCCGTGCCGTTCCACCTCGTTCGAGCGCAGTCTGCGAACGTCGCCTGAGGCGATGTCCGAGCCGCTCTGCTCCAGCGCGTCGACGAGCATCCGGTAGGCCTTCTCGGGGACGACGTCGTCGGCGTCGGCAAACGCCAGATAGCGTCCGGTCGCCACGCGCGTTCCCGCGTTCCGGGCGGCGCTCAGGCCCTGATTGCTCTGGCTGATCAGCTCGAAGCGCCGATCCTCCGCCACCATCGCCTTCGCTATGGCGGAGCTCCCGTCGGTCGAGCCGTCGTCGACCAGCACCACCTGGATGTCCGTCAGCTCCTGCGCCGCCAGTGAGTCGAGGAGGCCGGGGAGGTAGGGCTCCACGTTGTAAATGGGGACGACGACGCTGAGTTTGGCGGCCATGCTCTGCCTCCATCTGGTTGATTTCTGCATATGGCTGGACAGTTCGCTACACCATCCGGCGGATCCAGCGACGTCGGAACACCCGGTATCCACTGATGCCGGTCTTCACGATCTCCTCGCTGTAGATGGCCAGGAAGATGACGGGGAGCGGGCTGTGCCACACCGCCGTGGTCAGGTAGATCGCGGGAATGGCGACCAGCCATTGGCACACGAGATCCGCCCCGAAGATGTACAGGGTGTCGCCGCCGCTGCGGAGCAGGCCGTTCTGCAGCATCATGGCCAGGACCCGGAAGATGAACAGCACGCCCAGCGCCAGGACGGCTCCACCGGCCGCGTCCAGCGCCACCTGGTCGACGCCGCCGAAGAGCAGGCCGAGAAACGGGCGGGTCAGCATCATGGCGACGCCGAGGACGGACCCGACCACGACGGCATACGCCAGCAACGCCTTGCCCGTCTTCCAGACGTCGCCCTCGCTCTGTCCCTCCCCGATGCCCTGTCCGACGATCACGGCGGCGGAGCCGGCGAGGCCGCTGCTGAAGGCCATGGCGATGGTCTCGACGCTGCTCATCATCGCCATCACGGTGAGCTCGGTCGTGCCGGCCTGACCCACCAGAATGCCGTAGACGAGGATGCCGGACCCCCACGATGTCGAGCTCACCGCGACGGGCGCGCCGACCCGGCCGATCTTTCTCAGCAGCCCCTCACGCAGGCCGTTGCGGAGGTCGCCGGCACCGAAGGCGATCGGGTTTCTCGTCCCGTAGATGTATCCGATGAGCAGAAGGGCTTCCAGCGCCGAGCTGAGCACGGCGGCCCACGCCGCGCCGGCCACCCCCATCTCGGGCAGCCCCCAGCGGCCGAAGATGAGTCCATGGGCGAGCGCGACGTGCGCGATCACTCCGATCACGGTGAACCTGATCGTGACCGCGGCCTTGCCGACGGATCGCAGACCGGCTTCGAGGGAGCAGATGACGGCGTACGGGATCACCATCCAGGCGGCCACGCGAATGTAGGACCCGGCGATGCTCTGGACCACAGGATCGCTTGTGCCGATCGCGGCGATCCGCTCGGCCCACATGAAGCAGCCGGTACTGGCGGCGACCGCGATGAGCCCGGACGCCAGCAGGGTCAACGCGACCGCTTGTCGTGTCCGGGCGACGTTGCCGCTGCCCCACACCTGTGTGGTGATCACGGAGCCGCCGTCCGCCATGCCGCTGACGGCGAGCGTGACGACCATGAACACCAGTCCGCAGAACCCGACCGCCGCCACCTCGGGGCCGCCCAGCTGCCCGGTCAGGAACGTGTTGGCGACGTTCCTGGTGGAGGACAGCAGATGCTGCAGCGTCAGCGGGACGGCGGTGGCGAGCAGCGGCAGTACGAACCGGCGGTCGCGAGCCCAGCGCAGGGCCGGCTCGGGCTGCACCACCGTCATCGAGCGCTCAGCGTCTTGGGGAGGCTGATCTGCTTGGCCCGCTCGATGATGCGCGGCCATCGCTCCAGAAGCAGCTCATGTGTCTCGTAGGCGGCGTCGCACTGCGTGACGTAAAGATCGGCGCGCTCGACCAACTGCCGTCCGATCGCGGCGTAGTTCTCGTCGAAGGGGATCAGGATCTCCTCCGCGATGCGCTTGATCCGCGCGGCGCGCTCCTTCTTGTCCAGCGTCAGGCGCTGCCGGCGACTCGTCTCGACGATCTCGGCGGAGAGCTCGGCCGGCAGACCGTCCCCGTCGTCGTGCGACAGCTTGGTGGAGAGGTCGCCGGTGAATATCCCGTAGTAGAAGTTGAAGTAGTCGGCGAACCGCGCCATGCCCTCCCAGTACGAGAGCTTCCGCGTCGGATCGAACCGCTCGGGCTCGTACTGGTGGAACACCGGCCGGCCGTGGTTCAGCGCCGGGATCCCGAGCGCGGTGGCTATGTCGAACTGGAAGTAGTCCGCCGCGAGCATGTTGTCGCCGGGGACCGCGGGCAGGTACTCGTGCAGCCGGTACATGCCGAAGTTCGCGCAGTCCGGGTTCAGCCCGTCGTTCACCGAGGTCACGAAGTTCAGCTCGTCGACCTCCTCGTAGACCGGATCGAACTGGAATGCCTCGGCGCAGATCTCCTCGACCACGGACCGTTCGAATCCGAGCAGCTCGTACAGGCGGTGCACGATGCCGAAGTCCCGGCGGGCGAAATCCTTGACGTCGATGTTCCACTCGCCGAAGTAGTTGCCGCCGACGACCCAGATCCTCCGGTCGTCGCGCTCCGCGTCCCCCGTGCTCGCGACACTGCCGACCCGCGCTCCCAGGTACCTGAGCTCCGGTTCGATCGGGTACCGAGGCGCTATCCCGTCGAGATGGTCGGAGAGGAGCGTGGTGTCGGAGTCGCGTCGGTGGAACATGTCGGCCCCGAAGGACGGAGTCATCAGGAACAGCTTGTTCATCGCCGTCGCGTAGTTCTTCGCGCGCGACGAGAACACGTTCCGCACCCGCTCCGGCTCGCCCTCCAGCAGGGCGGCGAAGTACGCCCCCTGACGCTCGATCGTCATGTGGTAGAGGGTCAGGTCCGGATCCTGCGCCTTCGCCTGTTCCAGCGCACGGGCGTTGTGTGCGACCTGGTCCCCGTTGTCGGTCTCGATCAGGACCAGCGGAATGTTCTTGCCGAACTCCTCCCGGGCGTATCGGACCTCCTTGACGTAGCTCGCGATCGCGATGCTGGTGTCCCTGTTGGTGGGGATGTGGAGGACGGACTGCATATGACTCTTCTCCCTGTTCGGTGGATCGGTGGATCGGTGAATGGGGGCGAATCCGGGGCCGCCGCCGGGGAACTACCGCTAGGGAACGGCCGAGCCCGGGACCTTCAGCCAGTAGGTGGCGTCCAGGACCAGACTCTTCTCGGTGTCGGGGAGCACCGGGTCGCGGCGCTGCATGGTGTGGACGAGGACCAGATCGACGTCAGCCGTGTCCAGATCCACGCTGTGCAGCGGCTTTCCATTGACGGTCACCGTGCTGATCAGCTCGTCGGAGAAGAACACCTCCGCGCCGGCCCGGTCGAGCTCCTCCATGATCTCCAGCGCCGGGGACTCCCGGAGATCCTTCACACCGGGCTTGTAGGTGATGCCCACGACCAGCACGCGCGCGCCGCGCAGGCCTTTGCGGTGATCGGAGAGAACGTCGCGGACCCGGTCGACGATCTGCCGGGGACGCTCGGCTATGCCGGCCATCGCGGCCGCGACCACAGGGAGGTTCAACCGCTCCCGCCGCATCTGCCACAGCAGGTAGTGCGGGTCGCAGGGTATGCAGTGCCCACCGATGCCCGGGCCGGGGTAGAAGGGCATGAAGCCGTACGGTTTGGTCGCCGCGGCGTCGATGACCTCCATGACGTCGAGGCCGAGGGACCGGCTGGCGTCGGCGAACTCGTTCGCCAGCGAGATGTTCACGGCCCGGAAGATGTTCTCCAGCAGCTTGGCCATCTCGGCGGCTCGCGGCGAGGAGACCTGGTGCACGCTCCGCGAACTGCGGCTCAGCACCTTGACGGCCGCCGCTGTGCACAGGGGCGTCATGCCACCGACGACCCGGGGCACGTCCTCGTGCGCGTAACCGTCGTTCCCCGGGTCGATCCGCTCCGGGCTGAAGGCCACCGCGATGTCGGTCCCCGCGCGCAGGCCCCGTTCGGCCAGCGGGTGGACCAGCAGGTCCTCGGTGCACCCCACATAGGTGGTCGAGGTGAGGATGACGCGCTGCCCGGGAACCGCCCGCTCGACGACGGTCGCGCACGCCGCCTTCAGAGCCTGCAGATCGGGCGTCAGCTCCCGGGTCACCGGCGTCGGCACACAGATCACCACCGTGGA
>NZ_AEJC01000470.1 GCF_000317595.1 Streptomyces ipomoeae 91-03 | reverse complement strand
GCCTCCCGGCACTCTCCCCCCGAGACCGCCGGCTCGACGGCGGACCGCCCGTCGTACCCGGGAGCCAGGCGGTGCGCCCGGGGCGCGGGGCCTACGCGCCGGGTGCCGCGAGGGTGATGGTGCTGGTGAACGCCGTCCGGCCGTTCTGCTCGGCCCGGACGGACACGATCCTGACCGCCGGATCGGCCGACTCGTGCTCCTCCGCCTCGATCACGCAGGGGGCGTCGAACTCCACGTACCGCCCGAAGGAGTTCTCGGCCGCGATCGCCGTGCTGCCGGGGGCGATCAGGCGCGTGGCCTGCCGGGCGGCCTCCAGCAGCACCATGCCGGGGATGTGGTCGTTGGGGTGCTCGAAGAGGATGGGGTGACGCTGGTCGGCCCGGAGCGGCCAGCGGCGCGGGGCGTCACCGGGGGAGAGTACGACGTCCGGGGCGTACCGACGGTCGACCAGCGCGGGCGCGACCGGCTCGGTCAGCGGCGCCTCCGGTGCCGGCGTCAGCCGCTCGCCGCGGATCCGTCTGTAGACCTCCGGCCGGAGCATGGAGGCCTTCGCCACGCCCGAGCCCACCGGCCGGCCGTCGCGCAGGATGTCGACGTTGAAGTCCACGGCGGCCAACTGCCCGCCCTTGCGGCGGATGTTCGAGCAGGTGACGGTCAGGGACAGCTCGGCCGGCGCCCCGAGGACCATCAACTGCGCCGGGTCGCAGCTGTAGTCGAGACCGTTCAGAATGAAGTGACTGTTCAGCGGAACGCCGAACTCGGCGTGCGACACCAGCGTTCCGACCTGGCGAATGGTTTCCGCAACCAGCGTCGAGTCGTAGTACAGCCCGCACGGGGATGTGAAGTAGCTGTGGGCGCGCGGCCACTGGGCGGAGACGATGAAGCTGGTCTCGTCCAGGGGCAGCCATCCGGTGAGCAGGACCTCGGCCACGGCGGCGCGGTGGACGTACTCCTTGGGCACCGTGGTGGTGAACCGCGGGCGCTGCGGTTGTGACGGGATGACGGCGTTCAAGTAGGAGCCGTAGAGCTGGTAAGGCGCCGGAAGCGGGGCTTCCAGTTCCACGTCGTTCGAGAGCAGCGATACGGACATGTCCCCCCCAAAAGGATGTTCGTTCCCCTGTCGGTAGCCGCTACAATACAGGTCGCCCGGTTTTTTTGTACTGGGTATCGGAGACGACTTGATAAGTTGTCGTACCGGCCGTTCCGACCAGCTCCGGCCGCGGCGGCCTGACTACAGCAACGGGAGTAACCGCATGGCACAACAGGCTCGAGCAGTGGAGACGAGGCGGCTCATCCTGCAGGGCGCGGCGATGGTCTTCGACGAGCTGGGTTACGACGCGGCGTCGATCAAGGAGATCCTGTCCAGGGTGTCCGTGACCAAGGGCGCCCTGTACTTCCACTTCCCCTCCAAGGAGGATCTGGCGCGCGGCGTCCTGCAGGAGCAGACGCTCCACGTGCACGTGTCACCTCAGGCGACCAAGCTGCAGGAGGTCGTGGACCTCACCATGAACGTCGCTCACGCGCTGCCGAACGACGCGATGCTGCGCGCCGGGAGCCGCCTGGCGATGGAGCGCGGGTCCGTCGACTTCGCGGCGCACAGCCCCTATCTGGCCTGGGCGAAGGTGTGCGAGGAGCTGCTGGAGCAGGCCAAGCGGGACGGTGAGGTGCTGCCGCACGTCGACTGTCGCGCGACGGCGGAGCTGATCGTCGGGTCCTTCACCGGAATCCAGGCGTTTTCCCAGGTCAGCTCAGGTCTGCTGGATCTGGAGGAGCGTGTGTCGGTGATGTGGAAGCACATCCTGCCGTCCGTCGCCGTCCCCGCCGCGCTGGCCCGGCTGGACACCGGCCCCGACCGGGGTACGCGACTTCACAAGGCCGCCGCGGCCCAGGGGGCGGCCGTCACCCAGGAGTCCGCCGCCGGCTGACCGGGGCGGTTCCCCCAGGTCGCCCTCGTCGGTCGGGCGAGCCCTGCCGGCTCGCCCGGACCACCTAGTTACCCGTCCTGCCTCCGACACCGATGGGCGACGGCCGCCGCGGGACGGGGAGCGTCGGCGTCGCCCGCCCGTGGGGGCGGAAGCGATCGAGCTGCTCGGCGGGCACGAGCGCGGGCAGCAGCGCACTCCACACCCCGGCGACGGTCTTCGTGGTCAGCCAGCCCCGGTCCTGACGGGAGAGCATCTCGACGCCGGCGGTGGTCGCGGTCAGCAGACGCACGGCGTGTCCCAGGTCGAGGCCGGGCAGCAGTTCCCCCCGGCGATCGGCCCTGGCGAGCAGGTGCGCCGTGGCCCGCCGCCAGCTCTGGTACGGGCTCGGGTACGGGTCCTCGCCGGGCCGGCGGTCGTCGCAGAGCCGCAGGCCGGCCCGGAACACCACGTCGTGCCGGATCCGGTGGGCCAGGCCGTGGGTCATGTCGATCAGCATCTGCAGCATCGGGCCGTCCGGCGCCCTGGCCGCCCGGAGGATGCCCCGCCAGTCCGCCCCCGACCGCGCCGCGACGGCCTCGGCCAGCTTCTCCTTCGAGCTGAAGTGGAAGTACAGGGCCCCTTTGGAGACCTTTGCCGTCTCCGCGATGTCGCCCAGGCTGGTCGCCGTGAAGCCGGTCGTGTCGAAGCACACGGCCGCAGCCCGGACGATCACCTCATGGGTGCGTTCGGCTCGTTCCTGGCGTGGCATGGCTTCTCCTTCGTGACGGCGATCCGGCCGGCAATCGGCATCCTATCAAACCGGCCATGCGGTATGTTCCTCTCTGTCAGGTCGACCCGGGGCGAGGTAAAGCGATGTGACAAGGTATAGAAAACCAACCGTCCGGTATCGTATGGTCGACGTGTTCGGCCCCGAGGGTGACGCCACCTACGGGGGGTGTCAGCGATGCCGACCGAGGAGAAGGAGGGGGAGCCATGGAAGGCGTGGAGAGGGATTCCCTGGCGCAGACATGGGGCGACGTCGCAGACGACTTCGTCACCGAGTTCTGCCGGCGGATGCTCGCCTCGTTCAAACGGCGCGACCAGCGGACCAGAGGTGAGTGGTACGTCTCCGGGTTGCTGTCCGTGCCGGGACGCAAGTCCATGCGCGCCCTGGCCGCCGTGGCCGACCACGGCGCCGCCGAGCAGAGCCTGCACCACTTCATCAGCGACTCCTCCTGGGCCTGGGGCCCCGTACGGCAGGCGCTCGCCCGTCACCTGGACCGGGTGCTGCTGCCGCAGGCATGGGTGATCGACTCGATGGCGATCCCCAAGGCCGGAGCGCACTCCGTCGGGGTCGAGGAATCCTTCCGCTCCGACCTCGGCCGCGCCGTCAACAGCCAGCAGGCTTACGGCGTCTCCCTGGCCAACGAGCAGCTGAGCGCGCCGGTCAACTGGAGCCTCAACCTGCCGCCCGAGTGGCTGGAGAACGAGGAGCGGCGCAGACGGGCCCGGATACCGGACGACGTCACGGTCATGAGCGTGGAAGCGGCCGTCGTGCACACGGTGGCCGAACTCGCCGACGCGGCCTGGGGCCTGCGCCGTCGGCCGGTGGTCCTGGACGCCCGCACCCTGGACTCCCTCGCCCTGGTCGAGCACTTCACACGCAGGGGCATTCCGTTCGTCATGCGCGTCGGCGGAGCGATGCGCATGGTCGGCTTCGATCCCGGTCACCCCGGTTCCGGGGAGCGGCTGTTCCAGGCGCAGCAACTGGTCGAGCGGGCGAAGAAGCTGTCCAAGCCCGTCTGCTGGATCGACCCGGAGTACTCGATCACCCGATCCGTCCTGGTGAGCGGTACGAGGGTGACCATGTCGACCGTCCGCAGGCCGGGCCTTCGGCCGCTGTCCGACCGGGCACTGACGCTCGTCGGCGGTTGGCCGATGCACAAGGGCCGGACGGCGGAGCTCTGGCTGTCCAATCTGGTGGACGTGCCACCGGCCGCGCTGCTGCGCCTCGGGCGGTTGACCCGGCGGGTGAGCAAGGACTTCACCGAGATCAGCACACGGGTGGGCATGCGGGACTTCGAAGGGCGCTCCTACGCGGGCTGGCACCGCCATGTGACGCTCTGCTCCGTGGCCCACGCGATCCTCGTGCTCTCCTCGGCACGCCACCAGCGCTACGGCGCCGCGAAGGAGCTGTCAGCGTGAGCCGGCGGGCTCGGCCTCCCGGGCCGCCCGCCGGAGCAGTTCGGCGCGGGCCGCCCCGCGCAGCGCCGCGACCGGCACGTCGGTCAGGTCGGTCAGCAGCTCGGTCTGCCGCACCGTCTGATGCAGCAGCATGGACAGGCCGTCGACCACCGTGCTGCCGACGAAGCCCGCCGCCTTGGCGAGCCGGGTCGGAAAGGCCGAGCACACCGCGTCGAGGACGGCGGCCCCGGAGCGGGCGACGGTCGAGGCGAGGGTGTCGGCCGCTCCGGCGGGCAGGGTGGAGACCACCACCGCGACGCCCCGGAGCAACCGGTCCAACTCGTCGAAGCGACGCACGTCGACCGAGACGCCGAGCCGGCCCGCCGCCGCCTCGACCTCCATGGCCCGGCTGCGCTCCCGGACCACGACGATCGGCTCCCTGACGCCGAGCTCCCGCAGGGCGGCCAGCGCGGAGCAGGCCGTGGCCCTGCCGCCCAGCACCACGGCGGATCCGGGTGCCTCGAGTCCCGCCTGCCGGAGCGCGGTCGTGATGCCGTGCACGCCGGTGTGGTCGCCGAAACTGCGGCCGTGCCGAAAGACCACCGTGTCCGCCCCGCCCACATCCAGGGCGAGGTCCGAGACCTCGTCGACCAGCGGCAGAACGGCTCGCCCGAGCGGCATGGCCAGGCAGAGCCCGGCCCAGTCGCCGCCGAGCGAGTCGAACAGCCCGGGCAGCCCGGGTTCGTCGCACTCGAACGCCTCGTACTTCCAGTCCAGTCCCATGGCCGCGTAGGCGGCCCGGTGCAGCGTGGGCCACAGCGAGTCGCCGACCGGCGATCCGAGGACGGCCACACGGCTGCCGCTGTCGTCGCGGGCCGTCGTGCGACCCGCCGCGGGTTTCTGATCTGCACGCATGGATCGGGAACGCTCCTTCCGCGTCGGGGGGCGATTCCGGATATCGGAACAGCTTAGAAGCCGGATTGTCCGGACGTTGCGCCGAGGTGACATAGATCCGCGGTCAATTCGGCACATGCGAATCGGCGTCGGCCCTCCCGCCCGGCAAGGTGATGAAATCGCGGCCGACTGTTTGCCGCCGCACCGGCCGTCGCGAAAGAGTCGATTTCCGCGAGGCCCGCCCATCGGTCCCCCGTATGCCGGCCCATCGCTTCCCCGTACGCCCCGCTCATCAGTTCCCCGTATGCCAGCCCATCAGTTCTCCCGTACGCCGGCCCATTCCGAATTGGAGTTGTGATCGTGACCAACGTCGCCGTCATCTACTACTCGTCCACCGGACACGTGCACAAGCTGGCCGACGCGGCCGCCGTGGCCGCCGAGAAGGCCGGAGCCGAGGTGCGTCTGCGCAAGGTCGCCGAGACGGCTTCCGAGGCCGCGATCGCCACCTCCCCGGAGTGGGCCGAACACGTCGCCACCACCGGCGGCATCACCGAGGCGACCGTCGAGGACCTCGACTGGGCCGACGTCATCCTGTTCGGCACGCCCACCCGCTTCGGTCTGCCAGCCGCCCAGCTCAAGCAGTTCATCGACAGCACCGGCGACCTCTGGTACGAGGGCAAGCTGGTGAACAAGGTGGTCTCCTCGTTCACGTCGAGCTCCACCTCGCACGGCGGCCAGGAGAGCACGCTGCTGGCGCTCAACAACACCTTCTACCACTGGGGCGCGATCATCGTCGCCCCCGGCTACGCGGACCCGATCCAGTACGCGACCAGCAACGGCAACCCGTACGGCACCAGCCACGTCTCCCACGACACCATCGCCCCGGGCGAGGAGAAGCTGAGCGCGATCGAGTTCCAGGCCCGCCGCGCGGTCGAGATCGCCACGGCCCTCAAGGCCGGTCTTCAGGCCGCCTGATCCGACGCCGCCGTGAGCGCGGGGAATCCGGGACAGCCCGCCTTCCCGCGCTCGCCCCGGCCGCCGCCGAGGAATCCGCCGCCGACGAATCCGGCGCCGAACCCGGAAATCCCGCGGCCGAGCCCGTCAAAGGACCAAGTAATCCGATGCATCGTCGACCGTTCCGGCCCGCCGGTGGTAGTTCGACCGAATTCCGGGGCCGCGGCGTCCATTCCCTCAGCACAGGAGGAACCTGATGACCGCACGATTCGCCGGAAAGGTCGCCCTGGTCACCGCGGGCGGATCCGGCATCGGCCGGGCCGCCGCGCTCGCTTTCGCCCGCGAGGGGGCCACGGTGATGGTCTCCGGGCGGGAACCCCGTGATCTGCGGGAGACCGTGGCCCTGATCGAGAAGGAGGGCGGTGTCGCCGACGCCATGCCGGCGGACGTGACCCATGGCATGGATGTGATCCGCCTGGTCAAGACGGTGCACGAGCGCCACGGCGGCCTCCACATCGCGTTCAACAACGCCGGTTACACGGGCCGGCCCAGCCCGCTCGCCGAGATCTGCGAGGCCGTCTGGACCGACATCCTGTCGACCAACCTGACCGCCGTCTGGCTGCTCATGAAGCACGAGATCGCCCATATGCGGCAGAACGGCGGCGGGGTCATCATCAACACCTCGGCCAATGTCGCCGTCCACGGCCGGGTGCCCGGCCTCGGCGCCTTCGCGGCGTCCAAGGCGGCGCTGAGCATGATGACCCGGACCGCCGCGCGCGAGTACATCCGTGAGGGCATCCGCATCAACGCGATCAGCCCTGGCGCGGTCGCGACAGACCAGGCGCAGCCCTCGGACCAGGCGCACTACTTGGGCGGGTCCACCGCCGAGGGGGACGCGGCCGAGACGCCGGTCGGGCGGATGGCCACCACCGAGGAGATCGCGGCCACCGTGCTCTGGCTGGCCGGCAAGGAGTCCAGTTTCGTCGTCGGCCACGACCTGGTCCTCGACGGCGGCGCCACCGTCTGAGGCCGGGCTCCGACAAGGAGCCCGAGCCGTCGACGACGGAACGGCGACCGGACGGCCCGGACCCGAACGGCGACCGGACGGCCGGGACCCGATCCGAGACCGGCCCCCGGACTTGAACCGCGACCGGACGGCCCGAAGCTGAACCGCGATCGGACGACCCGAAGCTGAATGGCGACCGGACGACCCGGACCCGAACGGCCCGGACCCGAACCACGACCGGACGGCCCGGACCCGAACCACGACCCAACGACCCGGAGAGGCAGCGGGAGTCGAGATGGCGAAGATACTCGTCGCGGGTGGCGGCATAGGCGGGCTGGCGACCGCACTGAGCCTCGCCCGGCGGAACCATCGGGTACTGGTGCTGGAGAGCCGCGACAGCTTCACCGAGCTGGGCGCGGGCATCCAGCTGGCGCCCAACGCGTTCCGGGCGCTCGACCGGCTAGGGGTGGGCGACGCCGTCCGGGACCGGGCCGTCCACGTCGACGAGCTCTGCTTCATGGACGGGACCACCGGGGAGCGGGTCGTCGGCATGCCGCTCGACGGCGAGTACCGCCGCCGCTTCGGCCACCCCTACGCGGTGGTCCACCGGGTCGACCTGTACGCGCCGCTGCTGGCGGCCTGCCGGGCCTCGGCCGCCGTCGAACTGCGCACCGGCGCCCAGGTGGAGCGCTACACGCAGGACGACTCGGGTGTGACCGCACACCTCACCTCCGGCGAACAGGTGCACGGCGCGGCGCTGATCGGAGCCGACGGAATCCACTCCGCCGTACGCGGACAACTCGTCGGGGACGGCCACCCCCGGGTGTCCGGGCACACCATCTACCGCTCGGTGATCCCGATGGAACGGGTGCCGGAGGAACTGCGCTGGAACACGGTGACCCTGTGGGCCGGGCCCAACTGGCACTTCGTCCACTACCCCATCGGCAACGGCGGGTTCCTCAACCTGGCCGCCACCCGCGACGACGGCGCGGCGGAGGCGGTGACCGGCGTCCCGGTGCCGAAGGACCGGGTGCTCGCGGAGTTCCCGCGGCTGAGCAGGACCCCCCGACAGCTGCTCGAACTGGGCGAGGACTGGCGTACCTGGGTCCTCTGCGACCGCGACCCGGTACGGAACTGGACCGACCGACGGGTGGTCCTCGTCGGCGACGCGGCCCACCCCATGCTGCAGTACGCGGCCCAGGGCGCCTGTCAGGCCCTGGAGGACGCGGTGGTCCTCGGCGAACTGATCGGCGCCGACGAGACGGAGTTCGAGCAGCGCTTCGAGAAGTTCGCCGCCGAGCGGCGCGAGCGCACCGCCGCCGCCCAGCTGGTCGCCCGCGAGATGGGCAGCCGGCTCTTCCACCCGGCCGGTGAGGCGGCCCGGCGGCGCAATGCCATGCTGTCCGCGCTGTCCCCGCAGGACCTGTGCGACCGGGTCGAGTGGCTGCACGGCGCCGACCCCGGCACCCGCGGACGGCCTTGACCCCGGCACCCGCGGACGGCCTTGACCCCGGCACCCGCGAACGGCCTCGACCTCGGCACCGGCGGACGGCCCTGACCCCGGCGAGGCCGAAGCCCTCTCGCCCTCTTCGCCCTTTCCTTCCTTTCCCACATTGACCTGAGGGGGATTTCCACCCATGGACATCATCAGCTGGAACGGCACCGAACCGGAGAATCCGCTGGTGCCCGGCGACGCGACCGAACGCGACAGCGTGAAGATCGTGAACGCCCTGTTCACCGGCCTGGTCGAATACGACCCGAACACCGCCGAACCCCGCACGGCGGTGGCGAAGTCGATCGACTCGGCCGACTCCCGCGTCTACCGGATCACCCTGCACCCGGGATGGACGTTCCACGACGGGACTCCGGTGACCGCCGAGAGTTTCGTCGACGCCTGGAACTACACCACCTACGGCCCGAACAGACTGCAGGGCGCCGAGTACCTGTCCCACATCCAGGGTTACGAAGCGACCCAGAGCGGATCGACGGACAAGCTGTCGGGTCTGAAGGTGATCGACGACAGCACCTTCGAGGTGACGCTGTCGGCACCGTTCTCGGCCTTCGTGACCCAGCTCGGTTACGCGGCGTTCTTCCCCCTTCCCCGCGCCTTCTTCTCCGACCGCGAGGCGTTCGAAGCACATCCGATCGGCAACGGGCCGTTCAGCTTCGAGTCGCACACCCCCGGCGAGAACATCGTGCTCAGGCGCTACGACGCCTACGCCGGGGCCCGCAAGCCGCATGTGGCCGGCGTGGAATTCCGGTTCTACCGGATGCTCGAGGACGCCTACGCGGACGTCGTGGCGAACAAGCTCGACTACCTCGACTTCGTCCCGGCGGACGCGCTCGACGGCGGCCGGTACAAGCAGGATCTGGCCGGGCGCTATGTGTCCAAGCCGTACATGGGCGTGCAGTCGATCTCGTTCCCCCTGTACGACCCGCGGTTCAGCGATCCGCGACTGCGGCAGGCGATCTCGATGGCCATCGACCGGCAGTACGTGATCGACAAGGCGTTCGACGGCGACAAGATGCTGCCGGACGGGCTGGTGCCGCCGATCGTGCCCGGGTACGGCGGTGACGCCAGCGGGGACCTGTGCACCTATCAACCGGAGAAGGCGAGGGCGCTGTTCGAAGCCACCGGTTTCCAGGGCCCGATCGAGTTGACCTCCAACGACGACTCGGCCAACCAGGTGTGGATCGACGCGGCCTGCCACACGATCACCGCGGCCCTGGGCGTCGAGGCCAAGTATGTGCCGGTCCCGACCTTCGGTGAGTTCCGCAAGCTGATCAACGAGCAGAAGATGACGACCATCTTCCGTTCCGGCTGGGTCGCGGACTACCCGTCGATCGAGAACTTCCTCAACCCGATCTTCCGCACGGGCGCGGCGGTCAACGGCTCCGGCTACTCCAACCCGGAGGTGGACGCGCTGCTGGCCAAGGCGGACGCGGCACCCACGGAGAAGGAGGGCTGGGAGCTCTACCAGCAGGCGGAGAAGCTGATCCTCGAGGACATGCCCGCGATTCCGCTGTGGTACCAGAAGGTGGAGTCGGGCTGGTCGACCCGGACGAAGAACGTCACGGTCACCCCGCTGCTGCAACTGGACCTGTTCGACGTGACGCTCGACTGAGAGCTCGGGGGCCCGGGTCGGTCGGCGGCTGCGGGGGATGCGTGGGCGCGACCAGCCACAACCAACCCGCAGCCGCCCCACGACCTCACCTCCCGAGCTCTCTCGCGACCAACAACGCCAGCACCGCCGCCACCACCGGTACGCCGAACCCGGGCACGGCAGAGCCCTCCACCACCCAGCCGCCCACCGCAGAGCCGACCGCTATACCGCCGAGCAGGCCCGTGACGGCCCACGTCATCCCCTCGTTCAGCTGCCCCTCCGGCGTGCGCTGCTGGACGAGCGACATCGCCGTGACCATCGTGGGGGCGGTGGCCATGCCGGCGAGCAGGAGGGCCGGGGCCAGAAGGAAGAGCGAGTCGGCAGTGGAGGCGGCCGACCACGGGAGCGTCATCAGCGCCGCCATCCCCGCCAGACAACGACGGACGCGGTGTTCCGCCGGGCCCGTCACTCTCAGGGCCCCGTACGCCAGTCCCGCCACGCACGACCCCGCCGCCTGAAGACCCAGGAGCACACCCGCCGCCGAGGGGTGGCCCTGGGCGTCCGTGTGGGCGATCGTCACGACCTCCAGGGAGCCGAACACCGCGCCCGTCGCCAGGAAGACGGCCAGAAGGGCCGGGAAGCCGGGGGCGCGGACGGGAGACCTCGCGGTGCTACGGCCGGTGGGGGGCGGTTCCGTCTCACGCTGGGCGGCGAAGATCAGTACGCCCGTCATACAGACCAGACCGCCCATCAGGGTCCCGGCCTCCGGGAACAGGGTCGTGCAGAGGAACGCGGCCAGCACCGGGCCGAGCATGAAGCAGAGCTCGTCCACCGCCTGTTCGAAGGAGTTCGCGGTGTGCAGGGCCGAGGGGTCGTCCTTCAGGAGGTGGGCCCAGCGGGCTCTGGACATGCCGCCGGTGTTCGGTGCCGTGGCTGTGGCCGCGTAGGAGGCGAACAGGGCCCAGACGGGAGCGCCCCAGTGGACGCAGGCGACCAGGGCGAGACCGCCGAGCAGGGCCAGGGCCATGGCCGGGACCGCCACCTTGGACTGGCCGTGGCGGTCCACCATGCGGGCGGTCCAGGGGGCCACCAGGGCGGTTGCCGCCAGGCCGGTCGCGACCACCGCGCCGGCCAGGGCGTAGGAGTCGTAGGCGTCAACGATCATCAGGATCGCGCTCACGCTGAACATGCCCATGGGGAGCCGAGCGAGGATGCCTCCGGCGGTGAAGCGGATGGTGCCGGGCGGGGTGAACAGGTGGCGGTAGGGAGCGCCTGGTGGCTCGGGGGTACGGGACGTACGGCGACCGCGGGTGAATCGTGGTTTCTCGCGCCCACGCGGCGGAGCCGCGTATGTCACAGCCCCGCGCCCCTTACGGGGCGCTGCCCCTGAGCGGCCACGAGCGTTGAAGTCGGCTGCCACCAGGGTGTCCGCCGTCACTGTGAGCAGGGGAGGGTGGGCTCTCGGGCGATGGTTGCGGCATGCGTCCACCGTCGCCCGGCGCAAGATCAACCGTCCAACACTTACTCCGTGGTGATTCACGCGTCCCGGTTGTAAGTTCGCCGGATGTCCGCCGTCCCCGACACCATCGAACCCCGGCTGCTCCGCTCCTTTCTCGCCGTCGCCGAAGAGCTGCACTTCACTCGGGCCGCCGCTCGGCTCTACGTGGCCCAGCAGGCGCTCAGTCGGGACATCCGGCGGCTGGAGCGGGAGTTGGGGGCGGAGCTGTTCGTACGGACGACTCGGCGGGTGACGCTCACGGCGGACGGGGAGCGGCTGCTGCCCTACGCCCGGCGGGTGCTGGCGGCGCAGGACGAGTTGGTCGCCGCGTTTCGGGAGGCGCGCCCGCTGCTCGTGGATCTCAACTCGCCGGGACTGGCCACCGGGCGGCGGGTGCTGCACCGGGCCCGTGAACTCGCCCCGGAGCAGGAGCTGATGGCGCGGTACGAGAGCGGGCTGACGTATGCCGCCGCGGAGATGCTCGCCGGACGGCTCGACGTGTCGTTCGGGAGGTTCGCCGGGCTCGACCCGGCGGTGCGGGCGGGGCTGGAACAGCAGCCGGTGCGGTACGAGCCGATGGCGTTGATCCTGCCCGAGGGGCACCGGCTGGCCGCGCTGGACGCCGTACCGCTGGCGGAACTCGCGGGTGAGCGCGTGTACGCGGGGGCCGGGAATCCCCGTACGCCGGAGTGGACGGAGCTGGCGGGGCTGCTGTTCGCGGGGCGGGGGATCGAGGTCGCGCCGCCGGTGCCGCTGGCCGTGGGGCCGGAGGAGTTCGAGCGGCTGATGGCCAAGACGGGGTACCCCGTGCTCGCCGTGGTGGACCTTCCGCCCCTGCCGCACACCGTGTCGCGGCCGATCGTCGACCCCGTGCCGCTGTCACCCGTGTCGCTGGTGTGGCGCAAGGGGCTCGTGCATCCCGGGCTCGATGCCCTGCGGCGGGCCGCCGTCGAGCTGGCGCGGGCGGAAGTATGGCTTTCATATCCGGCGGACGGGTGGATTCCGGTCATGGATGCACTCATCATGATGAGTTTCGCCTGACAACGCATCATCACACATTCACCGAACGTTTCCATGAGCACACAGGTGCGTGTGATGCGTGGGGCGCCCCGGATCGGGTGGGGGCCTGATCCCGTAAGCAGGAGAAGTGCGAAGGCCCGGCATCGAACACGCACCCAGACTGTCCCGTGGGGGGAAGCGCGTGCACGTGGAGAACTGGCCGGATGACACCCAGAACAACCGGCCGAACAAGCAGAACGGGCTGGACGGGTGGGATGGATGGGATGGGCTCGACGGGCTCAGCCTGCCCAAGCAGCCGACGCGGTCGAACGCCGGCGACAGCGCGGGTCGGCCCGGCAGCGGTGAGGGTGCGGCTCGGTCGCGTACCGGTGACCGGGCTGCCCGGCCGGGCGGCGCCGACGAGGTGCTCTGGCCCGACGCCGCCGGCCGAACGGGGTCCGTGCCCCGGCAGCCGACGTCCGGGGAGCAGGCCCGCAGCGCGCCGTACACCCAGAGCGCGGCCATCGTCCCCCCGGCGCCCTGGGAGCAGCCCGACGAGCCCGGACACAACCACGATCCGCACGAGGTGACCGTCCAACTCGACGGCGCCGGGCGGGAGTTGGCGGACGGGGCGGCCGGTGCCGCGAAGGGCGCCACCGGCACCCAGGAGTCCGACGGGCCCGTCTTCGTGGACGAGTCGGGGCGGCGGCGGAACCGGTACCGGCGACTCGGTATCGCCGTCGGGACCGCCTGCGCGGCGTACGCGGCGGTGATCGCCGGCACGCTGCTGTCGGGCAACTCGGACGCGCCCTGGCTGCCGGTGCCGATGCAGAAGAACGACAAGCCGGCGAGCGAGGTGGACACGTCACCACTGCCCGCCGAGTCGGCGGACTCGGGCGACGACGTGGACGACACGGCGGAAGGACGCGTGCCCAGCGGTGGCGCCGGGCCGGTCCGTACGGGGGCGTCGTCCTCGCCGGACGACCGGTCCTCGGATGGGTCCGCGCGCGGCGGTGGCGGCGAGAAGCCGGAGGCGTCCGCCAGTGCCAAGCCCTCGAAGGGGCCCGGTGCCGGCCCCGCGCCGAACCCGCAGCCGAGCGTGAGTGCGAAGGACCCGGAGGCCTCGCCCTCCACGTCGCCATCGCCGGGCGGCGGCGACCCCAGCCCCTCGGCCCCGACCTCGCCCCCGCCCTCCGAGTCCAGCGCGCCCGCGCCCGCCCCGGGCTCCGGCGGCACGGACACCGTCGCCGACGGACCGGCGAGCCCGGCGCCGGTCGAGCCCGCCTCCACGTCCTCCGACGCCCCGTCGAACCCGCAGGACTCGGGTCCGCAGAACCCGGGGAGCCCCGCCTGATGTCCCGCTCCGAGCGCGGCGGCACGTCCTCACGTGCCGCCGAGCGTCGTACGCAGATGCGAAGCCGTACCCGTACGCGGGTCCGGCTGCCGCTTCGGCACATCCTTCCCTGCGTCTTCCTCCTCGCGCTGATGGCGATGCTGATGCTGCGCGGATACGTGCACAGCGAGATCCTCGCGGACCACCGGGTCGGGCCGCCCGTGTCGAACGACCGGGTGCCGAAGGAGATCCTCGAAGGCGGGCCGGTGATCGACACCCGTCCGGGACGCCAGACCAGTCTTGAGGTCCCCGACCGGGAGCTGATCCTCACCTTCGACGACGGGCCGGACCCGACCTGGACCCCCAAGGTCCTCGACGTCCTGAGGAAGCACGACGCGCACGCCGTCTTCTTCATCACCGGCACCATGGCCTCACGCCATCCGGACCTGGTCCAGCGCATGGTCGACGAGGGCCACGAGATCGGGCTGCACACCTTCAACCACCCCGACCTCTCCCTCCAGTCCAAGGCCCGCATCGACTGGGAGCTGTCCCAGAACCAGCTCGCGCTCGCGGGCGCCGCCGGCATCCGCACCTCGCTCTTCCGGCCGCCGTACTCCTCGTTCTCCGAGCGCATGGACAACCGGACCTGGCCGGTGACGCGGTACATCGGCAGCCGCGGCTACATCACCGTCGTCAGCGACACCGACAGCCAGGACTGGAGCAGGCCCGGCGTCGACGAGATCATCCGCCGGGCCACGCCCGAGGAGGGCGAGGGCGCGATCGTGCTCATGCACGACTCCGGCGGCGACCGCTCGCAGACCGTCGCCGCGCTCGACCGGTACATCCGCGGGCTGAAGGACAAGGGCTACGCGTTCGACACGCTGACCGAGGCCCTCGACGCGCCCAGCGCGCACACCCCGGTCACGGGCGTCGGCCTGTGGAAGGGCAGGGCCTGGGTGGCGCTCGTGCAGGCCTCCGAGAAGACGACCGGCATCCTCGTCGTCGCCCTCGCGGTCGTCGGCGCCCTCGTCCTCGCCCGCTTCGGTCTGATGCTGATCCTCTCGGTCACCCACGCCCGCCGCGTCCGGCGCCGCGACTTCCGCTGGGGGCCGGACGGCCCGGTCACCGAACCGGTCTCCGTCCTCGTGCCCGCGTACAACGAGGCCAAGTGCATCGAGAAGACGGTCCGTTCGCTGGTGGCCGGCGACCACCCCATCGAGGTGCTGGTCATCGACGACGGCTCCAGCGACGGCACCGCCGGCATCGTCGAGGAGCTCAGCCGCGAACTGGCCGCCGACCCCGCCGTACGCCATGACGTACGCGTCGTACGGCAGGTGAACGCGGGCAAGCCGGCCGCTCTCAACCGGGGCATCGCGAACGCCCGGCACGACCTGATCGTCATGATGGACGGCGACACGGTCTTCGAACCGTCCACCGTCCGCGAACTCGTCCAGCCGTTCGCCGACCCGCGCGTCGGCGCGGTGGCGGGCAACGCCAAGGTCGGCAACCGGGACACCCTCATCGGCGCCTGGCAGCACATCGAGTACGTGATGGGCTTCAACCTCGACCGCCGGATGTACGACGTCCTGCGCTGCATGCCCACGATCCCGGGCGCGGTCGGCGCGTTCCGGCGGGAGGCGCTCGACCGCGTCGGCGGCATGAGCGAGGACACCCTCGCCGAGGACACCGACATCACCATGGCCCTGCACCGCGACGGCTGGCACGTCGTCTACGCCGAGAAGGCCCGCGCCTGGACCGAGGCCCCCGAGTCCGTACAGCAGCTGTGGTCCCAGCGCTACCGCTGGTCGTACGGCACCATGCAGGCCATCTGGAAGCACCGGAAAGCGGTCTTCGAGCGCGGGCCTTCGGGCCGCTACGGGCGGGTGGGCCTGCCCCTGGTCTCCCTGTTCATGGTGGTGGCCCCGCTGCTCGCGCCGCTCTTCGACGTGTTCCTCGTCTACGGGCTCGTCTTCGGCCCGACCGAGAAGACGATCGGCGCCTGGCTGGGCATCCTCGCCGTCCAGGCGGTGTGCGCGGCGTACGCGTTCCACCTGGACAAGGAGCGCCTGACGCACCTGATCTCACTGCCGCTCCAGCAGCTTCTCTACCGGCAGTTGATGTACGTCGTCCTGTTGCAGTCGTGGATCACGGCGCTGACCGGCGGTCGGCTGCGGTGGCAGAAGCTGCGACGGACGGGCGCGGTGGGGCTGCCCGCCGCTGAGCCGCAGCAGAGGGAAGGGAGCCCGGTCGCATGAGCACGCTCACCCAGGGCTCGGACTCGGGCTCGGACTCCTCTCCGCAGACACCGCCGGCCGAAGTCACCGAGTCCGCCGCACGCACCCGAGCCCCCGCCCGGGACCGTTACTTCGACCTCCTCCGCGCCCTCGCCCTCTTCCGTGTGGTGCTGTACCACCTCACCGGCTGGGCCTGGCTGCCGCTGCTCTTCCCCTCCATGGGCGTGATGTTCGCGCTCGCCGGCAACCTGATGGCCCGCTCGCTGAAGCGCCCCCCGTCGCAGGTGATCAAGGGCCGGATGCGCCGCCTGCTGCCGCCGGTGTGGCTGCTGGGAGCGGTGGGCGTCACGGGCATGGTGGCGCAGGGCTGGGGCCCGGACGCCGAGGGGCATCCGGCCTGGTGGTGGTTCCACCTCACCTTCTGGATCCTCCCGATCAGCGACCCGCCGTACGCGGAGGGCCTGCCCGGAGTCCACGGCTTCATCGGCGCCGACTGGGCCGTGGAACTGGCCGGACCCCTCTGGTACGTCCGCGCCTATCTCTGGTACGTCGTCCTCTCCCCGCTTCTGCTGCGCGCGCTGCGCGCCCGGCCGGTGGTGACGGTCCTCGCGCCGATCGCCCTGTCGGCGGCGTTCGAGTTCGGGTATCTGGACTTCCTGCCGGGGGAGCGGTTCGCGTCGGGGCTGACGGACTTCAGCACGTTCGGGGCCTGCTGGATCCTCGGGATGGCCCATCAGGAGGGGCTGCTGCGGCGCCTGCCGCGATACATCGTCCCCTCCATCGCTCCGGCCATCGCCCTGGCCGGCCTCTGGTACGCCGTGCACCACGACTTCGGTGCCGGCAACGACCTGGACAGCATGCCGTTCGCCCAGGCGCTCTGGTCCTTCGCGACGGTCCTGCTGCTGCTCCACATCAGCCCGTCCTGGTCGGAGTGGCCGCGGAGGCTGCGCCGCTGGGACGGACTGATCACCCTGCTCAACTCCCGTGCGGTGACGATCTATCTCTGGCACAACACATGCATCCTCGTCGCCGCGACCCAGTGGGACCGTCTGTGGAACATCGACGTGATGTGGCGTCACTTCTCCTGGCTGCTGGAGAGCCCGTGGCCGGTGCTGGCCGTGACATGGGCTCTGATCGCCGTCTGCGTCGTCGCCTTCGGCTGGGCGGAGGATCTGGCGGCGCGTCGGAGGCCGAGGTTGTGGCCGAGCGGTGCGAAGGGTGCGGGGGCCGCGCGAAGGCCGTGACCTGCCCGGGAGCGGGTGCGCGGTCGGTCATGTACTGACCGCGTAACCAAGTGGGATACGCACTTGCGTACGAGTGAGGCGGTGGTGGATGTTGGGCAGGGCCGAGGCAGGATTCCGCGTGTTCGCGTCCTTTCCCTTTCTCTCCCTTCCTTTCCCTGCCTTGCCGACGCGACCCGAGGAGTGACCCCGCCCATGACCCAGCCCCCCGGCCAGCCGCCGTACGACGGTTACGGAGCCCAGCAGCCGCCTCAGCCGCAGCAGCCGTACCCCGGGCAGTACCCGCCCCCGCCGGCACCGGGTCAGGCCCCCGGCCAGCCGGCGCAGCCGGGCTACGGGGGTCAGCCGGGTCAGCCGGGTTACGGCGGCCAGCCCGGTCAGCCCGGTCAGCAGCCGAACCCGTACGCGACGGGGCCGCAGCAGCCGTACGGGGCGGGTGGGCAGCCGCCGTACGGGGCGCCGGGCGCACCGGGAGCCCCCGGCATGCCCGACTACGGGGCCCAGTACGGGGGTTACCCGCCCCCGCCCTCCGGCGGAAGCAACGGCGGCAAGATAGCCCTGATCGTCGTGGCCGCCGTGGCGGCGCTCGCGGTGCTCGGCGGTGGCATCTTCCTCCTCACCAGCGGTGGGGACGACGAAGCCGTGGCCAAGCCCGGGCAGAGCGTGTCTGCGCAGGCGAGCGAGATCGAGAGCGAGAGCCCGACCGAGGAGCCCACCGACGACGCCACCACGACACCGGACGGCGGCTCGATCGGCGGCACGGACGACGACTCGACCGGCACGCCGCCGGCCAAGGGCGTCGAGGGCCAGTGGCAGGACGACGAAGCCCGCACCCTGACGATCCGTGAGGAGGAACTCTCCGGCGGCGAGGACGGCCAGCACGCCCTCTCCTACATCGACCTGGTCGGCGGCAAGGGCATCCTCAGCGGCGTGGGCGCCTACCGCGACGAGAACTCGTTCCGCATGGCCCTGCGCCCCCTCGCCTCCCCCGACGTCGCCGACGAGGACATCATCTACGGCACCGCCCGCCGCGACGGCGACGACGTGGTCATCACCTGGGACGACGGCGGCACCGACACCCTCAGCTATGTGGGCAAGGCATCGAGCTGACGCCCGCGCTCACAGCGGAGTGCCGCCGAAGGCGATCTCGTTGCCGTCCGGGTCCTGATACGTGACCTTGCGTACGCCGTTCGCGTAGGTCTCGCGACTCGTGGGCTTCAGGCCCCGGGAGGTGATCCCGGCGATGCGGGCGTCCAGATCATCGACGAACACGGTGTGCAGGGCGTGGCCGCCGTGTCCCGGCCGGTGCTCGACGTACACATACCGGTGTTCCGCCAGCTCCCACACGGCCTCGGTGTCGTTCGGAATGAATGTCGGCGGAGAGCCGAACAGCCGCTCGTACCAGGCGAGCGCCGCAGCGTGGTCGTTGACGGGGATGCCCGCGAAGAGGTCGACAGCCATGACGTCATGTTAGGTGCGGTGACTCCTACAAGCTCTGAGGCCGCGGGGTGCTTCGGCGGCCTGATCCGAGAACTGCCGCATCGCCACCGCCGCCAGGACGCCTGGTCAGGTTGTTGTGCCGCGGCACAGGCCGGGGCGGTTCTCGGTCACGCCGGTGTTGGCGAGCCAGGTGTTGGCCGTGCCGGCGGTTCCGCCACCGACGGTGTCGTCGTGGCAGTCGTGCTCAGCGTTGTTCCTGAGCGTGTTCGAGAGAATGCGGTTGCCCGCGTTGCCGCCGGCGTCGATGCGGATGCCGTCTCTCGGATTGTCGGTGGCGGAGTTCGCCGAGATGACGGAGTCGGTGAGCGAGTTGGGGCCCACGTTGATGCCGTCGCTGTCTGTGGAGTTCGTGATCCTGTTGGCGCTGATCCTCAGGTCGGTGCTCGGCCCTCCGCCGAAAATGGTGCTGGTCCGCACACCGCGGGCGCTTCCGCTGATCTTGTTGGAGAGGATCTCCAGTCCGGTGTTGTCGTTGCCGACAAAGATCGCGGAGCCGGTGTTGTTCCGCACGGTGTTCGACCGCACTCTGGTGCCGTTGGAATTGAAGACAGCCAGCAGCGACCCGTCCTGCCGGGATGTGTTCCCGTCGATGCCGACGTTGCTGACGGCTCCCGGCGCCAGCCCGGTCAGCACGATCGCGGAGGAGTCGTTCCGGTAGAAGGTGTTCTGCCGGATGTTGGCGTTGCGCAGGCCCTGGTCGGAGTAGACGCCATTCCCGCCGGCGGCTCCCGGTCGGTTGTTCTGGCGGATGCAGTTCTGGTCGATCGAGGATGAAGTCGTGCCGTCGGAATTGAAGTAGACGCCCTGCACGTTGTTCTGCACCACGTTCTGGAGGATCTGGTGGCCGGAGAACGTGGCACCGGTGAAAATGCCCGAACCGAGCGTGTTGTTCTGGACCGTGAACCGCATGAACCGAATGCCGTTCGCGAGCAGGTTGACGACACCACCCGCGGCATTGCCGGCCTGGATGATCGCGTCAGTGTTCGGGTTGGGTGCCGTGGGCTGTGTGCACGCACTCGGGGAGCGCGGCCCGACCAGGGTCAGGTTCGGCTTGTCCGCGGTGACGACTTCGTTGTACGTCCCGGGGCAGACCTTGATCGTCGATCCCGCCGTCGCGGCGTTGACGGCCGCCTGAATGGATGTGAATTTCGCGCCCGGGCATTGCGCCCCGTCGTCATCGACGACGAGTGTGCTCTGAGCCGCGTGGCTGGGCAGCGCGGAGAATGCCACAGCGGCTGCCGCGCACGCCGACACAAACACCTGTCTCTTCATGTCCTTCTCCTTCGTTCGCCAGGCAGACCGGTGACCGCCGCTGCCTCGATCAGCAGCCGCTGGGCCAACGCATGGATGACACCCGGAGAGTCCGGATCACCGATCTTCCTTGACTTTCAGCGCCGGAAACCGCACCGGCAACTCTCCGTGCGCCATCCGGACTCCGAGCACGTCACCGGTGCGCGGCCTCTCTGACGCCGGACCACGGAGCAGCACACCGCCGATATTCGCTTGCGCACCCTCGTCGCGCGGGTCAACGTCGGCTGACACCCGACGAAGGCAGAGAAGATGACCACGCGGACCCACCACGTCGACCACGAACTCATCCAGGCCGCGGCTCATGTCGCTCACACTCGCTGCCGGGGCGACAACCACACGATGGCAGCCGCAGCCCGTGCCCGGGACGGCCGGATCGTCACCGCGGTGAACGCCTACCACTTCACGGGAGGCCCCTGCGCCGAGCTGGTTCTCATCGGCGCGGCGGCCACCCAGGGCGCCTACGAGCTGGACACCATCGTCGCCGTGGGCGACCGCGGCCGAGGGGTTGTCCCTCCGTGCGGCCGGTGCCGTCAGGTCCTTCTCGACTACTTCCCCGCCCTCAAGGTCATCGTCGGCGACGGCGACCGCACCCGAACCGTCCCCATCACCGACTTGCTGCCCGAAAGCTACGTCTGGGCCGACCACCAACTCGAGGCCGGGCAAACCGCACCACTCAGCACGGGCTGACACCGCCGGCCGACAGCAGGGCGAACAACTGGGCCTCGGCGTCAAGGAATTCGCAGCCCCGGCCCCGGTGGGCCGTTCGCTC
>NZ_AEJC01000469.1 GCF_000317595.1 Streptomyces ipomoeae 91-03 | reverse complement strand
GGGACTCAGAGCCTGTCGAGGATCTCGTCGAACTTCTCGACCTCGGCGGTCTGGTTCTTGACGACATCGCCGGCGAGCTTCTTCGCCGTGGCGTTCTTGCCGTTCTTCTGCTCGTCCTCGGCCATGGCGATCGCACCCTTGTGGTGCTCGATCATCATCTCCGCGAACATGCGGTCGAACTCGGTGCCCTTGGCGGCTTCGAGCTTCTTCATGTCCTCGTCGGACATCATCCCGGGCATCTCCGACATGTCCATGTCGCCATGATCCATGCCGGGCATGCCCTCCTCGGCCGACTCCGGCTTGCCCCAGGCCTTGAGCCAGGACTTCATGGTCTGGATCTCGGGATCCTGGGCCTTTTCGATGTCCGCGGCCAGGGTCTTGATCTCCGAGTCGGAGGCACGGCCGTCCGCGAGCTCGGCCATCTCCAGGGCCTGCTCGTGGTGCGGGATCATCATCTGCGCGAAGCTGACGTCCGCGTCGTTGAAGGCGCCCGGCGCCGGGTTGTCGCCGGCATCCCGGGAAGCGGACGCGGAGGCGGAGTTGCCGCTCCCGTGGTCCATGCCCTCCATGTCGTCACCGCCGCAGGCGGCAAGCAGCAGTCCTCCCGCCGCGACAACGCCCACCACCGCGATACGGCGGCGAAGGGGACGGCTCAGGGCGCGCTTGTAGGCAGTCATGTGCGAAAACACCTCGTGTGGTCAGTTCTGTTCTGAATACGGTGCCGTTTGCGTGTTGTGCGGGCAGCGCCGGGTGCGCCCGCGCGACGATTCGGCCTACATCCGCAGGACTGACAACTGAGCGAGGTCGGGTCTACGCGGCGGAGGGTTGGGACGCGCGAGAACGGCCAACCGGGCGAGCAGATCCGCCGGCCAGGCGGGCCGACGGGCCAACACCTCGCGCAGGCTCATGGCGAACAACCACGCGCTGAGGACCGCCATGCACAGCGACATCATGTCCATGCCAGTGAAAGGCTCGTCCGCCGACGGCGAAGCACCGGAGAACTCGGACACGTGCGCGGTCATGACGGCGGACTGCGCGCGCGGTGCCGCGGATCCCGCCTCGTGCACCACCGGATCTTGAGGTGAGTCGACGACCGAGGCGTGCGCCCCGCCACCCATACCCGAGCCGGACGAATCCTCCGGGTGCCCCATCGTGTGCATGGCGAACACACCGAACGCGAGCACGACGACCAGCAGGAGATGCCCCAGGGCACCGCCCACCCGCGGTCGCGTGTTCACGCTCACTCAGACCTCCTGGTTCCGACCGCACTCGGGGTCCGGTCGCGAAGCCGTCGCACCCCCGCCGATCGGGCGCCCCCTCGTCTTCCTGTCGCGATCGGCTCTCCCTCATGAGCGAGGCGACCAGGGCGGGGAGTCGGCGTGTCGCACCTCGGTAGTCCTCGATGGTGAAGGCTTCGGGGAGTGCGCGGACCACGGCGAAGGCCCCGAGGTTGGTCACGGCGTACGTGGCCAGGTGGTAGAGCAGCGCCTGCTGATCGAGCTCCGTGCGTCCGGCGACGGCCACCGGCATGAGGGGGTAGCCGACCTGACTGATGGTCGAATAGGCGAGCAGGTGCTTGACGTCCTGCTGGAAGAAGGCCGCCAGGTTGCCCGGGGTCAGGGAGGCGGGTCTCGCGCCACGCGTACAGCGCGCAGGCCAGGAACAGGACACAGATCATCGCGATGAGGGGAAGGGAGGGTCCGTCGACGCCGACGTGGTAGCTGATGCCCGCGCCGGGGATCCATCGCGCCCGCGTCTCGTACCGCATTCCGCCATCGGCCCGGTATCCCGCCCAGGCGATCACGGTCAGCACCAGCTCGGCTGGCGGTGGTCGCCACCCACGCCGTCAGAAACAGCAGTCGCGGGGCACTGCGTGGTACGCACAGCAGCAGGGCCGCGACCGCGGCGGGGAGCAGGACGATGGTCGTGAGCACAGCGGTCACCTCACGAGGACGAGGACGACGGCGATGCCGGTGAAGGCGGCGACCGCCTGGGCGAGGTACTGATGCAGTTGCCCGGTCTGCGGCCTGCGCGCCCACCGCCGAGTGCGCGGGCGCCGTCCGCCGCGCCCTCCACGGCGCCGCTGGCGAGCCGCTCCACCTGCCGGTCGGCCCACCGGGCCGGCCCCCGCCGCGCCGCGAGCGGTGCCCTCGACCGCGCGGTCCAGGACCCGGTCGTCGAAGGCGGCCAGCGTGTCGACGAGGCGTACGACGGGGCGTACGAGGAGCCGGCGGGCCGCGCCGCGCAGGGTGGGCAGTGTCTTGGTGCCCCGTGCCGTGAGCCAGGCGACCGCCACCAGGAAGGCCAGGGCTCGGGTGCAGGGGCACGGTGGGTCAGAGGGCAAC
The DNA here is from genome assembly GCF_000317595.1 of Streptomyces ipomoeae 91-03. Taxonomy (GTDB): domain Bacteria; phylum Actinomycetota; class Actinomycetes; order Streptomycetales; family Streptomycetaceae; genus Streptomyces; species Streptomyces ipomoeae. Next base: position 159 of record NZ_AEJC01000469.1, on the reverse strand, counting down.
ATGGGGTGCGCCCGGACGCTGAATGAAGGTCTCGAATGAAGGTCTCGGCCGAAGTCGACTTGGTGTGGATGACAAGCCAGCCAGTGGGAACAATCACGATGCCTTCGACCAGGGAAAACGTGGCAGCGGCCCGTTTCCCGCCCACGTTCGTACGCCCAC
>NZ_AEJC01000468.1 GCF_000317595.1 Streptomyces ipomoeae 91-03 | reverse complement strand
AGCGGGCCACGGCCTCCATCAGCACGACGTCGTACCGGCCCGAGGTGGAGCCGTTGTCGTACACGTTCGGGATGCGGCGCAGCCGCTGCTGGAGTTCGGAGACCTCGGGGCCGCTGTCGCCCTCGCGGAGGGTGCCGGCGCCGTCCGGGTCGGCGCCGCCGGCGTCGTCGGGTGCCGGGGCGGAGGTCGCGGGTGCCGACGGGGTCGCGGTGGGCTTGGCGGGGCTCGCCTCGGTGTCCTTGTCACCGCCGGGCAGCAGGAGGGCGGCGCCGAAGCCGAGGAGGGCCGCCGCGCCGACGCCGACGACGACCGCGGCGCGCTTCAGGCCCGCGCCGCCGCCGGAGGGTGCCGGGCGGCGCCTCGGTCGTCGTCCGTCCGAGACGACCGTGTCGGCGCCGAAGTCCTCGCCGACCATGACCGGGGGCAGTTCCTCGGTCTCGTACTCCGACGACTGCGGCAGGATGCGCTTGCGGGGCGGCGCCGGGGGCGGGGTCCGTGGACCCGGGGTCGCTTCCGTCACCGGGGGTACGGCGACGGTCTCGTACTCCTCGTTCGAAGTGGTCGTCCCCTTGTACAGCTCCATCTCGCGCAGCAGTTCCGCCAGGGCCTCGGTCCGGCGTCGGCGCATGACATAGGTGGGCTCGATCGTGCGGCGCTTCGTCGTCGGCCCTGGTTCGGGCGGTATCGACACGCTGATCTCCTTCCGTGCACGCGGTCTCCCGCCATCCCCGTGAGGAGATACGGGAAGTCCGGCCCGGAGGTTCAGCTCACCCGGCGGCGGGAGTGGTGGGGAGCACGGCGACGACCTCCCAGCCGGGGCCGTCCCCGCGGTGGCGGGCCTGGATCCGGCCGCCGAGCGCGATGACGCGTTCGGTGAGGCCGACGAGCCCGAAGCCGCCGCCGCGGGCCGCTTCCGGGAGGCGGGCGCCGCCCCGGCCGTCGTCGCGCACCGCGACCTCCAGGTCACCGTGGGCGTAGCGGAGGGAGACGGTGACCTCGGTGGCGTCGGCGGCGTGCCGGCGGACGTTGGTCAGGGCCTCCTGTGCTACGCGGAAGGCGGCGGCCTGGACCTCGTGCGGCAGATCGTCGGGGACCGAGGGGTCCCGGTACAGCCGCGCCGTGCGTCCGTCGACACCGCCGACCCCGTCGAAGCCGCGGACCAGTTCGTCGATGCCCGCCAGATCACCGACCGGGCGCCGGTCGGCGGCCTCGTCCTGGTCGTCGTCGTGCTCGCGCAGGACACCCACCGTGCGCCGCATCGACGCCAGCGCCTCGGTGGCGGCCCGCTCGATGCCCGCGAGGACGGGATCCAGCCTCCCCCAGACTTCGTCCGGGGGGACCCCCATCTCGCTTCGCTCGGGCTCAGTGGTGGCCATCAACCGCGCGACCTGCGTCTGCACGAGGATCCCGGTGACGTGGTGGGCCACGAAGTCGTGCAGGTCGGCGGCCATGGCGAGGCGCTCGGCCCGGCGGGTCTCGGTGACGGCTCGCGTACGGCGGTCGTCCAGGGTGCGCAGATAGGCGGCGATGCCCGCCGCGACGCCTGCGAACAACAGCAACAGCATCGTGACGCCGAGGATGCTGTCGTCCTGGTCGAGGAGGAAGTACGGCAGGGGCAGGGCGATCAGCACGCAGCCGTCGAGCACTCCGCAGACCAGTGCCCAGCCCGGCGGGCAGGTACGGACGGCGACCACCAGCAGACAGAGGAGCACGGCGGCCTGGCCCAGGCCGAATCCGCCCTCCTCCCCCGTGACGAACAGGGTGAGGATGTTCGCGGCGGCCACGAGGGCCGGGACACTCGTACGCACCTGCGGGGTGAGCCAGGCCGGTCGGCGGCGTTCCGGCCACAGCAGCGCCACCAGGCCCACGACCAGGGAGCACAGGTGCAGCCAGAGGAAACCGGCTTCCTCCGTCCCCAGCAGGACGAAGTCGGATCCGCCGGCCAGGATCAGGGCCACGATGCCGCCGATGCGCAGGCAGCCCGGCTTCGCGGAGCTCACCGGCCGTTCGGTGCCGCCGCCGGCGGGGTTCTGGGTGTCGAGCGCGAGGTTCACGCGGATCACAGTAGGCAGCCCCGTGGCCGGCCGTATCGGCCGTACGGCTGAGGGAGGGCGCCCGGAGGGTCGGGAAGCCTGGCCGTTCGGCCGAGGCGCCGGGCCCCTCCGCCGCGAGAGGTTGGTGGCCACAACCTCCTTGTCGACCTCTGGAGCACCTCATGCCGAGCAAGCCCCTGATCATCACCGGCGCCGCGGTCGCGGCCGTGGCCGTCGGCGCCGGTGCCCTCACTACGCGATGAGCGGCACGGAGTCCAGCACTGGGCTGGACCGGTTCAGCGCCGTGACCGTGGACGGGCAGAAGGCCCTGAGCGGGAACATCGTCGGGGGCCGTACCGAGTCGAAGTACCACCCGCTGCCCTGGATCGGCAGCGACGTGTCGGGCGTGCGGTGCCCCGATCTGAAGGCCGTGGCCGGAACGGAGGTGACATGCACCGGCAAGGGTGGCGACGGCGAGAAGGTCTCCATCCCGGTCACCGTGGTGAAGGCCACGGACACGTCCGTCACCTGGAAGTTCGAGCGCAAGTAGAAGGGGTCCCGGCACATCATGAGCACCGTTCTGGCCGGTCACGGCCTCACCAAGAAGTACGGCACCACCACCGCCCTGGCCGGCGTGGACGTGAGCGTCGCCGAGCGCGAGTCCCTGGCCATCATGGGCCCCTCCGGCTCCGGCAAGTCCACCCTCCTCCACACCCTCGCCGGCATCGTCCGACCCGACGGCGGCCAGGTGCTGCTGCGCGGTGAACGTATCGACGACTGGCGCGAGAACCGGCTCAGCGCGCTGCGTCGCAAACGCTTCGGGTTCGTCTTCCAGTTCGGCCAGCTGCTGCCGGAGCTGCCCGCCGAGGAGAACGTCGCCCTTCCCCTGATGCTGGAGGGCGTGCCCCGCCGCCAGGCGGTCAAGCAGGCCCGCCGCTGGTTCGCCCCGCTCGGCCTCACCGGCCTGGAGCAGCGCCGCCCCGGCCAGCTCTCCGGCGGCCAGGCCCAACGCGTCGCCATCGCCCGCGCCCTGGCCGTGGAACCGGACGTCGTCTTCGCCGACGAACCCACCGGCGCCCTCGACCAGTCCACCGGTGAGGAGGTCATCCGCCTCCTCACCTCCGTCACCCGGGACCAGGGCGCCTCCCTCGTCATGGTCACCCACGACCCCGAGGTGGCCGCCCACTGCGACCGCGTCCTCCAGGTGAGGGACGGCCGGATCAGCGGCTTCAGCCAGTACACGGTGGTGTGAGAGCCGCATCCTGCACAAAGCGCGGTCCCAAAGCGGGGCACAGCCCCTGATGGGGGCACAGCCCCCAAAGGGGCGCGGGGAACTGCGCGACCAGCCCCACACAACCCGCAGCCGCCAACCCACAAGAACGACCGAGCTATTAGGCACCCCGGAGACCCCAATGCGCTCCCCCGTCCTGCCACTGACCTGGCACCTGGCCCGCTCCTCCGGGCGCCGCGGCCTGCAAAGCCACCTCCTCTCCGCCGCCGCGGCAGCGGTCGGCGCCCTCGTCCTCCTGCTCCTCCTCGCGGCAACGCTCGGCGCCGGCACCCGCGCCGACCGCACGGCCTGGCGCACCCCGGACGCCGTACCGGCGAAGCAAGCCACGGCCGTACAGACGCTCGGCACCATGTATGTGGGACACGAGCCGATCACCGTCGTCTCCCTGGCCCAGCTCCCGAACCGGCCGGCGACCCCCGCCCCGCCGGGGCTGGACGGCTTCCCGTCCCCCGGCAACACCTACCTCTCCCCCGCCCTGGAGAAGCTGATGAGGGAGCTGCCCGCGAAGCAGCTCGCGGACCGCTTCTCCAGCAGGACCGACTTCGGCACGATCGGCGAAGCCGGCCTCGCTGCGCCGGAGGAACTGGTCGCGGTCGTCGGCCGCACTCCCGACGACCCCGCGATCACCCGCGCCCCGGAGGGCGACGCCCTCGACGTCCTCGCCGCGCACGCCTGGATCGACGGCTTCGCGGGCACGAAGCCCAGCCAGTTCACCGTCTTCGACCAGCAGGCCGCGATCATGGGCGGCGGTCTCCTCGTCGTGCCGGTGATCGTGCTTGCCTCGGCGGCCGGCCGGCTCGGTGCCGCTCGCCGGGAGCAGCGGCTGGCGGCCCTGCGGCTGGCCGGGGCGACCCCGAGGCAGATCCTCGCCATGACCGGCGCCGAGTCGGCGGTGGTCGGCCTGGCCGGCGGACTCGCCGGCGCGCTGGCCCACGTCCTGCTGATACCGGTCCTGGCGCGCGTGCCGTTCGGCATCGGCTCCTGGTACGCCGGGCAGCTGTGGGTCGGGGTGTCGTGGCTGCTCGCGGTGGTCGTGGCCGTGGCCGTGCTCACGGCGATCAGCGCGATGAGCACGCTGCGTGGGGTGGCGCGTTCGCCGCTGGGTGTGGCGCAGCAGGCGAATCCGCGCCGGACGCGGGTGATCCGGCTGGTGCTGTTCGCCGCCGTCCTGCTGTATGTGACGGTCACGGCCCGTGGTGGCGGTCTGACCGTCGGACAGTCGATCGCGTTGATCGTCCTGGTGTACGGGGCGTTCTGGACGCTCGGCCCGTGGGTCGTCGACATGCTGGGCAGGGTGCTGAGCCGTTTCGCGCGCCGCCCGGCGACGATGCTGGCGGCGCGTCGACTCAGCGACGATCCGCGCGGCGCGTGGCGGACCGTGAGCGGGCTGGTCCTGGCGGGGCTCGTCGCCGGGTTCTTCACCGTCGGCCAGGTCGGCATCATCGGGACGACGTACCCGGGTCAGGTCGCGGTGCGGACGGAGCAGCAGAAGCCGCGCGAACTCGCCGTGCGGGCTCGCGAGTTGCTCGCCGATGCCGGGGTGAAGGCGACCGTGCGACCGCAGAACGAGGACCAGTGGGACGGGCTGCTGGGGGGCGACAAGGGCATCGTGGTGCGGGTCCGGGGCGGGCAGGACCGGATCGACACCGCCACGACGGCGCTGGCCTCGCTCTCGCCCGGGAACCTGCCGTACCCCGAGGACTACGTCAACGCCGAGAGCGACATGACGACCAGGCTCATCGGTCAGATGGGGCTCGCGGTCCTCTCCCTGGGCTTCCTCGTCGCCGCGGCCTCCGCCGGGCTCACCGCGGCGGCCACGGTGCTGGACCGACGGCGGGTGTACGGCCTGCTGCGGCTGGCGGGTACGCCGCTGAAGGTCCTCGACCGGGCGCGGATCCGTGAGACCGCGGTGCCGCTGGTGGTCCTGGCCGGCGGGACGACGGCGACCGGTATCTACGCCGGGCTGAAGGTCAACGAGACGTTCCAGGTGACGACGGACTCCTCGGGTGCCCTACGGCTCGCCCTCTGTGTGGGCATCGGCACGGTGACCATGTTCGCCGCGCTCGCCGGGAGCCGGCCGCTGCTGCGGAAGGTGACGGCGGAGCGGGCGCAGGATCCCGACTGACGGGGAGGGC
>NZ_AEJC01000467.1 GCF_000317595.1 Streptomyces ipomoeae 91-03 | reverse complement strand
GGCGGGTTTCGCTCACCGGCGCCGACAGGGTGCCGCTGCGCCCCGTGAGGGGCGCGGGGAACTACGCGACCAGCCACATCGGGCCCGCGGCCGGAGAACAGCCCGCACCCCAACGGCGCACACGGCTCGACCCCGGCGGAGCGGTCAGCTCGGGTTCGTCTCGATGACCGCGACCCTGTCCGTCTTGCTCCTCAACGCCAAGCGCAGCGCGCCGTAGACGTCCTCCACCGTGACCGGGGTTTTCTCGCCGGTGGCTCGGGTGATCAGGACCTCGTCGAAGGTGCCGCCGTAGAGCTCCTTGAGGGCCTTCTCGTTGTAGGAGTCGACGAGCTTGCCGTCGACGGCCTTGACGGTGAGGAACTTCCACAGGGAGTTCTGCGGGCTCAGCTGGATGCTGTGCGCGGCGTCCGTCTGGACGGTGACGGTGGCGGACATCGCCGGCTCGGCGAACTCCTTCATGAACCGGTCGACCTCGGCCTTGTCGACCGACGGCTCCTGGGTCTTGGTCGGGAGGTTCACGGCGTCGGCCTTGCCGGTCTCGACCAGGGTGCGGTACGCCTCCTCGACGGCCGTGACGGACCCGGTGGCGTCGATGCCCTTGCCCTCCTTGCCGTAGACGGCGACGGCCTTGCCCGGCTCGTACTTGACGGTGCCGTCGCTCGCCGTGCCGGAGCTGCCCGCGGCGCGCTGGAGGGCGGCCTGGAGCTTCTCCTTGTCGACGGGCATGACGGGCTCGACGACCCGCTTCTGGCCGAAGAGGGAGCCGATCACGGAGACGGGGTTGTAGTCGCTGACGGCGGCGGCGCGGACCGTGTCCTGCATGTCGAACTGGAGTCCGGCCTGGTCCGGCCTGAGGGAGATCGTCTCGCCGTCGACGTTCAGCTTCAGCGCCGACTCCGCACGGTCCTCGAAGGCCTCGTCGAGCTTGTTGACGGCCTCGTCGCGGGTGCCGCCGCCGATGTCGACCCCGAGCACGGTGGTGCCCTTGGGGACGTCGGAGTGGTTCATGAGGAGTCCGGCGCCGTAGACACCGCCGCCGAGGACGACGACACCGCCGACGAGCATCCCGAGCTTGCTGCGGCCCTTCTTCTTGGCCGGCTTGGCGGGCTTGGCCGACTTCCCGTCCTTCGCCCCGCTGGGCTTCTGCTGCGGGCCGGGATCGGGCAGCTTCGGCGGCGTGTGCCGGGTCGCGCCGTCGCCCGGGCCGAACGGGGCGCCCTGGGTGTTCGGCGGCACCACGGGGATGCCACTGGTCAGGGTGTGCCCGGAGGGGTTGTCCAGGGCGGAGCCGGAGCCGCCGTAGCCCTGGCCGCCGGGCTCGGGGGCGGGCCGCTGCGGGGTGAGGATCGCGGTGTCGTCGCTGAGGCCGCCGGAGTGGGAGAAGTCGGCGCCCGGGCTGGAGAAGTCCGCGCCGGGGCTGGAGAAGTCCGCACCGGGGCTGGAGAAGTCCGCACCGGGACGGGCGAAGGGATCGCCCGGGGTGGCGGGCGGGCCGAGCGGGCTGTCGCCGGTGACGGGACCGGTGGTCGGGCCCGCGGGGCCGGAGTGGCCGTTCGGTCCGGAGGGGCCGTGCCCGGCGCCGTTGTCGGAGAAGTACGGCAGCTCCTCGCGCTCGGACTTGGTGGCGGCGAGCGCGGCCGAGACGTCGAAGGAGCCGGTGCCGCCGCCGTGGCCGGGAGCCACCGGTCCGGCGCCGGTGGCACCGGGGAGCCCGGCGCCGTTCGTACCGCCGGGCCGGGAGCCGCCGCCCATGCCGGGGCGCGGGGCGCCGGGCCGGGCGCCGCCGGGGCCACCGGCCAGCGGACCTGCGCCGTTGCCGCCGCCGGGGCGGGGGCCCGGGACGGAGCCGCCCGGCGCGCCGGAGCCCGGAGTGGGTGCCGGGCCCGTGGTGAACCCGGCGCCATTGCCGGCGCCGCCGCTCGTCCCCTTGGGCGCGGCAGAGGCCTTGCGTGGCGCGAACCAGTCGCTCGTCGGCCTGTCCTCGGCCGCCGGGGCCGGTTCCGGCGCGGGGGCCGGGGGGTCCGTCAGCACGGGCATGGCCGTGGTGCCGGTGGTCTCCGACTCGGACCCGGCGTCGTCCGCCGCTCCCTCGCCGACCGGCTTGCGGACGACGACGGGCGGGATGGGGCGTGACCCGGGGATGTTGATCCGGACCCGCGTCGTCAGCGTGGTCTCGGTCTTGGGCCCGTCCGGCCGCTCGCCGGCGCCCGGCCGGGCCGTGTCGGCGCCGTTGTCGGTGGCCGCGGGCGTGCCGTACGGCGGTGTCCCCGACGGGTACGCGGTGCTGCCGCGCCCATGGGCCCCGGAGGACGAAGTGTCAGTTTCACGACTCAAGGCAGGTTCTCCCGGTTTGCTCCGCCGCCCGTCACGACCTCAACTCAGCGGACAGCTCGGCGGCGCGCACCACCATACTGGCCACTTCCGGCGCGTATCCCACGACCGAGGGGGAAACCCACACGGGACCCGCACCTGCGTACTGCGGCGAAGTGGTCGTCACTTCCCAAGTCGGGCGCCGGGCCCGGTCGGTTGCCGCCCCCAGCCAAGGGTGGCGCACATCACAGCGACCGCCATGCCACCGAGCAGGAAGAGATACGAGCCCACTCCCGCGGCGAAGAGGAAGTCTCCCTCCGGCCGGGTGGCGGTGAGCAGGATGACGGAGACCATCCAGCCCGCGGCGGGCGCAACGGCCCCCGATCGGGAGCCCGTCGCCCGGGCGCCGCCCAGGAAGAGCCCGGCCGCACCGAGCAGTGCGAGGAGCAAACCGCCGGGGAACCAGGCGGCTTGGACCAGGCACCCGGCCACTCCGACCACGGCTCCCAGCACCAGGAGCCCCAGGAGAGCGGCACTCCGGCCGAGCCGGGGCAGGGTCAACGGCCGGGCGAGGGCGCTGCCTTGCCCGGGCGGGTGTCCGTCCGTCGACTTCATCGCTCGCCCGCCTCTCGGCCATCGCCCACGGGCACCGTTCGTTCGCCATACACAGTCGTACGCATCAAACGCCCGTTCCGTTCTGATCGCCCTCGAAAGAAACCCCGGGAACTCCCTCGAACAAGTCGTTCTCCCGGCCCCCTCCTTCGCGCCGACCGCGCACCAGCTCGTAGTACTCGGTGGTGAGGAGGGGCTGCGCCAGCTTGTTGGAGAGGGCGAAGTACGGCTCGGCGACCACGATCTGGGTGGCGTGTGCACGCATCGCGGCGGCCTTCGCTGCCGCGAAGTCGGTGCCGTCGATCTCGGTGGTGACGATGTGGTCGTCGACCACTCCGGGTACCTCGGTGACGGCGGCGGCCTGCTCGAAGGAGAGCCGTCCGGGTTCGGCGAGGTCCTGGCGGAGACGGCCGAAGCCCTCCAGGATCACTCCGCGCGGCATGCGGTTCCAGTAGACCTTGGCGATCTCCCAGGGCTCGCCCAGGTCGGGGCGGAAGTCCGGGTCGGGGCTCAGGTCGGCGGCGCGCATGGCGACGCGGTGGGCCTGGATGTGGTCGGGGTGGCCGTAGCCGCCGTTGGGGTCGTAGGTGACGAGGACCTGGGGGCGTACCTCGCGGATGATCTCGACCAGGTGGGCGGCGGCCTCGTCGACGTCGGCGGTCCAGAAGGAGCCGGGGCGTTCGTTCTGCTCGACGCCCATCATGCCGGAGTCGCGGTAACGGCCGGGGCCGCCGAGGAAGCGGTGGTCGGAAACGCCGAGCTCCTTCATGGCCTCGGCCAGCTCGCCCACTCGGTGCGGGCCCAGCGCGTCGTCGCGGTCGGGCGCGAGATGGGCGAGGCGGGGCGGGATGACCTCGCCCTCCTCGCCGAGGGTGCAGGTCACCAGCGTCACACGGGCGCCCTCGGCCGCGTACTTGGCCATGGTCGCGCCGTTGTTGATCGACTCGTCGTCCGGGTGCGCGTGCACCAGGAGCAGTCGGCGAGCGGAGCGAGATGAGGGTCCCCCCGGCCGAAGGCTGGGGGAGGGCAGATCCGTCATGGGGCCCACCCTACGAGGCCCCGGACCCTACCTGTGCCGGACGTGGGCATTCACAGGAACGGGCAGGCCGCGGGGGCAGGGGACGGCCCCCGGCGGTCGGAGATGTCAGAGGTGGCCGGGGGCGTCGGAGGTGGGCGGAGGTGTCAGAACTTGATACTGCCGATCATGCCCGCGATGTTGGTCGTCAGCTCGCTGATCGTCGGCGCGATGGTCGAGGAGGCGAGGTAGAAGCCGAGCAGGATACAGATGATCGCGTGTGGTGCCTTCAGCCCTGACTTCTTGATCAGGATGAAGACGATGATCGCCAGCAGCACCACCGCCGAAATCGAGAGTGCCACGGCGGCTCACCTCCAATAAGTTCCCTGGGACCTGGGGAGCGAAGCAGTTGTCAATCCATGACGAGGGTGACGCAGTTGTAAATCGATACAGCGGCCAGCAGGTTCATACCCACTCAGCGGTAGTGATCATAACTATCCAAACGCGCGCATCGATCGGCGCACGGCCGCACAAGGGGGCGCATGGCCAATATGGTCGAGGGATGACGACCGAGCCCGAGTCCTTTCCCCGTCGGCACGCCCGGACACAGCGTTTCAGTCTCGGCGCGCCGCGTGCGTTCTCCGTCGCTCCCGACGGTTCCCGAGTGGTGTTCCTGCGCTCCTCGTCCGGCACCGACCGGGCCAACAAACTGTGGGTGCTGGACGTTCCGGAGGGCGAGCGGAGCGAGACGGGGGTCCCCCCGGCCGAAGGCTGGGGAAGGGTCGCCGCCGACCCCGGCGCGCTGCTCGGCGGCTCCGCGGAGGAGCTGTCGGCCGAGGAGCGGGCGCGCCGCGAACGCAGCCGTGAGGGCGGCGCCGGGATCGTCGGCTACGCCACCGACACAGCCGTGGAGTTGGCCTCTTTCGCCTTGTCAGGGCGGCTTTTCGTGGCCGAGCTGCGGGCCGGGACGGCCCGTGAACTCGACGTCCCCGGACCGGTGATCGACCCCCGACCCTCCCCCGACGGCCGGTACGTCGCCTACGTCGCCCGGGGCGGTCTGCGGGTCGTGGAGGCGGAGGGCGGCAACGATCTGGCCCTCACCGAGGAGGGCACGGAGAACGTCACGCATGGCCTGGCGGAGTTCATCGCGGCCGAGGAGATGGGCCGCTCGCGGGGCTTCTGGTGGTCGCCCGAGTCGGACCGGCTGCTCGTGTCGCGCGTGGACGACACGCCGGTGCGCCGATGGTGGATCTCGGACCCCGCGCAGCCGGAAAGGGAACCGCAGCGGGTGGCGTATCCGGCGGCCGGCACCGCCAACGCGGACGTCCGACTGTTCGTGACCGACCTCTCCGGAACCCGTACGGAGGTCGTGTGGGACCGGGCGCGCTATCCATATCTGGCGCATGTGCACTGGTCAGCGGCGGGTGCGCCGCTGATCCTGGTGCAGGCGCGGGACCAGCGCAGCCAGCTGTTCCTGGCCGTGGACCCCGACACCGGGTCGACCCGGATGGTGCACGCCGACGAAGATCCACATTGGCTTGAACTTTTCCCCGGGGTGCCGTCATGGAGTCCGTCGGGGCAGCTCGTGCGTGTCGCGGACGAGGGCGGCGCGCGGGTGCTGGCGGTCGGCGAACGCCCGCTGACCGGGCCGCAGTTGCATGTCCGCGCGGTGCTGGACATCTCGGACGACGACGTGCTGATCTCGGCCTCGGCGGGCGAGGCGGCCGGCGAGCCGGAGATCGGCGAGGTGCACGTCTACCGTGTGAACGAGCTGGGCGTGGAGCGTGTGTCACGGGAACCCGGCGTGCACTCGGCGGTGCGTGCCGGGGGCGTGACCGTACTCGTCTCCGCCGTTCCGGACAAGCCGGGGGCCCGAGTGCAGGTGCTGCGGGACGGCACGCGTGTGGCGACGGTGGCGTCTTGTGCGGAAGATCCCGGTTTCTCCCCGCGCGTGCGGCTCACACAGGGGGGCGCACGCCGCGTACCGTGCGCCCTGCTTATGCCTACGGACTACGACGGCGACACTCCCCTGCCGGTCCTCATGGACCCCTACGGCGGTCCGCACGGCCCCCGGGTACTGGCCGCGCACAACCCACACCTCACGTCGCAGTGGTTCGCCGACCAGGGTTTCGCGGTGGTGGTCGCCGACGGACGCGGCACCCCCGGCCGCTCCCCCGCCTGGGAGAAGGCCGTCCACAACGACTTCACCCTCTCCCTCGACGACCAGATCGACGCCCTGCACGACCTCGCGAAGTCGCACCCGCTCGATCTGTCCCGGGTGGCGATCCGCGGCTGGTCGTACGGCGGCTATCTGGCGGCCCTGGCCGTACTGCGCCGCCCGGACGTCTTCCACGCCGGCATCGCGGGCGCCCCCGTCACCGACTGGCGGCTGTACGACACGCACTACACGGAGCGGTACCTGGGCGATCCGACGGCGACCCCAAAGACGTACGCCAAGAGTTCGCTGGTGACCGACGCGGGGCTGTCCGCGCCCGCCGAACCGCACCGCCCGCTGATGATCGTGCACGGCACCGCCGACGACAACGTGGTCTTCGCCCACGCCCTGCTCCTGTCCTCCGCCCTCCTGGCAGCCGGACGCCCGCACGAGGTGCTGCCACTCTCCGGGGTCACGCACATGACCCCGCAGGAGCAGGTCGCGGAGAACCTGCTGCTGCTTCAGGTGGACTTCCTGAAGCGCTCGCTGGGGCCGCAGTAGGCACGGCGACGGGCCGGGGAGACATGGCGCGCCCCGGCCCGTCTACGGCACCCGCACGGCCGTACGCGTTTTAGGTTCGCGCGTCCGTATATCGGAACGAGGTCAGCCAAGTTGCCTGCGTGTTAACGCGGTTGGGGCCCATTTATGCGATTATCGTCCCTCGTCGCCGCGATCGTCCGGGGTCCTCGCCGGATTACCGGCCGGGCTCCTCCGGCGGTACGACCCGCCCCGGCGCGGAGCGCCTCATGGGTACGGCCTGCGCGAAATGGCAGGCGGTGTCATGGGCCGCCGGCCCGGTGGTGTGCGGGAACTCCGCGGGCACCGCCGGCATCGGCGTCTCCGACGCGCACCTCTCCTGGGGGTGGATCTCGGCGTCGCGGCCGATCTCGACGATCCGCCCGAGGTACATCACCCCGACCCCATCGGAGACGTGCCGCACGATCGACAGGTCGTGCGCGATGAACACCTACGACAGCCCGAACTCCCCCTGGAGCCGCTCCATCAGGTTGATCACCTGGACCTGGGCGGAGACGCCGAGCGCGGAGACCGGTTCGTCGGCGAGGATGATCTCGGCGCGCATTCCTCCAGCGCCGGGGTGCCGATCCACTATCGGACGATATCGGGCCATATCACGCTCAGGCAGGGGCTCAGCGGCTCCGGTTGGGGCCCGGGTTGTTGTGGGGCGGCGGGGTGGTGGGAGGGCGGTTGGGGGACTGGGAGGTGCCCGGTGTCCCCGGTGCTCCCGGCGTCCTGGGCACCCCCGGTGCGGTGTTCGGAGACACGCCCCGTGACCGCAGCGTGGCCGCCGAGGAGATACCGGGGGTGGTGGGTGCGGCCGGGGAGGCGCCGGGAGCGGTGGGTCCCGTGGGCGCCGCGCCGGGAATGGCGGGTGCGGCCGAGGTGGCCTCCGGCGCGCTCGGTGCCGTCCGGAGGCTCGTGCGCAGCGCCGTCAGGCGGTCGGACACCGACGGGTGGGCGTACGGCTGGGCGGCGGCGATCGCGTCGGAGACCAGCTCTCGCCAGCGAGGTTGGATCGGCTCGCCCAGCTCCTCCGGCTTGACCTTGGCGAGCTTCTCGGCGGTATCGGCGAACCACTCCGACTCGGCCTGCGTCCAGGGGCGTTCGCGTTCCGCGAGCAGGGCGCCGTCCGTGCCGGTGGGGCGGGTCCAGTCGCCGTCGGGGCCGAGGGTGTTGTGGTGGAGGGCGGTGCCGTCGCGGCGGTAGACGGTCACCGAGTCCGCGAGCCGCTCCGCGTCGATGACCTGCGCGCTGGCGATGACGCCGGGGAACGAGCGGTCGGGGTCCTCCACGAAACGAGCGCCGCCCTGGGCCAACCGGTCGGTGTGGTACCGCTCCAGGACTCCGAGCCGGCTCAGCGCGGAACCGCCGGCGACGAACACCACGTCGACCTCGTACCCGGCCTCGCGGAACTGGTTCAGCAGCCGCCGGGTGCGCTCGGGGTCGTCCTGCGCGGTGTCGAACAGCACGTCGAGCCGCCGGTCGATGGCCTCGCCGATCGCGGTCTCCACCCAGGCCCGGGCGTCGTGATGGGTGTAGAAGCCGGCCGTGGTGTCGTCGGCGCGCAGCAACTCGGTCCACTTGGGGTGCAGTTCACGGATGCCGTCGCTGGAGATCTTCACGACCTCCCGGTCGCCGAGCAGCGCACGGGCGACACTGGACTTGCCCGACCCCGGCTGCCCACCGAGCACGATCACCCTGGGCCGCGCGGACTCCTCACCGACCAGCACGGCCGGCGCGATGACCTCCCGATACACCTGGTCATGCCGCTCGGGCGAGAGAGCGTGCCGCAAGGGATCCAACTCCGGCACCGACGAACGGGGTTCCGAGGCCTGCGACCGGGACTCCGAAGCCTGCGGCTGGGGCCCTGGAGCCTGCGGCCCCGATCCCGGAGGCCCCGGCTGAGACCCCGAAGCCTGCGGCCCCGACCCCGCAGGCCCCGGCTGGGACCCCGAAGCCTGCACCCCCGATCCCGCAGACCCCGGCTGGGGCCCCGAAGCCTGCACCCCCGATCCCGCAGACCCCGGCTGAGACCCCGAAGCCTGCACCCCCGATCCCGCAGACCCCGGCTGGGGCCCCGGAGGCTGTCGTCCAGGTCGGGAAGGTTCCTGCCCCGGCTGTGCCCCCGCGGCTCTCTCCCCCGTCATCGTCCCTCCTCCACGGCCCGTCGGGCCGCCGGGCCGTGCTCCTCCACCACGCGTCGCAGTTCCTCGGGGCTCATCTTCCGCACCCCGCGCAGCAGTTCGGCGTACCTCTGGCTCTCCGTGGCCCAGCGGGCGACCAGTTCGGGGTCCGGCTCGGCGGCCTCGCGCGCCAGCCGCAGTCGTTCCGCCGCCCAGCCGGTCAGCAGGCCGAGGATGCCCTCGGCGGAGTCCAGGTCCTGGGCGGAGGGCCCGGCGAGCAGGGAGAGATCGTGGCTGCGCAGGTCATCCGGCTCGGGCATGTCGAGGTCACTCCTCATGACGGGCGTACGACGAGACAGAACGTTTCTCGGAGGCACGGCTCACATGCGCGGGTGCACCCCGCCTCACGTCCCCACCCCTCCCCCTCCCACCACGCCCACATCTCCACCCACGGTTCCGTCCCCGTCCCCGTCCCCGTCGACGCCCCTGCGCCTACGCCCCCGTCCACGCCCCCTCGCCCCCGCCCCCGCCCCCGCCCCCGGCCATCGCCCCCAGTACGGCCCCCGCCGCCTCCTCCAGGGACCCGAAACACGCATGCGCGTCCCCGAGTTCCTCGGCGCGATGCGTGGACGCCACCGCGTACACCACGCATCCGGCCGCGAGCCCCGCCGCCACGCCCGCCGGCGCGTCCTCGACCACCAGGCAGCGGGCCGGGTCGACGCCCAGTCGGGCCGCGGCGGTGAGGTACCCCTCGGGGGACGGCTTCCCCTCGGACACATCCTCGGCGCACACCCGTACCTCCGGCACGACCAGCCCCGTACGGGCGAGCCGGGCCGCGGTCGGCTCGGCACGGCTGGAGGTGACGACGGCCCACCGCCCCGCCGGCAGCGCGCGCAGCAGCCCGGCGGCTCCGGGGAAGGCCCGGAACCCGGGTTCCTCCGCCGCCATCAGCCGGTCCAGCGCCCGGTGTTCCTCGACGGGGTCACGCCCGGGCGCCACCAGCCGCAGGATGTCGGCCCGCCGCCTCCCCTGCGTGGCCAGCCACACCGCCTCGGGGTCCAGCCCCCGAGCCCGCGCCCAGGCCCGCCACACCCTCCCGTGCGCGTCGGCGGTGTCGATGAGCACCCCGTCCACGTCGAACAGCACGGCGGCTGCCATCGCCCCGTCGTCTGCCACCCGTCGCCCCCGCATCAGATCGTCGGCGCCCGAGGACACGTCGCCGGTCCCCGGAGTCGCTGAAAACGCTACAGGGCCCGCCGCGCGCCAGCGATGTCACTGTCGTACGGCAGGCCCCGCGTCGAGCGAGAGCACGAACGGTCAGTCCTTGGTGACCTTCGCCCCGGACTCGTCCGCCGCGCTGTCCTCCAGCGCCTTGAGCGCCGGGTCGAGGACTACGTCCTCGACCCGGGCCTCGGTCGTCGGGTCCTCCGGGAAGTGGCAGGCCGTCAGATGGCCGTCGTGGTTGCCGGAGAGCTGGAGCAGCGGCGGCTCCTCGGTGGCGCACTTGTCCTGCGCCTTCCAGCAGCGGGTGCGGAAGCGGCAGCCGGAGGGCGGCGAGATCGGCGAGGGGACGTCGCCGGAGAGCCGGATGCGCTCCTTGTCGTCGACCTCGTCGGCCAGCGTCACCTCGGGGACGGCGGACAGGAGGGCGTGGGTGTAGGGGTGGCGGGGCCGGGTGTAGATCGACTCCCGGTCGCCGACCTCGACGACCTTGCCGAGGTACATGACCGCGACGCGCTTGGAGAAGTGCCGGACGATGGCGAGGTCGTGGGCGATGAAGAGGAAGGCGATGCCCAGCTCGTCCTGGACCTTCTGGAGCAGGTTGACGACCTGCGCCTGGATCGACACGTCGAGCGCCGACACCGGCTCGTCCGCCACGATCAGCTTCGGGTTCAGGGCGAGCGCGCGGGCGACCCCGATGCGCTGACGCTGACCGCCGGAGAACTCGTGCGGGAAACGGTTGTAGTGCTCGGGGTTGAGGCCGACCAGCTCCAGCAGCTCGCGGACCTTCTTCTCCCGCCCGCCCTCGGGGTTGATCCCGTTGACCTCCATCGGCGACTTGATGATCGTGCCGACCGTCTGCCGCGGGTTGAGGGAGGAGTACGGGTCCTGGAAGATCATCTGGATCTCGGACCGCACCGGCGCCAGCTGCTTGCGCGAGGCGTGGGTGATGTCCTGGTCCTTGTAGGTGATCCTGCCGCCGGTGGGCTCCAGCAGACGCGTGATCAGCCGCCCGGTGGTGGACTTGCCGCAACCGGACTCGCCGACCAGGCCGACGCTCTCGCCGACGCCGACGGTCAGGTCGATGCCGTCGACCGCCTGCACGGCACCGACCTTGCGCTTGATCGGGAAGCCGCCGTAGATGGGGAAGTGTTTCGTCAGGCCCTCGACCTTGAGGAGCGTTTCGGCCGAGGCGTCTTTGGCGTCCTGCTGCTCGGGGAGGGTGAGGTTGTCGCTCATGTCTCGGTTCTCCCTAGCGCAGCCGCGGCTGGATCTTGTCGATGAAGATGGTCTGCTTCTGCTCCGCCGACAGATGGCAGGCGGAGGCCCGACCCGCGCCGAGCGGCGGTCGCTCGGTGCTGCACCGGTTGCCCGAGACCTCGCCTGTGAAGGCGCAGCGCGGGTGGAACGGGCAGCCGGAGGGCGGGTTGAGCAGGCTGGGCGGGGAGCCGGGGATCGGCGTGAGCGCCTGGCTGGTGTCGCCGCCGAGGCGGGGCATCGAGCTGAGCAGACCCCAGGTGTAGGGGTGCTTGGGGTCGCGCAGCACCTCGCGGACGCTGCCGCGCTCCACGGCCCGGCCGGAGTACATCACCAGCAGGTCGTCGGCCATGTCGGAGATCACGCCGAGGTCGTGGGTGATGAAGATGATCGCGGAGCCGAACTCCTGCTGGAGGTCCTTGAGCAGGTCGAGGATCTGCGCCTGGACGGTCACGTCGAGGGCGGTCGTCGGCTCGTCGGCGATCAGCAGGTCGGGGTCGCAGACCAGGGCCATGGCGATCATGGCGCGCTGGCGCATACCGCCGGAGAACTGGTGCGGGTAGTCGTCCACGCGCGTCTGGGGCTGCGGGATGCCGACCTTGGTCAGCATCTCGATGGCCCGCTGCCGGGCCTCCTTCTTGGAGGCGCCGGTGTGCTTCATGAACGGCTCGGCGATCTGCCGGCCCACCGTGTAGTACGGCGAGAGCGCCGTCAGCGGGTCCTGGAAGATCATCGCGACCTTGTTGCCGCGGAGCTGCTCCAGCTCCTTCTCCTTGGCGGTGACGAGCTCCTGCCCGTCGAAGACGATCTCGCCCTCGACCGTGGTGGTCTTGGGGTTGTGCAGACCGAGGATCGTCAGGTTGGTCACGGACTTGCCGGAGCCCGACTCGCCCACGATGCCCAGCGTCCTGCCGCGCTCGACGTCGAAGGAGAGCCCGTCGACGGCCTTGACAATGCCGTCCTCGGTGGAGAACCGCACCCGCAGGTCGCGGACCGAGAGGAAGGCCTCCGGCCCGGTCGGGGCCTTCTCGCCTTCGGTCTTGGTCAGAGTGGTCACGGTATTTCTCCTAGCTGAGGCGCACGCGCGGGTCGATGTAGGCGTAGGCGATGTCCACGATGATGTTCAGCATCAGGATGAAGAAGGCGCCGAACAGCATCACGCCCATCGTCAGCGGGATGTCCTTGTCGGTCGAGGACTCGACCGCGAGACGCCCGATGCCGGCCAGGTCGAAGGTGAACTCCGTGACCACCGCGCCGGACAGGAGCGCGCTCAGGTCCATGCCGATGATGGTGACGATCGGAATCAGCGAACCACGCCAGGCATAACGGAAGAATACGTACCGCTGAGGCATGCCCTTCGCCCGGGCGGTGCGGACGTGTTCCTCCGAGAGCTGCTCGATCATGGTCGAGCGGGCCATACGCGTGTACTGCGCGGTGAAGATGGTCGCCATCACGGCCCAGGGGATCAGCAGGCCCATGAACCAGCCCGCCGGGTCCTCGGTGAACGGCACGTACTTGGGGCTCTCCATCCAGCCGGTGCTGTAGACGAAGATGCCGAGGACGATCGGGCCGAGGAAGTAGATCTGGAACGAGCTGAGCACCATCGAGGCGCCGCTGACGGCCTTGTCGACCGGGGTGCCGCGCTTCCAGGCGGCGAGCAGACCGGAGCCGAGGCCCAGGATCAGGAAGATGATCAGGCCGCCGATGGTCAGCGACAGGGTGAGCGGGAAGCGGTCGACGATGGAGTCCCAGACGAACTCGCCGCTCTGGAACGACACACCCAGGCACGGCGCGGAGCAGTGCCCCACCGCGAAGTCGCGGCCGACGACGATGCCGGACATGAACTGCCAGAACTGCGTGGTGATGGGCTTGTCGAGACCGAGGTTCTCTCTGATGACCGCGATGTTCTCGGGGGAGCAGTTCTTGCCGCAGGACAGCTGCGCGAAGTCTTGGGGGATCGTATAGAAGAGGAAGAACGTGAAGGCGCCGATCAGGAACATGATGACGACGGCGCCGATCAGCCTGCGGATGAGGAACTGAAGCATGGCGGGTGGATGCTCTCTTCGGAACTCGGCGGTCGGAGGGGGTGGTACCGACCGCGGGGGTGCGCTCCGCCTGGCGCACACCCCCGCGGATCAGCCGGGCTGACGGATTACGGCTGCTTCAGGAACAGGTCGTTGATGTCGATGTAGCTCGACTCCGTGCTGTACCGGGCACCACCGATGTTCGATCCGAAGAGCTGGATCTGCTTCGAGTAGTAGACCGGGGCGGCCGGGTTGATCTCCTCCACGATGCGGTGGTGAGCCTCTTCCCACGTCTTGGCCGCGGCCTCGGGCTGCTCGGTCAGCGCCTTCTTGATGAGGACGTCGACCTTGTCGTCCTTGATGTGCGAGTAGTTCGAGCCACCGTCGGCGACGAGCGTGCCGTCGTAGACCGGGGTGATGACCGTGGA
The DNA here is from genome assembly GCF_000317595.1 of Streptomyces ipomoeae 91-03. Lineage (GTDB taxonomy): Bacteria > Actinomycetota > Actinomycetes > Streptomycetales > Streptomycetaceae > Streptomyces > Streptomyces ipomoeae. The sequence continues at coordinate 26,295 of NZ_AEJC01000467.1, read as the reverse complement.
CGGGGAGGACCAGTCCTGGCCCCAGCCGGTCATGTAGAGGTCGTACGGGTTGTCCAGCTTGCCGACCTGCTCGTAGAAGCTGGCCCGGTCGATCTCCTTGGCCTGGACGTCGTAGCCGAGCTTGCCCAGCGTGTCCTTGATGATCACCATCTGGGCCTGGCCGCGCGGGGTGTTGGAGTAGGCGTAGGTGAGCTTGGTGCCCTTCTTGACACCCGCCTCCTTCAGCAGCTCCTTGGCCTTGTCCAGGTCACCGTTGGGCTTCTTGGTCTTGCCGAACGGGTCGTAGGACGGGTCGTAGCCCGGCAGGGTCGGCGCCATCAGACCGCCGGCGACCTCACCGCCGTAGCGACCGCCGTCGGCCTGGACCATGGCCTGGGACGGGATCGCGTAGGTGATCGCGTCGCGGACCTTCTTGTCCTTCATGTTGGCGCTGTCGAGGTTGAAGGTCATCTGCCACACGTAGGGCTGGTAGCCCTGGATCGTGCGCTTCCTCGTCGCGGGGTTGCCGATGACCGTCGACATCTGCGCCGGGTCCACGGAGTCCGTGAACTGGATGGCGTTCTTGGCCTCGCCCTGGTCGGCGATCAGACGCTTGGTCTGGCTGGCCTGGTCGATGGTGGTGGTGAAGTTGTAACCGTCGACGTACTGGTGACGCACCGAGTCCGTCTTCGGGTCCCACTGGTCGTTCTTGACCAGGGTCAGCGACTTGCCCGGCTTGTACTCGGAGATCTTGTACGGGCCGAGGGCGGCCGGGGCCTTGTCGTACTTCTCCTTCGTGTCCTGCTTCTCGGGCACGATGGCGTAGCCGGCCATGGCCAGGGCCTGCGGGAGGTCCGGGCGCGGCTGGTCGAAGTGGAAGACGACCGTCTTGTCGTCCGGGGTCTCCAGGACGGAGTCCGGCAGGTGCTTGCCCTTGAACGGACCGTCCGGCAGCGCCTTGCGGTAGTCGGAGCCCGACAGCCAGCTCTGGATGTAGGTCGGGCCGTCGAAGATGAACTTGGCGTACTGGCGCTCGATGGTGTGGCGGACGTCGGCCGAGGTGATGGCGTTGCCGTCCTCGTCCTTGATGCCGTCCTTGAGCGTGTACGTCCAGGTCTTGCCGCCGTCGGAGGACTTGCCGGAGTCGGTGGCGATGTCACCGACGACCGTCAGGTTGCCCTTGTCGTCCTCCTGGTAGTTCGTCAGACCGCGGTGCAGCAGGTTGGCGAGCTGGCCGGCGTCGGAGACGTAGATCTGACCCGGGTCCATGTGGGTCATGTCCGACTGCGCGTAGACGTTGATGACGCCGCCGGACTTGGCGCCCTTGATCTCCTTGGCCGGGCCGGTGGACGCCGCGGCGTCACCGTAGGCGACAGGCTTCGACTGCTCGGCGGCGTCTTTCTTGGACTTGGAAGTGTCCTTGGTGTTGCTCTTGCCGTTGTCCGCGCAGCCGGCGAGCGCCAGCGAGCCGGCCACGAGGGCGACGGCCACGGCGCGCGTGGTGCGGTTTCTGATGGGCTTCATGATGCCAATGCACCTACCTGTCGATAGTTGTCCACGAGTACTGCCTGACGGCCCGGGTGAGCCCGGATCGGGGGTGGCAGTCCCCCCACCCACCAATGGACGATTACCGTCCGGTCTTGGGGTCGAATGCGTCCCGGACGGAGTCGCCGAGAAGGTTGAAGCAGAGCACGAAGATCACCATCGCCACGCCCGGGAAGAACATGAACATCGGGTCCTGCTCGTAGACGTCGGCGCCGATGGCGAACATGCGGCCCCAGTCGGGGGTGGGCTCGACGAAGCCGACACCGACGAAGGAGAGGAAGGCGATGGAGAGGATCGTGCTGGGCAGGATGTACGTGCCCTGCACCAGGATCGGGGTGACGATGTTCGGCAGGATCTCCTTGCGCACGATGCGCCAGGGCGAGGCCCCGGACACCTTGGCCGCCTCCACGAACTCGCGCTCGCGCAGCGAGAGCACCGAGCTGCGGACCAGACGGGCCAGGCCCATCCAGCCGAGGAACCACATCACGAGGATGATGGCCACGGCCCGCAGATAGGTCGGCGTCTCGTCGCGCGGGTCGACGAACAGCGCGGTGACGACGGGCATGAAGGCGATGAAGAACAGCTGCTGCGGGAAGCCGAGGAAGAAGTCGGTGATCCGGCCCACCCAGTAGTCGACACGACCGCCGAAGTAGCCGCCGACCATGCCGACGAGGACGCCGGTGATGACGCTGGCCAGGGTGACGATCACCGCCATGTAGAGCGAGGTCCGCATGCCGTACAGCAGCATGGTGAACACATCGCGCCCCAGCTTGGGCTCGACACCGAACCAGAAGTCACCGGACATGCCGCCGAAGGAGCCGGTGGGCATCGCGAAGTCGTCGAGCAGGAACGGGTAGTCGGGCTCCTGCGCGTACAGCGTGTACGGGTCCTTGCCGTACAGCTTCGAGATGACCGGCGCGAGCGCGGCGACCACGAAGAAGAAAAGCACTACGCACGCGGAGACAACTCCAGTACGGTCACGCTTGAACCTTTGCCACATCAACTGCCCGGGGGAACGGCCCTCAAGCTTCTTCTCACCCTTGGCGCCCTCGGGGGTCGCCTCGAGCTCGGGGTCCAAGGCGACCGCGGACCCGGAGCCCTCGGCCTTGGTTGGACTTGTCATGTCTGTTCTTCCCCCGGGGGGTTGGAGAGTTGAGCGCAGCACAGATACCGGCGGGTTCTGTGGTTTGGGGGAACTTTCGCCAAGGCGGTCAACGCGCGTCAAGGGCGGAAGACATAGGGATCTCCCTACCGTCCATATTTTGAGCAAAAATTGCAAAGATTGACACCTAAGCGCGCTTGACAGGTGAACCATAGACTTCGCGAAACGGACATTTAAGCAGGGATTTTTGTTTACATGTCCGAAACTTGATCGCCGGATCACCGATATCCGAACAGCGCTTCACAGCACGCAGACAGCGAAGCGAACAGTTCGGGCCGCTGGATCGAACTCCCCCACATGGGGACACAATGTGTACCCGATGCGGGCACGCCGGAAACCCGGTCCCCCCGTACGGCGGGGGACCGGGGCTTCCCGGAAGGCGGTTGTCGAAGCGTCAGACCAGCGCGGATCAGCCGTGCTTGGCGCGGCTGGCGGCGCGGGCGCGCTCACGGGCGTCCAGGTTCACCTTGCGGATGCGTACGGCCTCGGGGGTCACCTCGACGCACTCGTCGTCGCGGCAGAACTCCAGGGACTGCTCCAGCGACAGCTTGCGCGGCGGGACGATGGACTCGGCGACGTCAGCGGTCGAGGACCGCATGTTCGTCAGCTTCTTCTCCTTGGTGATGTTGACGTCCATGTCGTCGGAGCGGGAGTTCTCACCGACGATCATGCCCTCGTACACCTCGGTGCCCGGCTCCACGAAGAGCACACCGCGCTCCTGAAGGTTCGTCATCGCGAACGCGGTGACGGCACCGGCGCGGTCGGCGACGAGCGAGCCGTTGTTACGGGTCTGGAGCGTGCCGAACCAGGGCTCGAAGCCCTCGTGGATGGAGTGCCCGATGCCCGTGCCCCGGGTCTGGGTCAGGAACTCCGTACGGAAGCCGATGAGACCGCGCGAGGGCACGACGAACTCCATACGGACCCAACCCGAGCCGTGGTTGGACATGTTGTCCATCCGCCCCTTGCGCACACCCATCAACTGCGTGACGGCACCCATGTGCTCCTCGGGCACGTCGATCGTCATGCGCTCGACCGGCTCGTAGACCTTGCCGTCGACCTCCTTGGTGACCACCTGCGGCTTGCCGATGGTCAGCTCGAAGCCCTCGCGGCGCATGGTCTCGACGAGGATGGCGAGGGCCAGTTCACCGCGGCCCTGGACCTCCCAGGCGTCGGGGCGGTCGGTTTCGAGGACGCGGAGGCTGACGTTACCGATCAGCTCACGGTCGAGCCGGTCCTTCACCTGACGGGCGGTCACCTTGCGGTCCTTGACCGCCGCCTTCGCGTCGGCGCCCTTGCCGGTGCCGCCGCGGCCGACCAGCGGGGAGGTGTTGGTGCCGATGGTCATGGAGATCGCCGGCTCGTCCACCGTGATGAGCGGGAGCGCGACCGGGTTCTCCGGGTCGGCGAGCGTCTCGCCGATCATGATGTCCGGGATACCGGCGACGGCGCAGATGTCACCGGGCCCGGCCTTCTCGGCGGGCTTGCGCGTGAGCGCCTCGGTCATCATCAGCTCGGAGATGCGCACATTGCTGACGGACCCGTCGCGCTTCATCCAGGCGACGGTCTGCCCCTTCTTCAGCTCGCCCTGCTGCACGCGCAGCAGCGCGATACGGCCGAGGAAGTTGTCGGCGTCCAGGTTGGTGACGTGCGCCTGGAGCGGGGCGGTCTCGTCGTACGTCGGCGCCGGGATGTGCTCCAGGATGGTCGAGAAGAACGGCTCCAGGCTGGTGGAGTCGGACGGGACCGTGCCGTTCTCGGGCTTGGTGAGCGAGGCGACGCCGTCCCTGCCACACGCGTAGACGATGGGGAACTCGATCTGGTCCTCGTCGGCGTCCAGGTCGAGGAACAGGTCGTACGTCTCGTTGACGACCTCGTCGATCCGGGCGTCCGGGCGGTCCGTCTTGTTGATGCACAGGATGACGGGCAGCCGGGCCTGGAGCGCCTTGCGCAGCACGAAGCGGGTCTGCGGCAACGGGCCCTCGGAGGCGTCGACGAGCAGCACGACGCCGTCCACCATCGACAGACCGCGCTCGACCTCGCCACCGAAGTCGGCGTGGCCGGGGGTGTCGATGATGTTGATCGTGATCGGGTCCCCGCCGTCCTTCGGGTGGTACTTCACCGCCGTGTTCTTGGCGAGGATCGTGATGCCCTTCTCACGCTCCAGGTCGTTCGAGTCCATCATGCGGTCGTCGACGGAGTCGAGCTGGTGGGCGGCGAAGGCACCGGCCTGCTTCAGCATGCCGTCGACGATGGTCGTCTTGCCGTGGTCGACGTGGGCGACGATGGCGACATTGCGGATGTCGTGACGTGTGGTCACAGCCATATTGCGGCGTTCTCCCGGAGTGTGAGGACGGCCCTGCTGCGTACGTCTGTGTTACGCGGGCCCTGCCGGGCTGGACACGCCACGGCCTCACCCCATGGTACGGGGCCGCTGCCGCTGGGCTCGGCCGGGAGGCTCGCGGGGGCCGGGATTGTGAGGTACTCGGCAGTGCTGTGGGCGGGTGCGGCTGGTCCTGGGCGGCGCGGACTCGTCTGCCGGGTGCCTGTGCCTGTGCGTGGGCGGGTGCGGCTGGTCCTGGGCGGCGCGGACTCGTCTGCCGGGTGCCTGTGCGTGGGCGGGTGCGGCTGCTCGTGGGCTGGTCGCTCCCCCACTCTCGACTTCGCTCGAGCGGGAGGGACCCCCATCGCGGCGGAGCCGCATGTCCCACACTGCCCCGCGCCCCTCACGGGGCGCGGGGAACCTGCCACCGCCTACGGCCGGGGGCGGTTCGGTGCGTGTCGTCCGGGCTTCCGCAGGAAGCCCATGTCCTCGTACACCGGTGTCTGGAAGCCGAAGGCGCCGGTGTTGGCGAGGTTGGTGCGGGTGGCGATGAGCTGGGGGCGTTGGTAGAGGGGGATGGAGCCGGCGGCGGCCCAGATGCGGGCGTCGGCCTTGCGGATCAGGGAGCGGGTCTCGGACTCGTCGAGAGTGGAGACCGCCTGGTCGAAGAGCTGGTCCACCTGGTCCGTGCCGACCCGGGTGTAGTTCTGCTCGACGATCAGCGAGCCGTCCGCCGCCGGCACCGGCTTCGCGTAGATCGGCCGGGCGTCGGTGGCCGGGTACGCGGAGGTGGGCCAGGAGTAGAGGGCGAGGTCGTACTGCCCGTTGGCGATGTGGTCCTTGAAGTAGCTCTCGTCGGCGACCTTGGAGATCTTCGCGTGGATCCCGATCCGCTCCAGCATGGCGGCGATGCGTTTCCCGACGGTCCGCAGCGACTCCGTGCCGGGGCCGGACGGCAGCACGAAGCGGAGCGTCAGCGGCTTGCCGTTCTTGACCAGCGGCCCGCGCGCGGCATCGGCGGGCACCCGCGTCCCCTCCGGCGCGTACGCCCCCGGAGAGCCCCCGGGCGCGTACCGCCTGCCGTCCTGGGCCAGGTGCTTGGCCTCGTCGCCGTAGGTGGTGTCGTGTGTGTCGTACGGCTTGTTGTCCTCGCCGACGATGTACGTGCCGTCGTCCTCGGGGGACTCGGAGTCACGCTTCCCCTTCGCCTCCTTGCCTCCCTTTGCCCCCTTGTCGTCCTTGTCGTCCTTGTCGTCCTTGTCGTCCTTGTTCTTCTCCCCCTCCGACCCAGCCGCCTTCTTCTCCTTCTTGAGCGGTCCGCCGCGCTCCCATCCGGCGTCGGCGAGCAGGGCCCGCGCCTCCTTGGTGTCCTCGTCGCCGAGGGCGCCGCTGTTGTCGGCGTACGCGGCCTGGCCGGCGAGGGCGAGGTGGTTGCCGACGGGGACGGCGGGCAGGCCCAGGGGCTTCAGGACGAGGGCGGCGAGTTCCTTGCGGTCGAGGGCGCGGGCCACCGCGCGGCGGACGCGTTCGTCGGCGAGGGGGCCGTCGGAGCCGTTGAGGGCGAGCTGGGTGAAGGCGGGTTCGAGGGACCGGCGGACCGTGAAGTCCCGCAGGGCGGACTGCTGAGCCGTGTACTCGGCGATCGCCTTGCGCCGCTTCTTCCGCGCGCTGATCTCGTCGTCCGCGGCCTTCTCGTCCGAACCGTGCGCGATCGCCCACGACCGCAGGGAATCGGCGGGGCTGAGCCGCTCACCGTCGGAGCCGTACGCGAGCGGCCCAGGAGCACCGGCACCCGCACCCGAGTCGGCCCCGGCACGGACATCAGTCCCGGCTCCGGCACCGGCACCGGCACGCCCTCTGTCACCCCCCGCCCGCATGATCCGCTTGGCCTGCGCCGCGTCGACCTCCGCGACGTCGACCTTGTCGTCGACGAGCGCCTCGACCCGCTCGTCGCGCGGTACGGCGCGCAGCACCAGCTCCGAGAGCTTCGCGGGACGGCCCCACCAGCGGGGGTTGCGGGTGAGGGTGATCTCGCCGCCCTTGCGGTCGACCTTCTTCAGCGCGAAGGGCCCGGCGGTGACCTTGAGCTTCCTGCGGGCGCCGTCGTTGAAGGAGTCGGGGGTGCCCGTCACCTGCTTCGGGTACAGCGGCGAGAACAGCGACTTCCAGTCGGTGTAGGGGCGGGCGAAGGTGACCCGGACCTCCAGGTCGTTGCTGCCGCGTTCGACTTTCTCGATGCGTTCGTAGCCCGCGTTCCGGGCCGTCCAGTACGCGGAGTCCTTGCCGGACAGGGCCCGCCACTGCGCGGCGAAGTCGGCGGCGCCGATCTCCCGGCCGTCGCTCCAGACGGCCTGCTGGCTGAGCTTGTAGAGGACGACCTGCTTGGGCTCGCGCTCGACGATCTTCGCGGACTCGAGGTAGTCCGGGTTGAGCCGGGGGCGCCCGCTGGCGTCGAGGCGGTACATCGACGGCAGCACCGCACCGGCGACCCGGGAGGTGGTGGCGTCGGCGTCCGCCTGGAAGGTGTTGAGGGTCTCCGGTACGGCGTCCACGGCCCAGCGCAGGGTGCCGCCGTCCCTGACCAGGTCCCGGTCGGCCGGGGCGATGTCCTGGTCGGCGACGGGCTTGCCCGCCGGGTCCTTCTCGCTGCAGGCGCTGAGCAGGGGCACCGCGAGCGCACCCGCGGTGAGGAAGGCGACCGAGCGCATGACCGCGCGCAGTCCGACGCCGTCGTGGGACATCTCTCTACCTCCGGTGGGCCGCACTACCGGCGAACGGGGTTTATGATCACTTTTGGGTGCATATGGAGCTGATCAGATCTATGGCCACACACTGAAGAGGAAAGGAGGCACAGACCGACGGCGACACGGCGACGGGGAGCGAAAAGCCACCCGTGCGGCGCAACGCGCCCCACCCGGCTCCAGCGCGACACGCCACACGGGCACCGGCACGACGCGCCGTACCGGCCCCGGCGCACACCGAGCGTGCATGGGCGTGCACGGGAGGCCTGCAATCCGCCAATCGATGCACATCCCTTCACAGCACAACGTGTGACGCGCAACACTCGCAGGCGCATGAACGTTGCCGCCTCGGCGTCCACGACCCGCGGAAGTGAGGGCAAGTCATGTCCGTGCAAGATGAACTGACATCGGTCCAGCGGTGCCTCGACGACCTGTACCGGTCCGTGGGGCGCCTGGAACAGCAGATCGGCAGCGGCGGGCTCGACATACGTCGCGTCCGCACCGACGCCGACCATCTGCGCGAGAGCGTCGCGCTGCTGCGCGAGACCGCCGTCGGCGGTCCCTCCCCCAAGCGCCCCGAACTCGTCGCCATCCCCGACACCCCGTACGACGACTCGCTGTGGACGGACTCGGACGACGAGGGACTCGGCGCCCGCGACCGCCACGCCCCCTGAACGCGAGGCGTCCCGAGAACCCGACGACCGAAGCAACAGCACCCGACCGGGAGTCCACGTTGGCCACTGGTACGGAACCACCGGCGACACAACCCCATACCGGCCGCGGCGGCGTGCGCACCGGCACGCGCGCCGCGATCGCGGCCCCGCATCTGCGGACCGACCGGTGGTGGCTGGCCCCCGCGGCCACCGCCGCCGGTCTGCTGGCCTTCATCGTGTACTCGACCTGGCGGGCCTTCGCGGACACGCACTATTACGCGGCCCCGTACGTCTCGCCGTTCTACTCGCCCTGTCTGGCGGAGCGCTGCGAGCCGATGCACGCGGGCCCCAACTGGGAGATCTTCGGCAGCTGGTGGGGCATCTCACCGGCGATCATCATTCTGATCTTCCCGCTCGGCTTCCGCCTGACCTGCTACTACTACCGCAAGGCGTACTACCGCGGCTTCTGGGCCTCCCCGCCCGCCTGCGCGGTGGCCGAGCCGCACAAGAAGTACACCGGCGAGACCCGCTTCCCGCTGATCCTGCAGAACATCCACCGCTACTTCTTCTACGCGGCCATCCTCGTCGCCGGAATCCTGACGTATGACACCGTCCTGGCCTTCCGCGACGAGAACTACGAGTGGGGCCACATGGGCGTCGGCACCCTCGTGTTCCTCGTCAACATCGTGCTGATCTGGGCGTACACGCTCTCCTGCCACTCGTGCCGGCACATCGTCGGCGGCAAGCTCAAGCACTTCTCCAGGCATCCCGTGCGCTACCGGATGTGGCAGTGGGTCGGGAAGCTCAACGCCCGCCATATGCAGCTGGCCTGGGCGTCGTTGGTGAGCGTGGCGCTCGCCGACTTCTACGTGTACCTGGTCGCGTCCGGCGCCTTCGACGACCCGACCATCTTCTAGCCGGAAAAGAGGGGCTTTACGATGTCCGTGGTCGAACGGCAGGAGTGGGACGTCGTCGTGGTCGGCGCCGGCGGGGCCGGGCTGCGCGCCGCCATCGAGGCGCGCGAGCGGGGCGCCCGTACGGCGGTGATCTGCAAGTCCCTGTTCGGCAAGGCCCACACGGTGATGGCCGAGGGTGGCATCGCCGCCGCCATGGCCAATGCCAATCCGCACGACAACTGGCAGATCCACTTCCGCGACACCATGCGCGGCGGCAAGTTCCTCAACCAGTGGCGGATGGCCGAGCTGCACGCCCAGGAGGCCCCGGACCGGGTGTGGGAGCTGGAGACCTGGGGCGCCCTCTTCGACCGTACGAAGGACGGCCGGATCTCCCAGCGCAACTTCGGCGGCCACGAGTACCCGCGCCTCGCCCACGTCGGCGACCGTACGGGGCTGGAGCTGATCCGCACGCTCCAGCAGAAGGTCGTGGCGCTGCAGCAGGAGGACCACCGGGAGACCGGGGACTACGAGTCCCGGCTGAAGGTCTTCCAGGAGTGCACGGTCACCCGGGTGCTGACTGTGTCTGACAGCGGCTCCGCCGCGGGCGGCGGCCGGGTCTCCGGTGTCTTCGCGTACGAGCGCGAGTCCGGGCGCTTCTTCGTCCTCGAAGCACCTGCCGTGGTCATCGCCACCGGTGGCATCGGCAAGTCCTTCAAGGTGACGTCGAACTCGTGGGAGTACACGGGCGACGGGCACGCGCTCGCGCTGCTGGCCGGCGCGCCGCTGCTGAACATGGAGTTCGTGCAGTTCCATCCGACCGGCATGGTCTGGCCGCCGTCGGTGAAGGGCATCCTCGTCACCGAGTCGGTGCGCGGTGACGGCGGGGTCCTCCGGAACTCCGAGGGCAAGCGGTTCATGTTCGACTACATCCCGGACGTCTTCAAGGAGAAGTACGCGGAGTCCGAGGAGGAGGGCGACCGCTGGTACGAGGACCCGGACCACAACCGCCGCCCACCCGAGCTGCTCCCCCGTGACGAGGTGGCCCGGGCCATCAACGCCGAGGTCAAGGCGGGCCGGGGCTCCCCGCACGGCGGTGTCTTCCTCGACGTCTCGACGCGTATGCCGGCCGAGGTCATCCGCCGTCGCCTCCCCTCGATGTACCACCAGTTCAAGGAGCTGGCGGACGTCGACATCACCGCCGAGGCGATGGAGGTCGGCCCCACCTGCCACTATGTGATGGGCGGCATCGCGGTCGAGTCGGACACGGCGGCGGCGCGCGGGGTGCCCGGGCTGTTCGCGGCCGGTGAGGTGGCCGGCGGTATGCACGGCTCCAACCGGCTGGGCGGCAATTCCCTCTCCGACCTGCTGGTCTTCGGCCGCCGGGCCGGGCTGCACGCCGCCGAACACGCGGCGGAGGCGGCCGGGGCCCGGCCGCGGGTGGACGAGGCCCAGGTCGACGCGGCAGCCGCCGAGGCACTGCGTCCCTTCTCCGCCGAGGGCCCGGTGCCGGGCCAGGACGAGGCCGGACGGCCACCGGAGAACCCGTACACCCTCCACCAGGAACTCCAGCAGGCCATGAACGACCTGGTCGGCATCATCCGCCGGGAGGGCGAGATGCAGAAGGCGCTGGACAAGCTGGCCGAGCTGCGCGTACGGGCCCGCCGGGCGGGTGTGGAGGGGCACCGGCAGTTCAACCCGGGCTGGCACCTCGCCCTGGACCTGCGGAACATGCTGCTGGTCAGCGAGTGCGTGGCGCGGGCCGCGCTGGAGCGCACCGAGTCGCGCGGCGGCCACACCCGCGAGGACCATCCGACGATGGACCGCGCGTGGCGCCGTATCAATCTGCTCTGCCGGCTCACGGACCCCACGGGCGGACTGGCGGCCACGGACCCCGTCGCCGGCCAGATCGACCTCACCCGTGAGACCACCGAACCCATCCGCCCCGACCTGCTCGCCCTGTTCGACAAGGAGGAGCTGGTCAAGTACCTCGCCGAAGAGGAGCTGTACGAATGAGCAGCTACGAGGCCCGCTTCCAGGTGTGGCGGGGCGATGTGCAGGGCGGCGGCCTGGAGGACTTCAAGGTCGAGGTCAACGACGGCGAGGTGGTGCTGGACATCATCCACCGCCTCCAGGCCACCCAGGCGCCCGACCTCGCGGTCCGCTGGAACTGCAAGGCGGGCAAGTGCGGGTCGTGCTCGGCGGAGATCAACGGCCGCCCCCGGCTGATGTGCATGACCCGTATGTCGGTGTTCGAGCGCGACGAGACGATCACGGTGACACCCCTGCGCGCCTTCCCGGTGGTCCGCGACCTCGTCACGGACGTCGGCTTCAACTACACCAAGGCACGCCAGGTCCCGGCCTTCGTCCCGCCGGAGGGGCTCGGCCCGGGCGAGTACCGCATGACGCAGGAGGACGTGGACCGGTCACAGGAGTTCCGCAAGTGCATCGAGTGCTTCCTGTGCCAGGACACGTGCCATGTGGTCCGTGACCACGAGGAGAACAAACCGGCGTTCGCGGGCCCGCGTTTCCTGATGCGGGTGGCGGAGCTGGACATGCATCCGCTGGACGCGGCGGAGGAGGCCGGTCTGGACCGCAAGAAGACGGCCCAGGACGAACACGGCCTCGGCTACTGCAACATCACCAAGTGCTGCACCGAGGTCTGCCCCGAAGGCATCAAGATCACGGACAACGCGCTGATCCCGCTGAAGGAACGCGCGGTCGACCGCAAGTACGACCCGCTGGTGTGGCTGGGCTCGAAGATCAGGAGGCGTTCGTCGGCAGGGTGAGGCCCGGAGAGGTGCGGCGATCCCCTGTGAGGAGTGTGCGCGTGGCCCTCACCGGGGGACGCGGCCGGGGCGGGTCGCGCGGAACGACAGCCCCGTGCTCACGACGAACAGCCCCACGGCCGCCGCGCTGAACAACGCCGGGCGGTGGATGGCGTGGGCGAAACACCACAGGCCCAGCCCCGCGCCGCCGAAGAGCGCGGAGTAACCCCACAGCCGTGGCCGCAGCGTGCTGCGGCGCAGCCACGGCAGTATCCATTCGGTACGGATCGCGATGACGGCGAACACGACGACGGCGAACACGACGACGGCCACTGCGACGGCCGCGAGGAGTCCGACGACGTATCCCGGCATGTCCGCCTCCCGCTGAGCAACGGGGCGATCGTGGCATGCCCTTGCCATGACGACCAGCCCCATGTGTTCCAGCCTCCTCGACCGCCCCCTCCACCCCATCCCGGTCGCGACCCCGCGATACGCGCCATACGCTCCCAAATGTGCCGTCGGGTCCGAGGAGAAGCCGGTCGCGCGGCGCCGCGTCGCACATAGGTGTGCGGGTGGCGCACGCCGCGTTCGGGGGATTGACCGCCCTGGGCTGGCTGCTGCTGCCCCCGGCGACGGAACCGGCCGTCGCCGACCGGACCACGGCCCCGGCGGTCGCGGTGGCTCCCGCCGACGACGAGAGCTCCGCCACGGATCTGGTCCTGCCGGTGGCCGCCGCGGGCGCGGCAGCCGCCGTCGCCACGTACTCACTCGTACGGCGCAGACGACGCACCGCCCTGCGTACGACACCGACGGGCACTGTCCAGCCGTCCGTCACCCCGCTGTCCGAGCTGCACCGCCGGGGGCTGCGGCTGCTGGTGGAGACCGACGACTGCGTCCGTACGAGCGCCGAGGAGCTCCGCTTCGCGGCGGCGAGGTCGGGCCACCTGGAGGCCAGGCCGTACATCGACGCCCTGGCGGAGGCGCGCGCCGAACTGGCTGTGGCCTTCCACCTGCGTCAGCGGCTGGACGAACCGGGCGAAGGAGCCGATACCCTCTCACCCGACGACGAGCGGGCCCTGCTGGAGGAGATCGTCGCCCGGTGCGCGACGGCACAGCGCCGACTCGACGCGGTGACCCCCGGCTTCGACCAGCTCCGCGCGCTGGAACGGGACATGGTCCCGGCGCTGGAGTACGCGGAGGCCCGCTTCCGCGAGCTGACCACCCGTACGGCGACGGCGGCCACCACCCTCACCGAGCTCCACGAGCGCTACGCCCCCACGGCCGTCCTCCCCGTCACCGGCCACGTGGAGCAGGCCAAGGACCGTCTGGTCTTCGCCACGACCGAGCTCAACCGCGCCCGCCAGTCCACCGACGCGGCCGACCGCGACACCGCCGCCGTCCACCTACGGGCCGCCGAGGGCGCGATCGACCAGGCCGACGTGCTCGTGACGGGCGTGGAGCGCCTGTCCACCGAGTTGGCACGGGCCGCCGAGACCGCGCGACAGGACACTCCCGTCACCGGTCCGTACGACGACCCCCTGGACGCCCTCCGCCACCGGGGCCACTGGCTGCTTCCGGCCCGCAGCGCCGTGGCCTCGGCGGCGGACTACGTCACGACGCATCGGGGGGCGGTGGGGGCCGAGGCCCGGATCCGACTGGCGGAGGCGGAACGGTACTTGAGAGCGGCTGAGGCGCGGGCGGGTGACGGCGGCGAGGCCGAGCCGGCCCCCGGGGGCGCCCGGCACGCCGAACGAGCCCACATCCTGGCCCAGGAAGCCCGCCGACTGGCCGAGCAGGACGTACGCGCGTACGGCAACCCGTACGGCGGCCCCGTGGGCGACGGCCTGGCGGGCGCCCTACTGGGCGGCGTCCTCCTGTCCGAGCCGTCCGGTGGCGATCGAGGCAGCCTACGGGGCCCGGCCTGCTACGGCGGCCCCGCGACGCGTGGCCGCCGGGCAGGGGGCGGCCACTTCTGACGGTCCGGCACGCCGCGAGAACGGGGCGCGGCCCCCGGTTTTTCAGGGGCGCGGGGCTGTGTCGATGTGCGGCTCCGCCGCGATGGGGGTCCCTCCCGCTCGAGCGAAGTCGAGAGTGGGGGAGCGACCAGCCCCCACTCACCCGCAGGACGCGAACCAGCCGAAGCGGCCTTCCGCCGGTCGGCTTCTCGCCCCCCTAAAACAGACTCAACAACGCCTCCGCCGGATCAGTGAGCCCGGTCTCACCACCCGGCAGCGGCAACTCGAACCACACGGTCTTGCCCCGAGGCGTACGACGGGACCCCCACGCCGCGGAGAGCAGACCGACCAACTGCAGGCCGCGCCCACCCTCGTCGGTGTCACGGGCCCGGCGCCGACGCGGCTGGACGAGCCCCGCGTCCCAGACCTCGCAGACGAGCGTTCTGTCGAGGAGCAGCCGGAGCCGTATCTCGCCCTCGCCATAGCGGAGCGCGTTCGTGACGAGTTCGCTGACCAGCAACTCGGCCGTGTCGACCAGCGGTTCGAGGTCCCAGGCGAGGAGCTGCCCGCGGGCGTACTCGCGGGCGCGGCCCACGCTGCGCGGCTCGCGCGGCAGGGTCCAGTCGCCGACGGAATCGGCCGGCAACCCCTGTACACGTGCCATCAGCAGGGCGATGTCGTCCTCGCCGTGGTGGGTGTCGAGGGTGTTGAGGACGTGGTCGCAGACGTCCTCCAGCGACCGGGGTGTGTCGGCGCGCAGCGTCGTCGGCGGCTGCGCGGGGTCGGTGAGCGCGCCCACGAACGCCTGGAGGCCCTCGTCGAGGGGATGGTCGCGGGATTCGACCAGTCCATCCGTGTAGAGCGCCAGCAGGGCCCCTTCGGGCAGTTCGACCTCGACCTCCTCGAACGGCTCGCCGCCGACGCCGAGCGGCATACCGGGCGGCACGTCGAGCATCAGCGCGCTCTCGCCGGGTTCGACCAGGACGGGCGGCAGATGGCCGGCGTTGGCGAAGGTGCAGCGACGCGTGACCGAGTCGTAGACGGCGTAGACGCAGGTCGCGAGGTACACCTCGGAGAGGTCCTTGTCGCGGGGCCGGCTGGCGGCCGTGCGGGAGGTCGACTGGACGCCCCCGGAGGTGCCGAGGCCACGGGCGATCTCGTCGAGGGCGGAGAGCACTTCGGCGGGTTCGAGGTCCAGCAGGGCCAACGTACGCACAGCCGTACGAAGTTCACCCATCGCCACCGCCGCGCGCAGCCCGCGGCCCATGACGTCGCCGACGACGAGTGCGGTGCGGTGGCCGGGGAGTTCGATGACGTCGAACCAGTCGCCGCCGACTTCGGTGGCCGCGTTGCCCGGCAGATAGCGGCAGGCGATGTCGAGCCCGGAGGCCTCGGGGTCGCCCGGGGGCAGCAGGGAGCGCTGCAGGATGAGGGCGCGTTCGTGCTCGCGGCGGTACAGCCGGGCGTTGTCGATGCAGACGGCGGCGCGCGCGGCCAGCTCCACGGCGAGCCCTCGGTCCCGTTCGCTGAACGGCTCGCTGCCCTTCGTACGGGAGAACTGGACGAGTCCGACGACGGTGTCGTGGGCGACCATCGGCACGGCGAGCGTCGACTGGATGAGGTTGCCCTCTTCGGGGACCCGTTGGGGGCGGCCGGTGCGCAGGGCCTGCGCGCAGGGGGAGCTGAACGGGTAGTGGTGGACCGCGCCCACCCGCACCGGGGCGGGGCCGCCGACGAAGGGCGCGTCCTCCGAGACCGAACTGGCGAAGGCGACCCGGCGCAGCTCGGCGCTGCCGTCGGCGAGTCCGGGCGGGGTCTCGTCGCCGACCAGGAGCCCCTGGTAGAGGTCGACGGTGGCGAGGTCGCAGAAGCCGGGGACGACGACGTCGAGGAGTTCGCGGGCGGTGGTCTCCAGGTCGAGGGAGTTGCCGATGCGGGAGCCGGCCTCGTTGAGGAGGGCGAGATTCCGCCGGGCGGCGGCGGCCTCGCGGGCGGCGGCGCGCCGGGCCGTGATGTCGATGCCCAGCCAGGCGATGCCGATGGGCCGGCCGGTGCCGCTGTGCACGCGGTAGAGGTTGATGGACCAGTGGCGGCGCCCTTGGCTGCCGGGCGGATGGCCCGTGACATGCATGTCCGTGATGGGCTCGCCGGTCTCCAGCACCCGGCGCAGGGTCGCCTCGACCCGTTCGGCCTCCGGGGACTGCAGATAGTCGTGGACGCCCCGGCCGCGATGGTCGTCGACGTCACCGCCGTAGAGCGAGGCGAACCGCTCGTTGGCCCGCCGCACCCGAAGATCGGTGTCGATCAGAAGGAACCCGAACGGGGTTTGGCCGAAAATCGACTGCGAAGCGGCGAGGTCGGTCTCGATCCCGCGCAGCGTCCGGACATCCACGACGATGCACACGGCGGCCCGTTCGCCACCCTCCACCATGGTGGGCATCACATAGACCTCGGCCAGCCCGTCGATCCCCTCGGGGCCCGGTGCACGGAAGGGGACCACCCCGGTCCACTCCCGGCCGTCGAGGATCTCGGCCATCTTCCGCTGGCCCTCGGCACGCCGGTCGGGGTCGATGAACGCCTCGATGGGGTCCATGCCCACGGCCCGCTCCGCCGGTATGCCGAACAACTGCTCGGCACGCAGACTCCACTGGTCAACGAGGCCGTCGGCGCCTATGGAGAACGAGGCGACCTTGATGTAGTCGTAGATGGATCCGGGTGGACTGGTCTGCCACATCGAGTCGCCGGCCACGACGCCACCGGCCAGGGCGGCGGGTACGCCGGACGCGGCCCCGCGCAGGCCGGAACCGACCGCGGCCTCGGGCCTCGCGCCGTCCGACGGGTCCGTGGACTCCTTGGCCCCCATGGACTCCGTGGCCTTAGCTGGTATCTCGCTCACGCGAACCGTCCCCTCCAGCTCACCGCGTCCGGCTTCGGTCACCAGGGGCGGCTGCCCGCAGTATCCAGCACTACGGCGCCGCACAACACGGTGTTCACGATCACAGCACGATCCCGATCGTTTTTGGACCGGCCGGAACATACTCCCAAGTCTTCTAACCAGGCGGTGCCCACTCGAACCAAAGACTCCAGCCAGCGTTACTGGCTTGAACCAGTCGGTCGCACGCACGCCCTGGGGAGCCGCCCCATGCCCGGCCCGTACGCCGTGGGCTCCCGTCGTGCGCCAGGGGCTCCGCTCCGTACGCCGACCGGGCCGTTCAGCCGGGAACCGTCAGCTCGAACCAGACCGTCTTGCCCGCCTCGCCGGGGCGGGTACCCCAGGCTCGCGAGGAACAGGCCACCAGTTGCAGACCCCTGCCGCTCTCGTCGTCGACGTCGGCGGCCCGTGCGTGAGGCAGGTCGGGCAGCGGGTCGGAGACCTCGACGAGCAGGATGCGCGGGGGATCGACGGGGCGTACGAGCCGTACGCCGATGGGGCCGGTGGCGTGGCGGAGGGCGTTGGTGACGAGTTCGCTGACCAACAGGGCGGCGATGTCGCACAGGGCGTCGAGGCCCCACTCGCGCAATCGGGTCCGTACGACGGCCCGGGCGGTGCGCACGGCGTCCGGTTCGGCGGGGAAGGTCCACTCGGCGCAGTCGTCTCCGATGTCGATCACGCCGATCACTTCCCAGTCAGAAGCGGATTCTGTCCGGTTTCATAGGGTTAATGGGCACATACCCGATATGCATGTCGGCGTACCGCGCACGAGGGCGCACGGTGGCACGAACGGCGTACGACCACGGTTCCTGGCAGCCCCGCGCCCCTGAAAGCGGGGCGCAACCCCTGCTTTTCAGGGGCGCGGGGCTGTGTCGATTTGCGGCTCCGCCGCGTGGGCGCGAGCAGCCACACACAACCCGCAGCCGCCCACGCGCAGCCCGGCCCGAGCTCTCAGGCGCCCGGCGAACCATGCGGCTCAGGCGCCCGGCGAATCAAACGCCCCCTCAAACGCCCCCGGCGCCCCAGGCCAGTCTCGCCGTCTCCATCACCGCCGGGACGTCCTGGTCCAGCCAGTCGACGTCCCACACCTCATCCGCACTGAGCCAGCGCAGCTCATCGTGGTCTTCGAGGGGACGCGGCTCCCCCGACAGCAGGTGGGCGATCCAGACGCGCAGCACATACCCGGGTCTCACCGGCCACTCCCCCGGCACCCGCCCCGCGGACTTCGCCTCGATGCCGAGTTCTTCGCGCAGCTCACGTACGAGGGCCTGTTCAGGAGGCTCACCGGGCTCCACCTTGCCGCCGGGCAACTCCCAGCGTCCGGCCAGCTCAGGCGGTGCGCTGCGGCGCGCGGCGAGCAGTCGCCCGTCGCTCAGCAGGGCGGCTCCCACCACCACGATCGGTTCGGTCATGCGCGGGAGCCTACGGGAGCGGGCACGCCCGCCGGGCGGAGTCGTTCACTTACTCCCGCTCCGACCGTTCTGCCCGATGCGCTCGACCCAGTAGAGCTGCTTGTGCCCCCGGCTGTCGAGGCTGTCCGCGATCTTCTGCGCCTCCGCGCGGGTCGCGTACCTGCCCACCCGGTAGCGGTTGCCGTTGTCGTCCTGCCTTATGACGAGCCAGGAGAGCGTGATCGTGCCGTCGTTCATCGAGCCCCACCGCCCCTTCCCACCCCGGTGCGCCCAGGTCCCACCACCGGCTCCCGTCGAGCCCCGTCATCCAAGGAAACCGCAATGCGCATATGCCCGAGCGTACGCCTTACCTTCACGCAGCGAATCCGCGTTTTCACAAAGAGGTACGCAACCAGCCAAGATGGAGGCGGCGCGCCCCGTCGAACGCGCCGTCGATCACTACCCGCGCGCCCCTCTGCGCCTCAACGAGCAGCGAACCAGGGGGATCAGGACGAAGCGGGACGCTGCCGGACGCCATGCCGCTCCGACACCGAGAACGACCGAATTCGAACTGCGTTCGGACACCCCGGAAGACCCGGCAGCTCCAACTCTCCCTCGACAAGGGCGACTTGACCCGTACCCGCGTCACCGTCCGGCACGCACGACGGCGGTCGGCCTCCCGAACGGGCGAGCCACCGCCGTCACTTCAGCCCCGTTCACCCCACCGGCAGGTGCCCCGCCCCCACTTCACCGGCAACCTCACTTCACCGGCAAGTGGTACGCCACCCGGTACCGGTCCGCCGGGACCACCACGTCCGCCGTCTCCACGGGGCGGCCGGAGGCGTAGTACGTGCGCTGGACGACGAGGACGACATGGCCGGGGACGCCGCCCAGGACGAGGAGTTCCTCGGCGAGGCCGGGGCGGGCGCCGACCTCCTCGGTGACGTTGTCGACGACGACGTCGATGGCGGCCATGCGCTCGACGACGCCCATGCCGCCGAGCGGACCCTCCTCGGGAAGCATCACCGGCGTACGGCCGGTGAGGGCCAGGGGCTCCCAAGAGGTGGAGAGCATCATGGTCTCCCCGGCGTCCCGGAACGTGTACTTGGTGCACATCACACGGTCGCCGGGCTGGATGGCCAGCCGCTCGGCGATGCAGCCACTCGCCTCGACCTGCTCGCTGCGCGACTCCCAGGTGCCCCGCGCGGTGGCGTCGGCCTGCTCCTGCCGGAAGGGCGTGGCCCCACCGGCGGGCCGGTAGCCGGAGCGGGCGACCCGGCGCGGCACCGGCCGCTCCCGCACATAGGTGCCCGACCCGGAGCGGCCCTCCACCAGCCCCTCGGCCATGAGCACCTTGCGGGCCTCCAGCGCGACGGTGTCCGAAACGCCGTATTCCTGGCGGATGCGGGCCTGGGAAGGAAGACGGGTGTGCGGTGGCAGCGAGCCGTTCACGATCTTCTTGCGGAGATCACCCGCGACACGCAGGTACGCCGGCTGCTCACCGAAAGTCACTGGCCGCTCCCATCTGGCTGTCTGGCTGTACAGACAGCGACAGCCTGGCAACCGTGGGTTGTGCCATGCAAGCAAAGGCCAGAGAATCACTCGATGTGATGACAAGGGCCCGGTAGGGGCTTTACGCAGGCGCTTTCTCCCCGCTATGGGCGCCGTCACACCTCCACGCCGGAGTCGTCCCCTCCGCCGCCGGCTCCACCGTCCTCATCGGTGCCCTCGTCGTCGTACGTCGGCGGTGTGGTGTCCAGCCCCAGGGCCTCGCGCGCGGTGACCGCCTTCGGGCCGTCGGTGAGGAGGTGCGCCTTGTTCCAGTGGTCGCTGAAGGTCTCGGCGTCGGTCGCCTTGCTCGCCGCCCGCCATTCCTCGCGCGCCTGGTCCAGGGCGTCGGCGTAGTCGCCGACCGCCCGCTCGGCGTCGGGCTCCCAGTCATGGGCGCGCAGTGTCCGCGTCTGTTCCTCCAGGGCCTGTACCACCTGCGAGGCCCACGCCTTGTGCGCGGGGAGGTCGTCCTCGACGTACTCCGTGTCGGGTACGCCGTCGAGGGCGTCGTCCAGGATCGCGTCGGCCTCCAGGAACGCGAACTGGTCGTCGTCGAGGGTCGTCTCGTCCTGTCGCAACGAGCCCGTCAGGCCGCCCTCGGCGTCCGTGTTGCCGAACATGCAGGTGATCTCGCGGTCACCGTACCGCCAGCTCTGCCGGGTGGGCGTGAAGTAGTAGACGTCGACGTCGTCCGGGAGCGCCCAGCTGTCCATGGCGTAGAGCTCCGAGAGCGCGTAGCACTGCTCGTCGGCGGCGTCGGTCACCTCGTCGTCGCCCGGGTAGCCGCCGTCCGGCATCGAGAAGTCGGCGAACACCTCCGCGTCGTGCTCCCCTTCGCACGGCACGGTGTCGACGTCGTACGCGTAGCCCTCCAGGGAGCCGCTCGGTGTGTCGAAGCACTCGCCCTTCTCCACCGAGAAGGTGGTGCCCGCGCCGCTCGCCGCGTCGCGGAAGCCGTCCCAGGCGTCGCGTGCGCCGCCCGTGGCGAACGCGAGCGTCACCAGAAGCGTGCCGATCGTCGACAGTACGATTCCGGCCACGGCCATGCCCTTGCCGCGCTCACCCTTCTTCCTGATCTGCACGAGCGCGACGACGCCCAGAAGCAGCCCGACGCCCGGCAGGAGGCACAGCAGACCGAACACGAGCGCGGCGATCGCGAGCCCGTTGACCGCTGGGGGCGGCTGAAGCGCCGGATACGTCCGCCCCCACGCCTGGCCCCAGGGCTGGGGCTGCGCCTGGTACGGATATATCTGCCCGGGCACGGACTGCGGCTGCCCCTGGGGCGGAAACGGGCCACCGTCATGAGACGGCCGGGGCCCGACGGGCGGGGGTGTGGCCACGGGTACACGTACTCCTTGCACCGAGCGGAGTGGGAACTGACGTACGACTTGGCGCATGGTAAGCACGCGACGGGCGAGGACGGTACCGGGCCGTGAAATACCGTGCCCCTTCATGACAAACCGCGACCAGCCCACCACCACTACCCTGCGTTCATGACACCTCTGCCGGATCGCTTCTGTCCGACGGACGGCACGCGCGTCGCCGCCGCCTCTCTCGCCTGGTGCTGCCCGGCCTGCCGCGGCCCGCTGGACCTGGACTTCGCGCCCACCCCGGCCCCGCTCAAGTCCCTGGCCGGCCGGGTGAACTCGCTCTGGCGCTACGCGGAATGCCTCCCCCTCGCATCGCCCTCGGTGTCGCTGGGCGAGGGCCGCACCCCGCTCGTCGAGCTGAAGGACGGTGTCTCGGCCAAGCTCGACTTCCTGATGCCGACGCTGTCCTTCAAGGACCGGGGCGCGGTGCTCCTCGCCGAACTGGCGCTGCGGCTCGGGCCCAGCCGGGTCGTCGCCGACAGCAGCGGCAACGCGGGGACGGCGATCGCCGCGTACTGCGCGCGGGCCGCGCTGCCCTGCACGGTGTACGTCCCCGCCGGTACGTCTGCCAAGAAGCTGGAGCAGATCGAGGCGCACGGCGCGCGGCTGGAGATCGTCGACGGCGACCGGGAGGCGACGGCGAGCGCGGCCCGCGAGGCGGCCGACGCCGACGGCGTCTTCTACGCCTCCCACGTCTACAACCCCTACTTCCTGCACGGTACGAAGACCTACGCGCACGAACTCTGGGAGGACCTCGGCGGCCGGCTCCCGGAGGTGATCGTCGTCCCGGTCGGCAACGGCACGCTGCTGCTGGGCGCGGCCCTCGCCATCGCGGAACTGCACACGGCGGGGCTCATCGACCGCCGCCCCGCACTCGTCGCCGTACAGTCCGCGGCGGTCGCCCCCTTGGCCCACGCCTTCGCCGAGGGCGCCGACGACCTCATCGGCGCCACCCCCATGGCCCCCACCTTCGCCGAGGGCATCGCCATCCCCCGTCCGCCCCGCGCCCGCCAGATCCTCCGCGCCGTCCGCGACTCAGGCGGCACCTTCCTCACCGTGACCGAGGACCAGATCCGCCACGCCCAACGCGACCTGGCCTCCCGCGGCCTGTACGTCGAATCCACCGGCGTGGCCTGCTGGGCCGCCGTACGCGAGGGCGCCCTCGGGGGTCGTACGGCGGTGGTGCCGTTGTGCGGGGCGGGGCTGAAGACGGGGTTGGCGGCGGGCTGAGGACATTGGTCGCGGGTCGGAAGCGGTCAGAACACCGCGAACAGCAAAATGGCGAGGAAGCCCGCACCGACCGCCTGCAACAACGCGCTGCTCCTCTTGTGACCGAGCCAGATCAGCAGCACCCCGGCGGCCACCGCCAGCACTCGAAACTCACCGTTGAACACCAGGAGCACGCCGAGAAACGCCAACGCCACCCACATGTGACCCCCCTCTCCACGGCCTGACGGCCTGTCTGACCAAGGCCTTCCCCTGCCGGGAGATCAACACCCCATACCGGTACGGATCACCACGGACCCGTACAGGAACCAGCCAGGGTGCGTCCGGCTTCGTGGGAGGCGGCCCACGAGGCGAGCAGGTGCAAGCCCTCTTCGGAGTCAGGAATCGCACGGGGACACCAGGCCGGATTCATAGGCGAGGACCACGAGTTGGGCCCGGTCACGGGCATGGAGCTTGGCCATGGCCCGGTTGATGTGGGTTTTCGCCGTCAGCGGGCTGATCACCAGACGGCTCGCGATCTCCTCGTTGGACAGGCCCCGCGCGACCAGGACGACGGCCTCGCGTTCACGGCTGGTCAGCTCTGCCAACCTCGTGTCGGTGCCGGTGAGGAGGGGCTGGGTGACGTACCGGTGGATCAGTTTGCGGGTGATGGAAGGAGCGAGCAGGGCGTCGCCGCGCGCGGCGACGCGTACGGCGTGCAGGAAGTCTTCCGGCACGATGTCCTTGACCAGGAATCCGGCGGCGCCGGCGCGCAGCCCGTCGAAGACGTATTCGTCCAAGCCGTAGTTGGTCAGAATGACGACGTGCACCCCGGCCATGGCGGGGTCCGCGGCGATGCGTCGGGTCACCTCGATGCCGTCGATGACGGGCATCTGGATGTCGACGAGCGCGACGTCGGGCAGGTGCTTTTCGGCGAGTTCCAGGCCCTCGCCGCCGTCGGCGGCCTCGGCGACCACCTCGATGTCGTCCTCGAGATCGAGGAGCGCGCGGAATCCGCTGCGAATGAGCGGCTGGTCGTCGACCAGCAGGACACGGATCATGCCGTGCGGTCCAGGGGGAGTTCGGCCTGGACGGTGAAGCCACCCTCGCCACGCGGTTGTGCAAGCAGCCGGCCACCGAGGGCGGTGACGCGTTCGCGCATCCCGAGCAGCCCGACGCCGGGCGTCGGCGCGGCGGCGGGTGTGGCCTTGCCGTCGTCATCGATGCGTAAGGCCAGGGCGTCCGGACGACAGTCGATCCGGACCGACGCCGTGCCGGCGTCCGCGTGACGGGCGATGTTGGTCAGCGCCTCCTGAACGATCCGGTAGACGGTCCGGCCCACCGCCGCCGGCACATCGTGCCGCTGCCCCTCGATCGTCAGCGTTGCCTCCAGGCCGGCCTTACTCGCTCGTTCCACCAGCTCCGGGACGTGGTCGAGCCCACGCGGCGGGGCGGTGTCGTCGTCGCGCAGCGCCTCCAGGGTCGCGCGCAGCTCCCGGCTCGCCTCGCGACCGGCCTCCTGGATCGCCAGCAGCGCCTCCGGCACCTGTTCGCCACGCTTACGGGCCACGTGGACGGCGACTTCGGCCTGCACCTTGATGACCGAGATCTGGTGGGTGAGCGAATCGTGCAGTTCCCGCGCGATGTGCAGCCGCTCCTCGTCGGCGCGCCGCCGCGCGGTCTCCTCCCGGGTGCGCTCGGCCTCGTCCGCCCGCCGCTCGGCCTGCCGCAGCGCCTCACCCGCGGCGCCGGCCGCGATCAGCCAGGCCAGCTCCAGGGCGCCTCTGGCCTGCGCGAACGCCTCGCCCGTGTCGTGCGAGCCCGAGGTCAGGGCCGCGAGCGGGAGCATGCCCAGCATGGCCACGCTCGCCGCCACCGTGGCGGTGCGGTGTCCCGCGCGCACGGCCGCGTACACCGCGAACAGGTACGCGACAGCAGGCACATCGAAACCGACCGCCTGGTAACCCACCGCGCACAGCCCGGTGACGGCCAGGACGGCGACCGGAGCCCGGCGGCGCGCGGCCAGAGCCAGCCCGCCGACCGTCAGCAGCGCGTAGCCGAGCGGATCGAGGGCCGCGGCGGAACGCTGCCCGGACAGCCCGGTGACCAGCAGCGTCGCCGCTACGCCGACGGCGATGACCCAGTCTCCGAGACGGGCCCGGTCACCGGGCTCACCTGCACTCATGCGCGCACCCTAGCGGGCTGCCGGCACGGGCGGGTCCCTCTTGGGGACGAGCGACCGGCTACCGCGCACGCAGTACTTTCGCGTCTCCCGCGGCGACCGCTGTAGCCGGATGCGGCATCGGCGGCAGCCCGAAGCGTCTGCGTCCGCCGGACGACCGGGGACGGGTCCGGCGGACATGCTCAGGCGACACCCGATCGCGGGATCACAGGAAGAGAAGGAGCCCGTTGATGTCTGTTCGTCGCCTGCTTGCCGCCGCCGCAGCCGCCCTGCTCGGAGGCATCGCGCTTGCCGCGCCGTCCGCCGCGCACTCCTCGGTCCAGCCGGTCGCCGCCGGTTTCCACGACTTCAGCCTCGGACGACTCGGGTCCGCGACGGGCGCGCTGCTGGGGCTGGCCGGCGTAAGTGTCGCCTGGCTGGCGCTGGCCCGCCCGACCGGTCGTCTCGGCGCTGCCAACGGATCACTGGGGGCCGTGGCGGCCATGGTGGCGGGACTGATCGGCATGGCCCTCGGCGTGCTGGTCGCGGCCACCGCCGACGGTGGACTCGGCACGGGCAACGGGCTGGGCGGGGCCTACGTGGCCATGCTGGTGGGGCTGATCGGCACGGCCCTCGGCGGGCTGGCGCTGACCCGCTCCCGCCGCACGGGCTGACGCCGGCTGCGGCGGACACCTCTGCGCCACAGTGATCGTGATCCCCAACGGCGCGAAAATGCTCTTCGCCCCTGACCTCGATGCATTGAAGCCGACTGAGCCGGAGGCGACCCGACGGGGGTCAACGCCACGGCCCTCGTTTCCCAGTCCGACCGGCGCCGCCCACGAGGCCGTATGAGAGAAAGACGTTGTGGGAGGACGACGGTGAATGGTCGGCGTCGGTCCGAACCGATCCGGCGCCGCTGGCCGCATCTCCGGCGCGGTTTCGATTTCCCCAGGTCAGCGACATGGTGGAGTTCATGCCCCGGTCGCCGTTGACGATCTCGTGGCCCGGGCCTCGTCGAATCGCTACGGTTGAGCCATGACCGCTCTGCCCGACTGGATGCGCCCGCCGCGCGAGGAGGGCTGGTTCGCGGAGGACCTGGACCGCCTCCCCGAGGCACCCCGCCACACCGAGCTGATCGACGGAGCGCTTGTCTTCATGATGTCGCCGCAGAGGTGGTGGCACGGCCACCTCGTCACCATGCTGACCGTCGCTCTCATGGAGCAGGCGCCCGGCGATGTCAGGGTCGGCCGCGGGATGACCATAAAGCTCGACGAGCGAAACCGGCCCGAACCGGATCTGCTGGTGACGACGGCCGACTACGACAAAGACCGCACCTGGTTCGCGCCGGACGAGGTGAGACTCGTCATCGAGGTCGTCTCACCCGAGTCCGCGCACCGGGACCGTACGGTCAAGCTCCGCAAGTACGCGGAGGCCGGCATCCCGCACTTCTGGTGCATCGAGGAAGAGAACGGCGCCCCCGTCGTCCACGTCTACGAACTCGACGAACCGACCGGCGCCTATGCACCTGCCGGCATCTTCCGGGGCACCTTGAAGCGCCCCGTGCCCTTCGAGATCAGCCTGGACCTCGACAAGCTCACTCCGTCGCGGAGCAACTAGAACTCAGCACCAAGTCAGCACGCGCGGGAACGCAGAAGGCGCCGGGCTCGC
>NZ_AEJC01000466.1 GCF_000317595.1 Streptomyces ipomoeae 91-03 | reverse complement strand
GGTCGAGAAGCGTCTCGCCGAGCGGCGCCGGGCGGCCGAGGCCCAGGTGCGCGAGGGCGACGCGGAACTGCTCGCCGACGTCCACCGTATGCAGCAGGCGGCGGGGGACACGTCGGCCATGGAACTGCCCGAGCTGACACCGGGCGACCCGGGGCTGGCCGAAGCCGTCCTCGGCTGGGCCGCCGTCGCCCGCAGCACCGCCCGCGAGCAGCTGACCATCGCCCACTGCGCCCGTGCCACCGCCGCGTCGGCACAGGCAGCCGCCGAGCGCGTACTCGACGACGTACGCGAAACGGCGCGGCTCCAGCGGCGGTTCGCCCAGGCGCGGGAGCGGGCCGCCCGGCTGGAGGAGCGGGCCGAGGCGCACGAGGAGGAGCGGGCCCGTATGGAGCGGGCCCGTAAGGCGGAGGCCGTGGCTCCGGCGCTGCAGCTGCGGGACGAGGCCGAGACCGAGCACCGGGAGGCGAGCGCGGACGAGGCACGCGCGCGTGCCGCACTGCCGCACAGCCACGCCGACGCCGGTGCCGCCGGACTCGCCACCGCCGCACGCAAGGCAGCCGAGGAACTGGGCGGCCTGGAGTCGGCCCGGCGCGCGGAGCGGCGGCTGACCGAACTGGTCGCCGAACGCGCCGAGTTGGACCACGAGGAGCGGTCCGACGAAGACGTCCTCCAGGACGCCGAGGGCTGGCTGGCCGAGTGGGAGACGACCCGGGCCGCGCTGCAGTCCCGTATCGAGGCCGCCCAGGAGGCCGCCACCCGCGCCGAACAGCTGGCCGTGCAACGCGGGCCCGCCGAGAAACGGCTCGGGGCCGCACGCCGGCGCGATCAGCTCGGTCGGGGCACGGAGGAGGCCCAGGCGCGTGTGCTCCGGCTGGCCGAGCGCGCGGTGGAAGCACGCGACCACTGGCTGGACCTCAAGGAACAGCGCCTGAAGGGCATCGCCGCGGAACTCGCCGCCGGGCTCGTCGACGGCGAGCCGTGCGCCGTCTGCGGTGGCACGGAACACCCCGCACCGGCCCAGAAGGTGGCCGGTCACGTCGACCGCGAGACGGAGGAGCGGGCCCTCGCCGCGTACCAGCGGGCCGACGAGGAGCGCACGGAGGCCGAGCGGCGACTCGGCGTCGTACGGCAGGCGCTGGCCGCCGCGAGCGCCGAGGCCGGTGACACACCGACCGATCGACTCGCCGATGAGATGGCCGAGCTGGAGCGCGCGTACGCGGAGGCCCGGCGGGGCGCCTCCGGTCTGCATCTCGCCCAGGAGGAGCTGCGGAGCGCCGAGCGGGAGCGCGAGCGGCGGATGGCGGCCCAGCAGGAGGCGGTCGTGCGCGCCGCGTCCCGCAACACCCGGCGGGATGCGCTGGAGCGGGAACGGGGCGCTCTGGAAGGGGAGTTGGCGCAGGCCCGGGGCGACGCCGAGAGCGTGGCCGCCCGTGCCGAGCAGTTGGAGCGGCTGGCCGGGCTGCTCACGGAGGCCGCCGACGCCGCACGGGCCGCCGACGACACCGCGCAGCGCCTCAAGGACGCCGACGCCCGACTCGCCGACGCGGCCTTCCGTGCCGGGTTCGACACCCCGCAGGCTGCGGCCGCCGCGCTTCTCGACGACGACGCCCACCGGGATCTCCAACGGCGCCTCGACGCCTGGCAGTCGGAGGAGGCCGCGGTACGGGCCGTGCTCGCCGAGGCCGACACGGCCACCGCCGCCCAGCAGCCGCCCGCCGACCTCGCGACCGCGGAGCGGGACGCCGAGGCCGCCTCCCGACAACTCCAGGACGCCGTGTCCGCGTGGGACGCGGCCGAGCGGCGCCGTACCGAACTCGACCGGCTGTCCGCGCGGGCCACGGCCTCCGTGCGACGGCTGGCACCGCTGCGCGAGGAGTACGACCGCGTCGCCCGCATGGCAGGGCTCACGGCCGGCACCGCCGCCGACAACGAACGCAGAATGCGCCTGGAGGCCTACGTCCTCGCCGCCCGCCTGGAACAGGTCGCCGCCGCCGCGACCGTACGACTCCAGCGCATGTCCTCCGGCCGGTACACCCTCGTCCACTCCGACGACCGGGTCGGCAGGGGCGCCCGGAGCGGCCTCGGGCTGCATGTCGTCGACGCGTGGACCGGTCGCGAGCGGGACACGGCCACGCTCTCCGGTGGCGAGACCTTCTTCGCCTCCCTCGCGCTCGCCCTCGGCCTCGCCGACGTCGTCACCGACGAGGCGGGCGGCGTACGGCTCGACACCCTCTTCATCGACGAGGGCTTCGGCAGCCTCGACGACCAGACCCTCGACGAGGTCCTCGACGTCCTCGACTCCCTCCGCGAACGCGACCGCAGCGTCGGCATCGTCAGCCATGTCGCGGATCTGCGGCGGCGCATCCACGCGCAGCTGGAGGTGGTGAAGGGGAGGTCGGGGTCGACCGTACGGCAGCGGGGCCGGTGAGCGGGCGAGTCGTCCACGGCCGAGCGGCGCGGGATCAGTGACCGAGGGGGCGGCGGGGGAGCGGTGAGGAGTAGACGACGCTCGTCGTGACCGAGCCCAGGGTGCCGATCTTGCCGGACACCTCCTCCAGGTGGCGCATCGAGCGGGCGGCGACCTTGATCACGAAGCAGTCGTCGCCGGTGACGTGGTGCGCCTCAAGGATCTCGGGTGTGACGGCCACCAGGTCGTGGAACGGCTTGTAGTTGCCGTTGGGGTATCTGAGCCGCACGAACGCCAGGATCGGCAGACCGAGCCGCTCGGGGTCGACGACCGCCGTGTATCCCTGGATGACACCCGCCTCCTCCAGGCGCCGCACCCGCTCGGTCACGGCGCTCGCCGACATCGACACGGCCCGCGCCAACTCGGCGTAGCTGGCCCGGCCCTCGCGCTGGAGGACGTCGAGGATGCGCCAGTCGGTGGCGTCCGGGGTGTAGGAGGCCTGCGGGGAATTCACGGTCATGATCGAGAAATAGCAGGGGAATCCCCGGCGAATCAAGGTTCACGCCATGGAACGCCCCTTCTGGGAGGGGATCATCGACCGTAGATTTCTGGTCGTCGAGATCAGTCAGGGAGGGATCCAGATCATGACCGCCACCACCGTGAACCCCGTACTGCGCGTCGCCCCCGCCGCCCCGGCCGAGGCCGCCGCGTACTTCCGGGCCAGCCTCGTCTTCCACACCGATGTGTCCGACGTGGCCGCCGGCCTCGCCGCCGACGGCGACCCCGGTTTCGTCGTCCTGGACTCCCGTTCGACCGAGTCCTGGGACCAGGGGCACATCCCGGGCGCGATCCACCTGCCCACCGCCCTCATCCCCGAACAGGCGGAGCGACTGCTCGACAAGTCCGTGCCGGTCGTCACCTACTGCTGGGGTCCGGGCTGCAACGGCGCGACCCGCGCCGCCCTCGCCCTCGCCGAACTCGGCTTCCAGGTCAAGGAGATGCTCGGCGGCTTCGAGTACTGGGCGCGCGAAGGTTTCGAGTACGAGACCTGGGAGGGCCGCGAGAAGCGCGCCGCCGATCCGCTGACCGCGCCGGTGGACGCGGAGGACTGCGGCTGCTGACGCCTCGTGCCGGGCTCTCGTGATGCGTGCGGTCCGGCGGGCGCACTCCCTTGCTGACGTCACGTCAAGAAGTCTGCTGACCCGACGAGTTGGTCCGGAAGCCCGCCGTGTAATTTCTGGGCATGGCTCGTTACGCGGATCCGGTGGTTCCAGATGTGGTGCGGTGGGTGGAGTCGAGCGGCGGACCGCTCATAGCGATACCGGAAGCGGTACTGCCGTTCTGGGCCGGCGCCGACGGCGACGAGACGTCCTCCGACTACGACCGGGCCTGTCACGTCGACGGTCCCGCCGGGCTCCTGCCGGTCGGGGACACCCGCGCCCTGGTCCTCGGTGACGGCCCCACCCCCACCGCGTACCTCCCCGAGCACGGCACCTTCGTACGCCGACACACGGCCGACGCCGGTGTCGAATCCGCCGCCGGAGTCCTCGCGGAAGTGCCGAGGGCGCTCGATGCCGCGGCGTGGGAGCCGGAGGTGGAGTGGCGGGTGCCGGGTCCGGTCGTTCTCTTCGACGCCGCCCGGCCCGGGGATGTCTCACGGCTGACGGACCATGTGCGGGTCGATCTGGAGCCCGGCCGCTACGGCGTCCGCGCCGCGTATGTCTCGACGGGACCGGAGACGGGGCTCGGCCTCGTCCGGGTGAGACCCCTCGCGAGCTGAAGTGGGGCGGCGGCCGGGCCCAGCCGCAGGTGTGGCGTGGGCCCGGCCGTGCCGTCTCACAGCTGTGACAGCTCGTCCACCAGGTCGTCCAGTCCCAGCGAACCCTGCGACAGCGCGGCCATGTGCCAGGCCTTGGCGTCGAAGGCGTCGCCGCGGCGCTGCCTGGCCTTCTCGCGGCCGAGGAGCCAGGCGCGTTCGCCCAGCTTGTAGCCGATGGCCTGGCCGGGGATGGTCAGATAGCGGGTCAGCTCGCTCTCGACGAAGTCCGCCGGACGGCTGCTGTGCGCCCCGAAGAACTCCTCGGCCAGCTCGGGGGTCCAGCGCTCACCGGGGTGGAAGGGGGAGTCCGCCGGGATCTCCAGTTCCAGGTGCATGCCGATGTCGACGATGACACGGGCCGCGCGCATCATCTGCGCGTCGAGATAACCGAGCCGCTGCTCCGCGTCGGTGAGGTAGCCCAGCTCGTCCATCAGCCGCTCCGCGTACAGGGCCCAGCCCTCGGCGTTGGCGCTGACACCGCCGATCGTGGCCTGGTAGCGGGAGAGGCTGTCCTTGACGTACACCCACTGGGCGAGCTGGAGGTGATGGCCGGGGACGCCCTCGTGGTACCAGGTGGAGACCAGGTCGTACACCGGGAAGCGGGTCTGCCCCATGGTCGGCAGCCAGGTGCGGCCCGGGCGGGAGAAGTCCTCGCTCGGGGCCGAGTAGTACGGGGCCGCCGCGCCACCGGGCGGGGCGATGCACGACTCGACCTTCTTCACCGGCTCGGCGAGGTCGAAGTGCGTGCCGTCCAGCTCCTCGATCGCCCGGTCCATCAGACCCTGCAGCCACTCCCGGACCTCGTCGACGCCCTCGATGTGCCGGCCGTGCTCGTCCAGGTGCGCCAGCGCCACCCACGGCGTCTCGGCGCCGGGCAGGATCTTCTCCGCCTCCTGCCTCATCTCACCGAGCAGCCGGTGGAACTCGGCCCAGCCGTACGCGTACGCCTCGTCGAGGTCCAGGTCCGCGCCGGTGAAGTAGCGGGCCAGGCGGGCGTAGCGCTCCCGGCCGACCGTGTTCGGCGCGCCCTCGATCGCCGGGGCGTACACATCACGCATCCAGTCGCGCAGCTCCACCACGGCCCGGGTCGCGCCCCGAGCGGCCTCGTCCAGTTCGGCGCGCAGCGACTCGGGGCCCGCCGCCGCGAAGTCCTCGAACCAGCCGCGCCCCGAACCGTCCGTGTCCGCCCACTCGGTGAGCTGGCCGATGAAGGTCGAGGTCGGGCGCGGGGCCGCGTACAGCTTGCGCTCCAGACCGAGCGCGAGCGACGCGCGGTAACCGGCGTACGCCGTCGGCACCGCGCGCAGCCGCTCCGCGATCGCCGCCCAGTCCTCCTCCGTCTCCGCCGGGGTGATGGTGAAGATCTCGCGCACCCCGTGCGGGGGCGTGACCATGTTGCCGACCGCGCGCAGTTCCTCGTCGGCCTCGTGCACGGCCAGCTCCGCCGTGAGGCGCTCGCGCAGCAGGCGCGCGCAACGGCGCTCGATGTCACTGTCCGCGCCTGGCTGCCGCTCCGCCTCGTCCAGCCGGGCGAGCGTCGTCCGGATCAGCTCGGCCCTGGCCTCCAGCCCGGCGGGCGAGGTGTCCGGCAGCTTGCTCGAACTCTCCCTCACACCGAGATACGTACCGGTCAGCGGGTCGAGGG
This sequence comes from Streptomyces ipomoeae 91-03, assembly GCF_000317595.1. Lineage (GTDB taxonomy): Bacteria > Actinomycetota > Actinomycetes > Streptomycetales > Streptomycetaceae > Streptomyces > Streptomyces ipomoeae. The sequence goes on along the minus strand of NZ_AEJC01000466.1, from coordinate 40,704 downwards.
CGATGAGGTCGTCCACATAGGCGTCGGCGACTTCACGGGGCAGCGGGCTCTTCGTGTCAGACATGCCGACAATCTTGGTATGACGACGGGGGCACCGTCAGCTGCTTAACGGGGCCTTGAACCTTACGCCGACCGGATTCCGCTCAGGGCGCACGCCTGGTCGAGCATCCCAGGCTCTGCGCCGCTGATCAGGCCGTGTTCCGGTCGGCGTTGGGTGGTCGGGCTGTCTTCCGGTCGGCATCCGGTGGGCGGGCCGTGTTCCGGTCGGCATCCGGTGGGCGGGCCGTGTTCCGGTCGGCATCCGGTGGGCGGGCCGTGTTCCGGTCGGCATCCGGTGGGCGGGCCGTGTCCCGGCGGGCGTCGGGGGGCGGGCTGTCTTCCGGTCGGCGGCCGGCGGGCGGGTCGGCTTTCGGTCGGCATCCGGTGGTGAGGTCAGGTCCCGGTGGCATCCGGTGGTCAGGTGGTGTCCCGGTCGGCGTCCGGCGGCAGCAGGGGGCCGCAGTCCCACTGCTGGAAGATCAACCGGGTCTCCACTCGTGCCACTTCGCGCCGCGACGTGAACTCGTCGAGCACCAGCCGCTGCAGATCCGTCATGTCCGCGACCGCGACATGCACGAGATAGTCGTCCGGCCCGGTGAGATGGAAGACGGTCCGGGACTCCGGAAGCGCCCGGATCCGCTCCACGAACGGCCCCACCAGCTCTCGCCGATGCGGTCTGACCTGCACGGACAGCAACGCCTCCAGGCCACGCCCGAGCTTGGCCGGATCGAGCCGCAGCCGATGACCGAGGATCACCCCGGAGCGGCGCAGCCGCGTCACCCGGTCCAGACAGGTCGACGGCGCCACCCCGACCTGGGCCGCGAGATCGCGGTAGGTCGCCCGTGCATCGTTCTGCAACAGGCGCAGAAGGTGGAGATCCACCGGATCAAGTACGACAGACTCGGCCATTGCCCGAACGTAACACGGAGTCCGACCGTCGAGCCCCGGCCGATGTTCACTCTGGCGCCCATGAACTCAGCGAGCACGCACGCGTACGACCACGCACGCACCACGCCGAGAGCACTGGCCACCGAGGCCGTGCACGCCGGCCGCGACGACCTCGCGCGTCAGGGCCTGCACGCCCCGCCGATCGACCTGTCGACCACCTACCCGTCGTACGACAGCCGGGCCGAGGCCGCCCGCATCGACGCCTTCGCCATCGACGGCGCCGAGCCGGAGGGCCCGCCGATCTACGGACGGCTCGGCAACCCGACCGTCGCCCGCTTCGAGACCGCCCTCGCCCGTCTCGAAGGCACCGAGAGCGCCGTCGCCTTCGCCAGCGGCATGGCCGCGCTCAGCGCCGTCCTCCTCGCCCGCGCCTCGACGGGCCTGCGCCATGTCGTCGCCGTACGACCCCTGTACGGCTGCAGCGACCATCTGCTCACCGCCGGGCTGCTCGGCTCCGAGGTCACCTGGGTCGACCCGGCCGGTGTCGCCGACGCGCTGCGTCCCGACACCGGGCTGGTCCTCGTCGAGTCCCCGGCCAACCCCACCCTCGCCGAACTCGATCTGCGCGCCCTCGCCCACGCCTGTGGCTCGGTCCCCCTCCTCGCGGACAACACCTTCGCCACGCCGGTCCTGCAGCGCCCCGTCGAGCAGGGCGCCCGGCTCGTCCTGCACAGCGCCACCAAGTACCTCGGCGGCCATGGCGACGTCATGGCCGGGGTCGTGGCCTGCGACGAGGAGTTCGCCGGCCGGCTGCGCCAGATCCGCTTCGCCACCGGCGGCGTCCTCCACCCGCTCGCCGGCTACCTCCTGCTGCGCGGCCTCGCCACCCTCCCCGTACGCGTCCGCGCGGCCTCCGCTACCGCCGCCGAACTCGCCCGCCGCCTCACCGCCGACCCGCGCGTCACCCGCGTCCACTACCCGCGCATCGGCGGCGCCATGATCGCCTTCGAGACCGCCGGTGACCCGCACGACGTCATCGCCGCCGTCCGTCTCATCACCCCCGCCGTCAGCCTCGGCAGCGTCGACACCCTCATCCAGCACCCCGCCTCCATCAGCCACCGCATCGTGGACGAGACGGACCGCCGAGGGGCCGGCGTGAGCGACCGCCTGCTACGGCTGTCGGTGGGCCTGGAGGACGTGGAGGACCTGTGGGCGGACCTGGACGCGGCGCTGGGGCCGCGCCCCGAAAGGGGCGCAGGAGGCTGTGGTGATCTGCGGCTCCGCCGCGATGGGGGTTCCCCCGGGTTCGAGCGAAGTCGAGAACTTGGAGGAGCGACCGGCCACGACGAGCCCGCAGCCGCCCACTGATCCGCCACCCCTACGACGCTTCGACCCGACTCTCGTCACGGAGCTGCGCCGACGTGGTCTCCAACTGCGCGGTGATCACCAGTGTCCCCTCCTCGATCTGGTAATCCAGCGGCAACCCCAGCCCTCGCATCGCCGCCACCATCCCCGTGTTGGACGACTGCGTCACGGCGTACACATTCGCGCAGCCCGCCTCCATCGCCATCCCGACCAGCCTGCGGAGCAACTCGCTGCCGATGCCCCGCCGCTGCCACTCGTCCTCGACGAGCAGCGCGATCTCCGTCTCGTCGCCGTCCCACAGCAGATGCCCGAGGCCGACGAGGCGCCCGGAGGCCGTCTGCGCGGCGAGGGTGCGGCCGAAGCGGGGGCTGAGGAGGTGCTTGAGGTAACGGTCGGCGTCGCCCACGGGCCCGTGGTACCGCATGCCCAGCGTGCGCGGCGAGCACCGCTCGTGCATCGCCTTCGCCGCCGACAGATCACCGCCGTCGGCGCGGCGCACGGTGATGTCGTTGCCCTCGGGCAGCGTCAGTACGTCCTTGCCGTGCGGGACCCGAGGGCCCAGCCGCGCGTCCAGCTCCACCAGGGCCCGCGCTCGCGCGAACTCGGTCGGCGTGAACGGCAGGTACGGCCGCTCCACCGTGATCACCCCACCCTCCGGTGCGCGCAACCGCATCACCGTGTCCTCCAGTGCCCCTTCGACCGGGGCGCCCTCCTGCCCCCGACCGTGACCGGCAGTGGACGTGTGTCCGCCCTGCGCGGGCGAAGCCGGGAGTGTGGGGGTGGGCAGCGAGCGGATGGTGCAGCGGCCCAGCAACTGCCGCAGCGCGAGCGGCAGTTCCGCCGCGTCCAGCGCGGTACGCGTGGCCAGGCCGAGCACCCGGGTCGGCACGTCCACCAGGTCGTGGGCGTCACCGCGCTCGATCCAGGTCGCGGTACCGCCCGCCAGCGACGCCGTCCGGCTGAGCTCGGCGGCCGACAACTCCTCCGGGGCACGCAGCAGGAACTCGTCCACCGTGCCCTCGGCCAGCGGGTGGGTCTGCAGGCTCAGGATGTCGACCCTGTGGCCTGCCAGCGCCGTGCACAGCGCGGCCAGCGAGCCCGGCTCGTCCTTCACCGTCGTCCGCATCCGCCACAGCGCGGTCGCCCCGGCGATCTCCTCGGCGTCCGCCCCGGACGGCCCGGCCTGCCGCTCCTCCGGGAGTGGCGACCGGGTGCCGGTATCACTCTTCGGCGGTGCGTGACCGTGGCGGCGTGTCCACCAGGTGTGGACGCCGGCCGTCGCGAGCCCGGCCACGCGCCGCCGCCAGTTCCGCACCGGGCGACCGTTCGGCGCCCCCGTCACATCAGACATGTCTTCAGTCATAGGGCCACTGTGAAGGAACGGTGTTGCGTGATCACGAACGCTCTGTGACTGACCGGTAAAAGCATCGTTCTATGCCTTTTGTGGCTTTTCTGTGATCGACGCTGCCGGAATCGGTGCGGTCGGTGCCCTACTGAGGTCAACCGGCCCCCACTGCCTGCCCCACCGGGCCGCCCGCCGCCAGCGCCGTGCGCAACCGCCGGGCCTCGGTCACCAGTCGCGAGGAGCCCCGCCGGTCCGCCGCCAGATCGAGGTGGGGCAGTTCCCCGTGTGCCCCGGACCGTTCCACGCATTCGGCGGCGACGGCCACCAGCTCCCCGAGTCCACGAATCGGCGTCCTGGCCTTCCCCGCCTTGTCCTCACCCGCGAGTTCGGCGAGCAGCCGCGGCAGCATCGCCCGCAGCACCGCCCAGGCCGTCCCGTACGCCCCGGTCGTCGCCGCCGTACGTATCGCCTCGGCGACCCGCAGCGGCTTCAGGCTCCCGAACGCGGCCAGCCGCCCCAGATCGGTGCCCAGCGCCTCCGCGTCCAACTGCCCGCGGGCCGCCAGCACCAGCAGCGCGTCCACCGCGGCGAGCCGGTCCTCAGGACGCTGCGCCCCGAGGCCGTACGTCACACAGAGCCGCACGGCCTCACCCGCCTCGCCCTCCGCCTCCGCGAGCGTCGGAAGGAACGAGAACCCCGCCCGCGTGTCCTCGATGGCCGCCTGCGACAAGTCGCGCAGAATGCGCCCCGCCAGCAGCTCCGGCCGCCCCGGCACCACCGCCAGCCAGTGCCGCCACTCCGAGTCGTCCCAGTGCCGGCAGTACCAGCGGCTCTCGTACGGCGTCAGCGGGCGGCCCAGCCGACGGAACTCCGGCGGGAACAACTCGCCCTGCAGCTCCGGGAGTTCACCGAACTCGACCAGCATCCTCGGCTCGTCCGTGTGACTCCACTGGACGGGCAGGGGCGGTATGTCGGTCAACAGCCACTCGGCCAGCCGGTCGCCCTCCGCCGTGCCCAGCTCCCGCGCGGCCACCGCGGCGGCCGAGAGCGCGGCCCTGTCGTCGCGCCGTACGCGCAGCAGCGCCTGTGCGAAGTCCTTCTCACCCGCCCGGACGCCCAGCCGCCGGTACTCATCCAGCCGCGCGACCAGCTCCGCCGCCTCCAGCGCCCCCGTGCTCCACGTGGGCGTGGCCAGCAGGAACGGCAGCGGCTCGGTCCTGATCCGGTACGCGATCTCCCACAGGCGGGCGTCGAACGCCCACGCCACGCCGCTGTGCACACAACCGGCCGACTCGGCGGCCCCGTTGCGCGCCGGATGGAGCGCGGAGGTGGACACCCGCTCCAGGAGGGTCACGAGGACGATGTCCAGGCCGTACGGCGACTCACGGAAGTACCGGTCGAGGGAGTCGGCCTCCAGATCCGCCCACCAGCAGCGCGAGACCGTCGGCCCGAGCGCCTCCACCAGCGCCTCCCGGTCCCGGTGCGCGTGCCTTACGAGCCCGTCGAGCGCCCGCTCGAACGCGCCGACCGCGCTGTCCCCGGCCAGTACGGCGCCGGCCTCCTCGGCCAGTTCGGCGACCGTCTCCGGCGTGGGGGCGAGCCGGGTCGGCAGCGGAACCGGCGGGAGCAGTTCCTCGTACACCTCGTTGGTGTGCTCCAAGGCGGCGGCGCCGAGGAGTTCCAGTGCGCGCGCCCGCAGTGCGGGGCTCAACCCTGCTGCCGCGTCGGCGAGTTCGTCCCGGACGGCGCTCCCGTCGGGCAGCTCGCCGATGTGCCGCTCCACCAGCTTGAGCGCGCGCTCCTGCACATCCGTGTCCTCGTGCCCGAAGGCCTGGGCGACCACGGGCAACAGCTCGGCCGCGCCGGACGGGTCCTGTTTGAGGGCCTTGCCCAGCAGGATGAGCTGCGTCCGGACGAGCTTCCGCTCGGGGCGGAAGAGCACCGCACCGGACACCTCGGCGAGTCGACGTGCCCCCAACTCCCCGTTCAGCGCGAACTCCGTCAGCACGGACTGGGCGTGCGACGCCACCGTGGAGGGCGCGTCCGCGCACAGGGCCGTCCAGTCCGCGACCCGCTCGCGCCGCTCGTCCGGGGTGAGGTCGAGCGCGGTCAACAGGCCCAGGAAGACCTTGTTGTCCGCCGTGGAACCGCCGCGCAGCAGTCGGGCCACACAGGCGTCGATCATGACCTTGCGGTCGAGTAGGCCCTCCTGGGTGAGCTGGGTGAGGGCGTTCGTCCAGTTGTTCGGCCCTTCGTCGTACCGCCAGTCGCTGCGGGCGCCGATCTCCTCGGTCTCGAACAACGCGGCGACCAGTTCCCTGAGGTGAGGGTCCTTGCGGAGATTCCCGACGACCGTGCCCCTGTTCCGGCGATACCGGCTGATGTGCTGCATCCACCCCCACACATAGGCCTCGGACGTGGGTACCGCGCACCCGGCGAGCCCGACGAGGCCGGCCATCAGCTTGTACGGCACCTCCGCGGTGAGCGGACGCTCCGCCAGGCGGTGGACCAGGTCGGCGAGCCAGTCGGGGTCGCGGTCGCCGAGCACGACGAGCAGCACCGCCGGCGATGCGTGCCGCCAGCGCATGTCGGAGCCGGTCAGCCAGGTCGCCACGGCGGCGGCTCCGGTCTGGCAGGCGGCTCCGGCCGCTTGCAGGGCCGGATACGCCCGCTGGGCGGGGGAACTCCATGGCTCGGGCCGCAGCTTCTTGCGCAGCTCCTTCAACTCGGGCATGCACGCACGCCGTTCGGCATCCGTCATACCGTCCACCAGAGCGAGGACGTCACTCGGGTTCCCCGCCCGCACCGCCGTGATCAGCGCCTCAGAAGTCACCGCTCTCGCACCCCCGTCGATCCGTCTCCGCCCAGTTCCGCGTCGTCTCGTATGGCGTCCGGCCGTCCGCTGATCGGTGTCCCGTCCGACTCCGCCTTCGCTCCCCGGCGCACCATCCGCACCGCAAGGGCGTGTTTGCACGGGCCGCGGCCACCTCGGTACTTGGCCCACCACAGACAGGAGCAGCTCAGTGTGCCCGCCTGGTCGCGAACGCGGTGCACATGGCCGTCCTCGGCGGTCACCGTCCCGAGGCCGCCGTCGAGGGTCACCGCGCCGGCGGCGACCAGGGCGCGGGCCGAGCGGAGGCGGGGGTTGTGGCGTTCGACGCGGTCGGCGTCGTAGGGGAGTTCGCGGTGGAAGTACGCCGCCTCCGCCGTGTCGTAGCCGACGCGGCCCGACGTGCCGAGCCGGGTCAGGGCCGCCCGTACCCGCTCGGTCGGCAGCCCTGAGGCGGCGGCGAGGTCGCCGATGTCGATGCGCGGCTCCCAGGCGAGCAGCACGGCGATCAGCTCCGCGTCCTCGGCGACCTCGTCGGTGGCCAGGGCGTCCAGCACGCCGCCCTCACCGGAGAAGCCCCGCGCGGCCTCCGGCGACAGCGTCAGCGTGAGCCGCATACCGGGCAGGACCACCTCCCAGGCGCTGGCCAGGGCCGCCGTACCGCCGGCCGGCGGGCCGTACACGCGCAGTGCCGTCGCATGGCGCAGCACCCGCTGCAGCGCGACCAGCCGCTCCGGACCCGGCAGACACACCGCGCCCGGCACCGGCCGCGTCGTCGGCCGCAGACCGCGTCCGGCGGGCACGACCCACTGGGCGCCCCGCGAAGCCCCCCGCGAGCCCCCGCGCGGCAGCGACCGCAGGAACCGCACGGCCTCGGCGGCGGGCAGCTCGGCCCGCAGGTCGAAACCGGCGGCGATCACCTGCGCCTCGGCGAAACCGCGCAGCCAGCGGTCCGGCAGCGGCACCTTCTTCTCCACGACCGGACCGTCCAGCGTGGTCACCGCCAACTCGTCCGGGCCGACGCGCAGATGGAGCGGATCGTCGGAGCCGACCCGGGACAGGGCCTCTCGCAGCGGGTTGTTGACGTCCACGTTGGTCGTGCCGTGCCCCACCCCGCCGCCGTCGAGCCCCGGCTCCAGGACGTCCAGGCGGGCGTAGACCCCGCCGCAGCCCGAGAACGACTCGAACCGCAGCCGGTCGCCGTTCCCCGTCACCACCGGATCCAGCGAGGCCCGCAGCTGCTGTTGGTAGTACCGCGCCGCCGCCACGTCGGCGACCGCCAGCAGCCCGGCCGCGGCCACCTGAGGCGAGGCCAAAAAGCCCGTGAAGAACCGGGGATGGTCCTCGACCCCCGTCGGGGTCGCACCCCGCGAGGTCTCCAGCCCCAGCCGGTGTCCGCCCGCCACGGACTCCAGCACGGAGGGTCGGGTGTAGGCCACGGCCTGCAAAGATCGCGTCATGGGAAAACCGTAGAAGCGACCACTGACAATCGGCACTGACCTGCGGAAATGTGCCCGGCGGGGCCTCCCGGCAAAGCCTCCGGCACGGCCTCGGCCGCGGCTCCCGGCACGGCCATGCCGATTGCCCGCCTGTGCCGTGCCGATTGCCTGCCTGCGTCGTGCCGATCGCTCGCCTACGCCATGCCGGTCACTGTCCGACCAGCCCCGGCTGGAGCACCTTCGTGTACAGCACGGTGCCGTCCTGCTCGCGCAGTCGTACCGTCAGCTCTCCGCTGTCGCCGTCGATGTCGACCTCGCCGAAGAACTGGTAGCCGCCCGCCGGCGACACGTTGGCGGTGGTCGGTGCCTTCACGAAGACCCGCTCGGGGCCGAAGGTGTTGTCGAGGGTGTTCACCGGGAAGGCACCGGCGTTGAGCGGGCCGGAGACGAACTCCCAGAAGGGCTCGAAGTCGGTGAAGGCGGCTCGGGACGGCTGGTAGTGCTGGGCCGAGGTGTAGTGGACGTCGGCGGTCAGCCACACCGTGCCCGTGATCTTCCGGTGCTTGACGAATCGCAGCAGCTCGGCGATCTGGAGCTCCCGCCCCAGCGGCGCACCCGGATCGCCCTGGGCCACGGCCTCGATGTTCGGCTTGCCGTCCCCGGTGTCCGGCACGACCAGGCCGAGCGGCATGTCGGAGGCGATGACCTTCCACACCGCGCGCGACCGGGACAGCTCCCGCTTCAGCCACTCCAGCTGCTCGGCGCCGAGGATGCCCTGCGGGTCGGTGGTCTGTGTGTCGGGCGAGTTGGCGTTGCGGTACGTCCGCATGTCGAGGACGAACACGTCCAGCAGCGGGCCGTGGCGCAGCACCCGGTGGACGCGGCCCTCCCGGGAGCCCGGCCGCAGCGTGGAGATCGGGAAGTACTCGCTGAACGCCCGCCGCGCCCGCGCCGCCAGCGCGTCGACGCTCTTCTCGGTGTACCGGGTGTCGGTGAGGATCTCGCCCGGGTACCAGTTGTTCGTGACCTCGTGGTCGTCCCACTGCACGATCGACGGCACGCGCGCGTTGAACCGTTTGAGGTTCTCGTCGAGCAGGTTGTAGCGGAAGTTGCCGCGGAACTCGGCGAGCGTCTCGGCGACCTTCGACTTCTCCTCGGTGGTGACGTTCCGCCAGGTCGAGCCGTCGGGGAGCGTCGCGGTCGCCGCGATCGGCCCATCCGCGTAGATGGTGTCGCCGCTGAACAGGAAGAAGTCCGGGTCCAGCGCGCCCATCGCGTCGAAGATGCGGTAGCCGCCACGATCGGGGTTGATGCCCCAGCCCTGCCCGGCCAGGTCGCCCGACCACACGAAGCGCACCCCGTCACGCCGCTTCACCGAGGTCGTACGGAACGTGCCCGTGACCGGCTCGCCGGTGCGGCGCGGGTCGTCCGGGTCGGCGAGCAGCACCCGGTAGTGGATCTGCTCACCCGCCGGCAGACCGCGCAGCCGCGTCGTACCGGTGAAGTCGGTTCCGGAGCCGAGCAGCGGGCCGTGGAATCTGCGCGGATCGCGGAAGGACTCGGTGGCGGACGTCTCGACGATCATGCGCGCCGGACGGTCCGAACGGACCCATACCAGCCCGGAGTGCGCCGTCACGTCCCCGGTCTGCACCCCCCAGCCGGCCTTCGGGCGCCCCGACAGGGCGAGCGCCGGAGCGACGCCGGACACGGCGGGCAGAGCCAGCGCCGCCGACGCGGCGAGCGAGCCGCGCAGCACGCTGCGACGGCCGGGCGGGAAACTCTGCGGACGGTGTGACATGAATGCGCCTCCGGTGACGGATCAAGCCAATGTGCACAGCCACAACTACTGGTGCGCCGCAGCGCACACGGAAACCACAAGTGAACAACTGACCGTCGGCACCTGCTGACCACCCCACCACAACCCGCACGGACGAACGCAGCGTAGACACCGCGGGGGCGAGAACCCCGCCGCAGCTCAGCGACTCCCATCCAGGATGACGCGGGCGACCAACGCAGGGTCGTCATTCATCGGACAGTGCCCACACCCCGGCAGCCGAACCAACCGCGCCCCAGGAATGATCCGCTTGGCCCGAACCCCCTGGCGTCGAACGAGCAGCCAGTCCCGCGTCCCCCAGGCCACGGTGACCGGCACCCCGGGAAGGTCATCGGTGAACTGGATGCCGCCCCCCGCCCGGAGGGTCTCGTCGAACCCGGTGGCCCGAGCGAGCGCGAGCGTCTCGGCGACCACCGCCTCGGGCGAACGGCGACCCGGCCGGGCGTAGATGGTGCTCGTCAGCACCGTGCGCCCGGCCGCCGACCGGGACAGCTGCTCGACCAGCGGCAGCGGCAGCCGCCGCGAGATGTGCCGCATGGTGAGCAGGACGCCGAAGGCGTAGCGCCGCTCGGCCTCGTTCCAGAACCCGGCCGGGGACAGAGCGGTGACGGACCGCACGAGCTTCTCGCGACCCAACTCAAGGGCGAGCAGCCCACCGAGGGAGTTGCCCGCCACATGGGGACGGTCCAGTCCCAGCGCCTCACAGAACGCGCCGAACACGGCGGACGTCGTCGGCAGGTCGTACGGGAGCCCGGCGGGCAACCCGGGGGACTCGCCGAAACCGGGCAGGTCCACGGTGACGACCTCGCGCTCGGCCGCCAGGAGATGGGTGACCGGGTCCCAGGCCTGCCGGTGGTGGCCGATGCCGTGGAGCAGGAGCAGCGGTTCGCCGGTGCCCTCGCGCGCGTAGGAGACCGTCACGGTCCGCGGGCCGACCGGGGAGGGAACCTTGAAGGAGACCGTGGTGGACATGGTGCAGCTCCTCGTCTGTGAGGGTGGGCGCGCTGACGTACGGCATTCGTAGACAGCTTGTCAGCAACCGCTACTGGCGGGTAGTCCTCGGGAGTAACAAGCCGGCGCCGGCGCGCCGTCCGTGCCGTCCGCGTCGGCTGGACACCGTCGAACTCGTCGGATGGGATGGGACCGTGACCACTGACATCGCGACCGACGTCTTCGAACAGCACCGCCCCCTCCTCATGGGAGTGGCCTACCGCATGCTCGGGCGGGTCGCCGACGCCGAGGACGTGGTGCAGGAGGCCTGGCTGCGCTGGTCCGGCGCCGACCGGTCCGACGTGCGGGAACCGCGCGGGTATCTGGTCCGGGTCACCACCAGGCTCGCCATCGACCGGCTGCGTCAGGTGCAGTCGCGCAACGAGGCCTACCCCGGCCCGTGGCTGCCGGAGCCGTACATCACCGACTACGAGAACACCGTCCCGGACGCCGCCGAACGCGCCGTGCTCGCCGACACCGTCTCGCTCGCCGTCCTCGTCGTCCTGGAGTCCCTCTCGCCCCTGGAACGCGCCGTGTTCGTGCTCCGGGAGGCCTTCGGATACCCGTACGCCGAGATCGCCGCCATGCTGGACCGCGCGGAGCCGGCGGTTCGTCAACTCGCCGGGCGGGCCCGTAAACACGTCGACGAGCGGCGGCCCCGCTACGAGGTCGACCCGGCCGAACGCCGCGAGCTGACCGAGCGGTTCCTCGCCGCCGCGGCCGGCGGCGATCTCGAAGGGCTCATGTCGCTGCTGGCCCCCGACGCCCGGCTGGTGGGCGACGGCGGCGGTGTGGGCAAGGCCCCGGTGCGCGTCCTCGAAACCGCCGACAAGGTGGGACGGTTCCTGCACGGCATCGCCGACAAGGGCCTCCCGGACGTCTCGTTCCGCTTCATGGAGATCAACGGCGCCATCGCGGTGGTCATCCTGTCCGCCGGCAAGCCCGACAGCGTGTTCCAGATCGACATCGCCGACGGCCGCGTCCAGTGCGTCTACATCATGCGCAACCCCGAGAAGCTGCTCGCCCTGCCGGTGGACGAGTAGGAGGCCGTGCCCCGGCGGTCCCAGGAGGCCGCCGGACCCTCCGGTGATGCCCCGGTGAACGCCGTGCCGCGCCCGGGCTCTCGGTTGCCCGAGGGTTGGTGGATTGGTCTTGACCAAGAGTGGGGGCAGGCCTATGGTCGCAAGAAAGTGCAACAACCTTTAATAAACAAGGGCGCTAAAAACGCCGCCGGGCCACGGCGAAGCAGCGGAGGACAGGGTGGGGACCCAGCAGCTGGAATCGGTGCCGGAACCTAAGTACTGGCACCTGAAGACCGTGCTCACCGAGGCATTGGACTCGGAGTTCTCGGTGGGGGAGATCCTGCCCAACGAACGCGACCTGGCGGCGCGTTTCGGCGTCGCCCGGGCGACCCTCCGCCAGGCGCTGGAGCAGCTCGAACTGGAGGGCAGGCTGCAGCGCCGGCGCGGCGTCGGCACCACGGTGGCCCCGCCGCGCGTGGGGGTCGCGGTCGGCGGCGAGCAGCACGCCTGGCCGGGCACCATCGGTGACGCCTGGCAGGCCGTGGACTGCACGGAGGCGGCCCCGCCCACCGCGGTCGCCGACATGCTGGAGAGCCTGCACGGCGAGCAGGTGCACGTCGTACGCCGGTCCCGTATGTCCCACGGCCAGCCCGTCGCCGCCGAACTGCTCTACATCCCGTCCGCCTCGGTGCCCGCCCTCTCCGCCATAGACGCGCCCTCCGGTGCGGCACGCGCGCGTGCCGTGCTGCGGGAACTGCAGCGTCTGGAGCTGGAGGGCCAGGACCGCTCGGTGGAGTTGGGCTCGGCCCGCGCGGACGACGCCAAGGAACTCGACCGGCTGCCCGGCGCGCCCGTCCTGGTCGTCACGACCCGCTTCTTCGCCCAGGGCCGCACCGCGGCCGTCTCCCTGGCCACGTATCGCGCTGACACATGCCGCCTGACCTTCGGTGACTCGGGCGGAGTCGAGATCGACCACGGTCCGGAACGCCGCGCGTCCTGAAGCCGCCGATCACGCCGGCCGTACCGGCCGCAACGACCACGTCGGCGGCAACACCACACCGGCCGTAGTCGGTGACACCTGAGCCGCACCCGCCGCGCCCCGGTCATCCGGGGCGCGGCGTCTTGACGGGGCTCCGGCGCCGACCGGCGTGCCGGTACGGCCCCGACTCCGCAGGGGAAGCGCTGTCGGCCCACGCGGGCGCGCGGGCTCAGCGGCGTGCCGTGACCGTGCCCTCCACCGCGAACAGTTGCTCCTCTACGTGGTCGAGGGCCAGCCGCAGCGCGCCCATCGCGACGGCCGCCTCACCCAGCCGGGAGAGGGCCACCCGGGGCGGGCGCAGACAGTAGCGGGCCAGCTCCTGCCGCAACGGTTCGAGTACGTCGTCGATGCCGGCCGCCCAGCCGCCGACGACCACGAGTTCGGGGTCGAGTGCGAGGACGAGCGCCGCCACGTCATGGACGAGTCGCTGTATGAAACGGCCGACGGCAGCACGTGCCCGTTCGTCGCCCTCGCGCGCGTGCTTGAAGACCTCCGCGACCGCCTGCTCGTCGAGCGGATGCAGAGGCTCGTCCGTGGTCGACAGCAGCGCCTCCGGAGTGGCCTCCCGGCCCAGCAGATGCAGCGCGCCGATCTCCCCGGCCGCGCCGCCGTACCCCCGGTGCAGCCGTCCACCGATCAGGGAACCGGCGCCCGGGCTCAGTCCCGCCAGCACGAACACCACGTCGTCCGACTCGGTGGCCGCGCCCTTCCAGTGCTCGGCGACCGCGGCGGCGTTGGCGTCGTTCTCGACCAGCACCGGACACTTGAAGGACCGGTTCAGCCGCTCGCCCAGGTTCAGGCCGGTCCACTCCGGCAGGGCCGTGCCCAGCCGTACGGTGCCGTCGGCCTCGACGATGCCGGGGCTCCCCACGCCGACGGCGCGCAGCGAACCACGGGAGACACCTGACCTGCGCAGCAGCTCCGCCACGGTCGAGCGCAGCCGCTCCAGCCGTTCGTCCGCCGTCGCCGTCTCGGAGACGTCTTTGGACAGCGAGCCCAGCACCCGTCCGTCGAGGTCAGCGAGGAGCGCGCTCACCCGGTGCGAGCCCACGTCCACGCCCAGCAGATGGCCCGCCTCCGCCCGGAACCGGTACCGCCGCGCGGGACGCCCCTGCCGCCGGGCGGCACCCTCCTCGGCGGCCTGTTCGACCACCAGCCCGGCCGCGACCAACCCGTCGACGACACCCTCGACCGTGGGCCGGGACAGCCCGGTAACCCTCGTGATCTCGGTGAGCGTCGCATGTTCCGTGGCCCGCAGCGCGTGCAGGACCACCGCCGAGTTGATTCTTCGGAGCAGAGAGGGATCCCCACCGGTCAGCCCCAACGTCCGTCCTCCCAGCTCGCGCGCGTGTTGGCCGGATGGTACTCGTCAGGGCGAGCCCCGGCGAGTGCCCGTCTCACCCGACCTGCGACGATTTCGCCACCGCGATCACCCGCGGCCTCGGCGGGCCGCGTCGCCGAGAGCGTGCCCGCCCCGTCTCAGCCGGGTGCCACGAAGCCCGACTCGTACGCCGCGATCACCGCCTGCGTACGGTCCCGCGCCCCGAGCTTCGCCAGTACGGCGCTGACGTGCGACTTCACCGTCTCCGAGCCGACGATCAGCCGGGCGGCGATCTCCGCGTTCGACAGCCCCCGGGCCATGAGCCGCAGCACCTCCGCCTCGCGTTCGGTCAGCGCGGCCCGCTCCATGGCCGCACGCGCCGCCCGGTTGCCGCCCCCGTCGCCGTACTCGGCGGCCAACTGCCGTATCGAGGCCGGGAACAGCAGTGACTCGCCCTCGGCGACCAGCCGCACCGCGTGCACGATCTCGGCCGGCCGGGCCCGCTTCAGCAGGAACCCGTCGGCACCCGCGCGCAGCGCCTCGTACACGTACTCGTCGTTCTCGAACGTCGTCACCACGAGGATCTTCGGCGGCTCGGGCACGGTCCGCAGCACCGCCCGCGTCGCCTCGATCCCGTCCAGCAGCGGCATCCGTACGTCCATGGCGACGACACTCGGCCGCAGTTGCCGCACCAACGGGATCACCGCCGCCCCGTCCGCCGCCTCCCCGACGACCTCGATGTCCGGCTGCGCCTCCAACACGACCCGCAGACCGGCACGTACGAGGGGTTCGTCGTCGACAAGCAGAACGGTGATCGGCGGCATCCGGCCAGCGTAGATCAGAGCTCGGGCCGAACTCGGCGTGGATCAGAGCTCGGGCCGAACTCAGTGTGGATCAGGGCTCAGGCCGAACTCAGTGTGGATCAGAGCTCAGGCCGAACAAGGCTCAGCCCAACGGCAGTTCGACGCGTACCTGCCACTCGCCCCGGTCCGGGCCCGTCTCCGCCCGGCCGCCCAGCAGTGCCGCCCGCTCGCGGATGCCGCGCAGCCCGCTGCCCCGGCCGGGCCCGGGTATCTCGGCCGTCAGGGGGTTGCGGACCTCAAGGTCCAGGTTGCCGTCCGCGACCGCGACACGGACTTGGACCGGGACCCCGCCGGCATGCCTGAGCACGTTGGTGAGGGACTCCTGCAGGATGCGGTAACCCTCGCGGGACACCGGTCCGGGCACGGACTCCAGCGGTCCGGACAACTCGGCGTCGACCGTGGCGCCGGAGGTGCGCGCGGACTCCAGCAACTGGTCGGCCTCCACCAGCGTGGGCCGGCTGTTCACCGGCCGCCCGGTCTCCCTGAGGACACCCAGCACCCGCTCCAGGTCCTCCAGGGCGGCCCGGCCGGTGTCCTCGATGGCGGTCAGGGCCCGATCGGTGAACGCCGGGTCGCCCGCCGCCCGTGCCGCGCCCGCCTGCACCACCGCCACGGTCAGCGCGTGTCCTATGGAGTCGTGCAACTCCCGGGCGATGCGGTTGCGTTCGAGCAGTTGCTCGGTGCGCTCCTCCAGGGTGGCCAGCCGCTCGGCCGCCGAGGGTCCCAGGAGCCTTCGGGCGACGGCGGTGATCAGTTCGCCGAGGCCGACCACGGCGGCGTACATCAGGACGAGCGGGAGCGGTACGAGGAAGGCGTACGCCCAGTGCGGCTCGGTGATGGTCAGGTAGAGGCTCTCCGTCATCGGCCGCCCGAGCGCGAGTGCGGCCAGGTCGTAGGCGGCGATCGGCAGCCAGGCCGTACTGAATATGGCCAGCCACCCGAGTCCCATCCGGATCTCCAGCCACACCACCGTGCGGAACCGGTCCCGCCAGGTGGCCGACGGGGCCACGGAGATCCCCGATTCCTCCTCCTCGCCAGGCGTCAACAGCAACCGCGCCTGCACGCCCTCGCCCAGCCGCACGGCCGGGATCAGCCCGACCGGGATCAGGAACAGCGCGGGCACCCACGGATACGCGGGCAGGATGAACAGCCACACGCTGACGACCAGCATCGGCACCCACAGGTGCAGCAAGCGCGTGTACGTCGTCCCCCGGGTCAACGGGCGCAGGAAGCGGGCCATTCGGTCATCGTGCCAGCCGCCACTGACAACGGGCCTCCCCCGAGCGGGGGAGAGTCTCTCCACCCGCGGGGGAGGCCCCGGCACCGCGCCGACGGCCAGGCTGGGCCCATGACCAGCATCGACGTACAGGACCTCACCAAGGAGTACGGCACCACCCGCGCCGTGGACCATCTCACCTTCCGCGTGGAACCCGGCCGCGTCACCGGCTTCCTCGGCCCCAACGGTGCCGGAAAGTCCACCACCATGCGGCTCGTCCTCGGCCTGGACCGGCCGACCTCCGGCACCACCACCATCGGCGGCCGTGCCTACACCGCCCTCGACGAACCCCTCCGCCAGGTGGGCGCCCTCCTCGACGCACAGGCCGCGCACGGATCACGTACCGCCCACGACCATCTGCGCGCACTCGCGGTGAGCAACCGCATCCGGCTCACCCGCGTCGACGAGGTCCTGGAGGAGACGGGCCTGACGACGGTCGCACGGCGCAGGGTGAAGACCTACTCCCTGGGGATGCGGCAACGCCTGGGCATCGCGGCGGCCCTGCTCGGCGACCCACCCGTCGTCCTGCTGGACGAGCCCTCCAACGGCCTGGATCCCGAAGGGATCATCTGGATCCGTGAGTTGCTGCGCCGCCTCGCCCGCGAGGGCCGGACCGTCCTGGTCTCCAGCCACCTCATGAACGAGACGGCCTCCTTCGCCGACCACCTGATCGTCCTCGGGCGTGGCCGTCTCCTCGCCGACACCCCCATGCGGGAGTTCATCCACGCGCGCGTGCAGCCCCGCGTACGGGTGCGCACCACCGACCCCGACGCGCTCGCCGAGCTCCTCGCCCGGCACGGCCATCGGGCGGACCTGGGCGAGCGTGAGCACGGACGCCATGACACCTCCGCCACCGCCATCGTGTACGACGCGCGCGTGGAGGACATCGGCCGTCTCGCCTCCGGCGCGGGCCTGACCGTCCTCGAACTCGCCGCCGAGGAGGGCACCTTGGAGCAGGCCTACCTCGATCTGACGGCCGCGGAGGCCGAATTCACCGCCTCCGCATCCGCCATCCCCGCCCAGCCCCAGGAGGCCTGACCATGGCGTTCGCACCCGTCCTCCACTCCGAGTGGATCAAGATCCGTACCCTGCGGTCGATGGCCTGGGCCCTCCTCGCGATGGTCCTCGCCACCGCATGCTTCTCCGCACTCGCCGGACTCGACTCCGACGGCACCGACTTCGACCCGCTGTACGCCGCCTTCTTCGGCGTCAACTTCGGCCAGGTCGCGGCGATCGCCTTCGGGACGACGGCCCTCTCGTCGGAGTTCCACGGCGGCGCCCTCGGACTCTCGCTGGCCGCCGTACCCCATCGGGGCCGGTGGTTCACGGCCAAGACGGTCGCGATCGGCGTACCGGCCCTCGCCATCGGCCTGGTCACGGGGTTCGTGAGCCTCGTCGTCGGCAAGGCGGTCCTGGGTGACAAGGCGAGCGGGATCTCGACGGCCGAGGGTCTGCGCGGCGCCGTCGGTTGCGGTGTCTACCTCGCTCTGATGGCTCTGTTCGCGGCCGGCCTGACCGCCGTCCTGCGCAGCGGCGTGGCCACTCTCAGCGTCCTCGTCCCGTTCCTGCTCATCGTCTCCTTCGTCGTCGGGGGAGCCACCGGCGGCGTCGCCGACTTCCTGCCCGACAAGGCGGGCCAGGTGATCCTCCACGAGACGTCCGACAGCGCGCTGGGCTCCTGGACCGGACTGGCGGTGACCGCGATCTGGACGGCGGTCGCACTCGCGGCGGGCGCGTGGAGCGTACGACGCCGGGACGCCTGACCAAGATCCCGGCTCGCCGAGGACGACGACGGCTCCGCGCCCGTCAACCTCCCCCTACGAACCGCACGCTGTGGACCTCACCCACCCCGGCGGGCCGCTGCCGCACCGCCAATTGTCAGAGGCGCCCGCTTTACTGGACGCATGAGCATCGCGCAGCACCTCGCCGTCATCGACCGGCTGTGCTCCGAGGACTTCCCGGCGGAGCCCGGCCGGTCCGACGTCGGCACGGCCGGGCCCGGTTATCACGTCGCCGAGTTACGGACGAGCGCCGACTTCTGGGACGACGACGGCACACGCCGGGAGGAGACCGAGGAGCAGTACGAGGCGGAAAGGGACGCCCTGTCGAAGCGGCTGACCGAGCGCTGGGGAGCCCCGGACGTGTTCAGCCTGTGGAGCGTGTCCAGTCGGTACCTGGAGGGTGAGGACATACCCGAGCCCTGGGGGCCCCTCAGCTCGCACGTCCCGGACGTCCACCTCTGGCAGGCCGACGGCCGCTGGACAGCCCTCGGCGTCTCCCAGTGGGACAAGGAACTCCCGTTCCAACTCGTCGCCCTGATAACGGAGATCGCCCCACCCTGACAGCGCTGACCTCCACCGGCACACCCTCGGCGATCAGCCCTCCGCCGCCAGGCGCAACCGTCCGAACTCCTCCGCCATCGTCGCCGCCGTCCAATGCGCGTTGAGACCTCTGAACATTTTAATAACTACCCATTTGTAATAAAATTGATCTTGTGAGTAGGATCAATGCAGAACCAAATTCGCCTTTGATGGTCGCCCCTTATGCTCGCATTTCCGATACGGATGAAGAGCGGGCACCTGGCATCGATCGACAGTTGCGTACAGTCCACCCACTTATTACGTCACGGGACGCTGTTAAGGCGCGCGACTACATCGACAACGACAAGTCGGCCTTTAAGCCGGAAGTCTTTCGTGACGACTTCGAGGCATGGCTTCAGGACTTCATCGACGGCAAGAACGACGGCATAGCCGCATGGGACCTCGACCGCATCTTTCGGCAAAACGGAGATCTGGAACGGGTCATCAAAGCGTACTGCCATGCCTACTACAAGGAGGGGCGCCCCAAGCCCGTATTGTGGCTGCCCTCAATGACCATTGATCTCACGGACCCTGACGCCCAGGTTATTGCCCGCGTATTGGTCGCTGTCGCTAACCAGTCAAGTGCCAAGACCGTGAAACGGGTCACCGACTTCTACCGCGACGAAGCGTTGAAGGGAAAGATCTACAGCAACTACCCGGCGTTCTACCGCAACAAAGATGGCTCGATCAATCCGGAGAAGGCGGCGATCACGTTCAAAGCGATTGAGGATGTGTTCTCGGGCGTGCGTCCAACAGCCATCGCTGATGAGTGGCGAACAAAGAGCATCACGACAGCACGCGGAGGGCGGGTAAATGGTGACTCGGTACGCCGAATCCTTGTTGATCCAGGTATTGCTGGTCTTGCGGTCTACCGTAAAGAACTGTTGATCGGACCGGATGGAAATCCAATCCAGCGCCAGGACGGTGGTCTGATAGACGAGGCGACCTGGCGGGCGCTCTGCAAGGAGCTTGAGGCTCAACCTGGACGGCGACGGAAACCAACGAAGGCGCTTCTCAGTAAGTTTCTTCGCTGTGGCCTCTGTGGCTCCCGCATGGTACGCACCCGCAAGACGGACACCTACTTCACTTATAGCTGTCAGTCGGTTGATGCTGGTGGGTGCGCCAGGGTAGCTATATCCGGCCCCAAGCTCGACAAACAGATCACCACCTTGGTGCTGGCGTATCTCAGTCAACCGATCGACGCCGTAGAAGAGAAGCCCTTTGAGGGGCAATCGCGGCTCGATGAAGTAACGGCAAAGATAGCCGAGCTCATGACCGCTTACCGTACTGGTGCGATGTCTGGTTCGATCGTTTTCCCCTCGATCAAAGAGCTTGAGGACGAACAGAAACTTCTTCAGTCACAGGCAGCCAAGCATGTTCGTACGAAGAGGAAGGTCACGACCGCTGCTGATGAGTGGGATCACATCGGCCTAGAGCGCCAACAGAGCATCATCAGCGAAGTCTTTGTGGTAATTGTCATCGAGCCTGCCAGCAACCCCAAGGCCGGAGTGTACGAAGCAGAACGGGCGAAGCCTGTTTGGCGTTCACCCGAGCAGTAACTTTTTGATCTTTTCCCAGCGCTCCGCAGTGAGAGGAGGTGCCTTAGCGAGCTGCCGTGCTTGCCAGTCCTGCGACATTGTAGTCGCGGGGCTGGATTTTTTTGTGCCCTGCCGTTTCGTTGATGCTGGTGTATTCGTT
The DNA here is from genome assembly GCF_000317595.1 of Streptomyces ipomoeae 91-03. GTDB lineage: Bacteria > Actinomycetota > Actinomycetes > Streptomycetales > Streptomycetaceae > Streptomyces > Streptomyces ipomoeae. The sequence continues at coordinate 20,395 of NZ_AEJC01000466.1, read as the reverse complement.
TGCGCTGCCATGGATAATTCTCTGTATTTAATTATATATTCATCGTCCGGAAATTACCACGAACAAAACCCACCACCCCGTTGTCAGCTCGGTTTGGCTAAATAAGAGTACGGCCGGAGGAAAAGCCTCCGACCAAGCACCTACCACCGAGTGGAGCAGAAAGATGGCAATTGTCAGCCAGAAGGTCTCAGACCTCAGCGGTAAGCAGGGGACGGACAAGCAGTTCGCCGCAGTCGTCGTCCGGCAGCACCCGGACATCGACTCGCCGAAGGCGCTGGACGTGCTCGCTTCCGAGCTGGGCGCGTTCAAGGACATCAGCGATGACCTCGTGATCCTCGAAATCACGACGCCCGACGGCAAGAAGCGCGACGCGTACGTACCCCTGGAGGAGTTCAACAAGGCCGCCGACAACATGCCCCAGATTCTGAAGGACGCGCGCGGCACCCGTGGCCGTGTCCCCGGAACCAAGGTCGGCAACGGAAACGGCAGCTAACCCCCCAGTCTCCGTATCTGCCAACGCTCCCGACAGTACGGAAATCCCCCGTCCTGGTGGCTCCTTGGGAGTCATCGGGGCGGGGCTCATCAACTTGGCCACGTGAGGTTCAAATCTGAGGTGAAACGACCGTCACCTCAGACGCAGTCCCACGGTCGAGAACCTAGGTGATCCTGTGATTACCGGCATCTTGTTCCCCTGCGACGAGGAACAGCCCATCAAGCGGATCGAGTTCGACGCGGAGAACCATACGACCATTCAAGAGATGGTTGAAGGTACGTTCGAGGCATTCAACCTCGACACCCCGCCGGCTTCGATCCTGGCGAACGACGAGGCGATGCTTTATTCGCTTCCGTTCAACCACCGCGCAACCGTCCTGTTGTGGCAGCACGCCAAGGGTCTCCGCGGCAAGGCGTACATCACCGGGAACGCAGTCCTTACCGGAGCACCCGATGGACGCGGCTTCACCAAATCGGTGCCCAGCGAGCTGATCGAGCTGCTCCTGGAAACCGAGACGTACGCCGTTGAGTTCCTTCACGATCCCAATGGCTCGTGGTTGCGGAAAGCGGGGACGTTCACCGACTGGTTCGAGGCGTACAACTACGCGATCATCCACGAGGAGACGTACGCCACCGTGAGGAGTGCTCGGGTCATCCGTGCCGAGTAGCGGCCCGTGAAACGCCCCGTTCCAGCGATCCTTTGGCGATCGCTGGAACGGGGCTCAGTTATTTTCTCGCACCTCTAAAGGAACGTTGTAAATTCTACTCTTTGCAAAAATGGCCGATGATGTCATAAATAGTCTCGGCTCTTCAGTCAAAAAGGAATGTTTCGAGGGTGGTTCCGCCGTCAGGCGTGAGCCGCCCTTTTTCGTTCCTCGTTCATTCACAACCAAGCAATCAGGAAGGTGGTGTAAGCCATCATGCGTAAATCACGTACGCCGGTAATGCTCGCTCTCGCGGGCGTGCTGGCGTCGCTGATCACGTTCGTTTCTTCGGGAACAGCCGTGGCAGCGGAGTACATCCCGCCGACACAGTGGCCTCCGGTGCAGGTCGGTACCTACAGCATCTACAGCCAGTCCAAGGTGAGCCCGCAGGGTCAGCTGACACTGAGCTGCAATGCCTACGAGACTGCGCAGGACCTCGTGACTTACGGCCCCACGGGCAGTGAGGTACGACGACTGTCGCACACCGCTCAGATCGACGGCGTCTCCAACTGCATCAACAACGTCGCGATCGGCAAGAACGGCGACCTATACGGTTCGCCGTACCAGGGCACCAACCTGCTCGCCTATACGGGCAACACGCTGAAGTGGAAGTACCCCCTGGGGTGCACCTACTACGCGGCAAATCCCGTCATGGGTGCGGACGGCAACGTCTATGCCATCAACAACAACGGCCGGCTGATCGGCCTGACTCCCGAAGTGGAGCCGGGTACGACGCAGCCGAAGAAGGTGCTGGACGTTCTCGCCACCAATGCGCGATGTGACACAAGGTTGATTGCGCACAAGGACGGGATTGTCACCATCCGAAGCGCGAGGGCAACCTTCTACAGCTACGACGGCGTCAACCTCGGTGGTTCGCCGAGTGACGCCATCGTGCGGGAGGAAATCAACCCGATCAGTGCCACTGGCAGGCTGTTCTACGACACGTACGTCGAGTCCAACAGCCTGCGGAGTGCGACCATTTCTGCCTACGACTACGGTCGGAAGCAGACGACGTGGTCGACCACCGTATCCACGAACGGCGCATACGTTTATTCCGCCATGCCTTCCGCAACCCCCGACGGGGGCGCGGTCGTCTATATCCGCGAGAAGGAGAAGGACGCACTTGGCGCGTGGACGGGTCGCATGGGATTCTCCCTGGTCAAGCTGAACGCGTTCGGCATCGTGCAGTGGAGGAAAACTCTTCCGCTCGATGTTGGTCAAAACACGTTCAGTGATGCGGAAGTCAAGGTGGACGTGAATGGCAACATCATCGTTGCCAGGAGCGGCCAGTTCAAGACCAACAGTTCTTCCCAGGGATACGCCGAAGGCATTTCCATCGCTGCCTTCAAGAGCAGTGACGGCACGGCCATCTACGACCAGGCGATGCGTGGCAACCTGGACATGAATTCCGGTGACATCACGGGATACCGCTTCAAGTGGAACACCTCGCAGCCCGCATCGGGCGTGCTGTACCTCGCCGCGCAACCGTGCAGCTATGGAGGGTGCTTCAACACCGTCAAGCTCTACCCCATCAAGGTGACCAGCCTCGGTCTGGACTACCCGCGTGGGGCGGTGTACGACAAGACACCGCGCGCAGCGGCGTCCTACATCGCACTCGGCGACTCGTTCTCGGCGGGTGAAGGTGTCGAGCCTTTCGCGGCTGGCACTGACACCCCGAGCCTGAACAAGTGCCACCGGAGTGACTACGCGTACCCGCGTCTGATCTCCGGTACAAGCGCCAAGATCCCGTCGCTGGGAAGCAACGGATTCCGGGCGTGCTCCGGCGCGGTAACCGAGAACATCACGGACGCGCCGCAGTGGAACGAGGGCACCCAGCTCGGCCTTCCCGCGTGGCCGGACAACACCACGCAGCTCGTCACCATGACGATCGGCGGGAACGACATCAAGTTCGGCGACCTCGGTAAAGCCTGCGTGACAGCCAGTTGCGCCATAGGCAGCAGCGCGTACAACGCGTCGCTCAATGAGATCAACAACGTCCTGCCTGCCAAGCTGGAGGCGACGTACAAGAAGATCCTCCAGCAGACGCCGAACGCGAAGGTCTACGTGCTGGGTTACCCGCACGTGATCGCGAACAAGGCAGCATCAGCCGCCTTCGACAGTCGGTGCTTCTACATGCACGACAGCAGCAACACGACGAACCCGTGGGCAGATGTACAAGGCGCCCGCGACATCGTGACCAAGCTGAACGCGAAGATTCAGCAGAAGGTGAACGACGTTCGTGCCATGAACGCCGGTAACCAGCGCCTGGTCTACGTCCCGCTCGACGGGACGGGCTCGCCGTTCAACGGTCACGAGGTATGCGGCACCGCAAGCTCGTCTTGGTTCCAGAACGTGGACCAAGCGCTCAACGGCCTGGAGTACGTCTTCCACCCCAACAAGCTGGGGTACGAGGGCTACGCCACCGTTGCTGGTGCCGCCATCAACGCCGGGTAACCGGTAAGAACTGAAGAGCCAACACCCCCAGTCTCTGAGCTGCCATCCGGGCAGCACGAGACTGGGGGCTTCTTCATTTCTGGATTGTTTTATGATTCCATCATTGCTACCATAGTGAATAATGAGTAACGTAAAAAAATCGACACGAAAACAAGTTTCATCAGAATTCAAATGGCAAGAACTCGGCGGTACGGAATGGGCTGCGCTAATTTCCGCAACCGCCATAACCCTGCTAGGTTTAGCCTCTCTCGCAACCGCCGCTTCGGGGCGCGCCGTCTTCACGTTTATCGAAGTGCCCACTGCTGCACTTTTCGTACTGCTCGGTTCCCTCATCGCATTTAGGGCACTTAAGCACAGAATTGTTTCCACCTATGCATTGGTGATCGCCTGGTCTCTAACCTTCATTGCTGCATTCGCTATCTTGTCGTGGTTTGGCGAGGCTAGCGGAACCTGTATAGGATTCATGGGCACTCAAATCAGTTGTACAGAGGCCAGTCGTCTTAATGTCGCAATATTCTTACTCAATCCATTCACGCTTGCACTCGCAGCGTTGACGGCAATCAGCGGAATAGCGGCGACGCTCTTTAAGCGCAAATAGCAATAGATCATAAGAGATTTAGCTTCACCGCCCACCGGGCGGTGTTTTGTTTATCTCAGGCAACCGGAAATAAACTCTCGGCTTTTTCTCAGGAAAGTCTCATCCGTCTCAGGCATAGTTAAGAATAAGCAATCACCCGTCCGCGTACAGCTTGCAGACACACGGACCAGTTGCTCCCAGACGACAACGTGAAGTAGCCCCACCACAAGACCCCGCCTTTGAGCGTCGGCCTTGTTTTTAAAATGGTGCTCCTCGTGTCGTCGAAGTTTTCGTGTAACTAAGGGTTGTCCCGTAACTGCTGGTCACGGGTGAGATGATCTTGGTGTGGCTGGTGTGATCACGGCGTCGGAGCCGTCTTGGATAGCCCCGTTCACCGGGCTGAGTCCGCGTCAGTTCAGCAAGCTGATCACCGCCTTGCGGCGGGAGGGCGCGGATCCGGTCCGTAAGGGCCGGCCCTGGAGCCTGCCGCTGGAGGACCGGGTCCTGCTGGTCGCCGCGTACTGGCGCACGAACCTCACCCTGCGCCAGCTCGCCCTGTTGTTCGGGGTATCGAAGTCGGCGGCCGACCGCATCGTCGACCACCTCGGGCCGTCGCTCGCGCTCCAGCAGCGCAAACGGTTCCGCAAGGACACCGTGCTGATCGCGGACGGAACCCTGGTGCCGACCCGCGACCACAGCATCGCCGAGCAGTCGAAGAACTACCGGTACTCCACCAACCACCAGGTCGTCATCGACGCCGACACCCGGCTCGTCGTCGCCGTCGGCCGGCCACTGCCGGGCAACCGCAACGATTGCAAGGCGTGGGAACTGTCCGGCGCAAAGGACGCCGTCGGAAAGACGACCGTGATCGCGGACGGCGGCTACCGGGGCACCGGCCTGGTCATCCCGCACCGCCGCGAACGCGGCCAGGCCGAACTCCCGGCCTGGCAGGAAGAGCACAACGCCTCCCACCGCAAGGTCCGCGCCCGCGTCGAGCACGTATTCGCCCGGATGAAGAGCTGGAAGATCCTGCGCGACTGCCGCCTGAAAGGCGACGGCGTCCACCACGCCATGCTCGGTATCGCCCGCCTGCACAACCTCACCCTCGCCGAGTGACGGGAAACGAGCAGGTCAACCAGCATGCCGTAGATCATTTACGGGACAGCCCTTAGAGAAAGGAGGGATGCCCATGAAGCAACACACCACTATCAAGCGAAGAGGCCCACCAGATCAAAGCGGCCTCGCCTGGTTCGAGCTGCACTTCCCGAACGACCTGACGCCCGCCGAGGTGGTCAAGGCACTGCAACCACTGGCGTACCGGCCCTTGGTCGGCTGGTTCAAGGACACGCCGGCCGTCGCCTTTGAACTCCGCGCACTTCCCGGCAGTGTCCGCTACTGGTTCGGCGTCGACCCCAGGGTCAGCAGCGAGCTACCTGGACAGCTGCAAGCACAACTGCCCGGCTTGGCGGTCGTACCCGTCGACACCCCACCGCGACCGATCCCGCAGTTGGCGGCAACACTTCACGTGCAGCCACCCACACAGCCGCTTCGACCAGAGATGACGAGCGGCATCACGGCAGGGCTAGCTGAGGTCGTGAAGACCCTCACCAAGGGCGAATCGTTCGCGGTGCAATGGGTCGTCGGTCCGGCACAAGCCCGGCACCGACGACCAGAAGCGTTCAGCGTGACGCGGGCGCTCGGCCTGGTGGCCGTCGCCAAGGAGACGACAGAAGACAAGCGGCTCTGGAAGCACAAAGCTTCCGAGCCGCTTTTTCATGTCCGGGGCCGGATCGGTGCACGTTCGCCGGTAGCTGGTCGGGCTCGTGCCATCGTGCGGACGGTTAGTGAAGCGCTCCAGCTTGCCAGCAGTCCGTACGCAGACGTACGAGTCAGTCGACCATCTACCCGTAGCGTGCACCAGCTCGACCTTGTCACCGGCGCTCGGTGGTCGGGCATCCTCAACGCCGCCGAACTCGCCGCCGTCCTGGGGTGGCCGGTAGACGGCACCGACGTACCGGGAACGACTCGCGGCAAAGAACATCCGGCACCGGCATCGCTCCTGCGACCGATAGAAGCGACGGACCACACGAGCGAACGCGTCCTCGGCGCCGGCCTGCATGGAAGTCAGCGCGACCAACTGGTGACGCTGCCGACGGATAGTTCCCTGCACCATCTGCATGTCGTCGGGCCGACAGGAAGCGGCAAGTCGACGCTGTTGGATCAGCTTGTCCGTGCCGACATCGCGGCAGGGCGAAGTGTCTTCGTTCTGGAACCACGCGGCGACCTCGTAGAAGCGATCCTGGCCGGCGTCCCCGCGGAGCGGCGTAAGGACGTCGTCGTCATCGAACCCGGGAGTGCCAACAAGGTCATCGGCTTCAACCCACTGGCCGGTCCCATCGAGGAGGCCGAGCAGCGCGCCGATCACCTGTTGCACTTGTTCCACGAGCTGTACGACCGCAGCATCGGCCCGCGAAGTACTGACGTTCTTCTGCATAGCTTCATCGCGCTGGCTCGCAGTACCGACGGCACCCTTGCGGACGTTCCGGTGTTGCTGACCAACGCCGCCTTCCGTCGGCGGGTGCTCGCCACCACCAACGACCCGCTTGTCCTGGCCCCGTTCTTCTCCTGGTATGACGGCCTGTCCGAAGCCGAACGCCAACAAGTCATCGCGCCCGTGCTCAACAAGACACGGGCATTTTTGACCCGCACGCCGATCCGGCGCCTGGTCGGTCAAGCGACACCGCGGTTCTTCGTGGACGAGCTGTTCCAACGTCCGCGCATCGTGCTGGTGAACCTGAACACCGGCGTCACGGGCGACGAGACGGCTGATCTGATCGGTGCACTGCTGGTGACACAGCTCTGGCAAGCGATGCAGCGACGGGCCATGGTGCCCTCGACCCACCGTCAGCCGGCCATGGTCGTTATCGACGAGGTGCAACGGTACTTGCGACTGCCCGTAGACATCGGCGACATGTTCGCCCAGGCGCGCGGCCTTGGTGTCGGGCTCACGATGGCGCATCAGCACATGGCACAGCTCCCGCCAAAGCTCCGCGCCGGTTTCACGGCCAACGCCCGTAACCGTGTCGCCTTCCGTCCAAGCACCGAGGACGCAGCGCCACTCGCCACTGTTCTTGGTGGCGGCCTCACTGCCAATGATCTGCTGCTGCTCGGTGCCCACGAGGTGTACGCCGAAGTCCTGGTGAACCGCACCCCAAGCGAGCCGTTCCGTATCCGTACCCGTCAGCCGGAGGGGCGTCGCCTCAGTGATCCGGCCGACCTACGCAACGAGAGCGCGGCGCGGTACGGCGTCGACGGCCAGGCGCTCGACGCTGCCCTTGAACACCGCTGGCAAGCACACACTTCGACGCTCAGCGCTCCCATCGGGCAGTTGCCTCGGAGGTCCGCCTGATGTCTTCGCCTCGTGGTTCGCGTCGCCCTTCACGTCGTGTTGGTTGCCCTGGACGCTTCCCCTCTGTTGGAGGGAGGTACGCGCCAGCGAGATTTTCACCAACAGGAGTTTCCCTATGGTGAAACCATCCTCGCCACAGAACGCGCGGGTGGCCCGGTTGCGTCATCAGCTCAGCCCGCGTGATCTCGCCGTACTGGGCATCTTGCAGCGCGTACGCCTGGCAAGCCTGCGCCACCTACAGCGACTCCTCGTAGTCGATGGATCGCCACGAGCTCGAACCCGTCGCGCGCAGCTCATGATGACGCGACTTACCGAACTCGGTCTGGTGACGCGGTTCTCACGGATCATCGGGGGTGCGCGGGCCGGATCATCCGGCTACATCTACGGGCTGAGCGGGTTGGGACAAGCCGTCATCGGGACGGACGGCCCGCTCGGCGGCAGGCGTCGCCGGGTGTGGGAGTCGAAACCGTACTTCCAAGACCACATGCTCGCCGTCGCTGAACTCTACGTTCAGCTCGTCGAGCAGCACCGGCTTGGTCAGGGCGACCTCTTGGCGTTCGACGCTGAACCCGCCGCGTGGCGTCACTTCACCGGGAAGCTGGGTGAACTCGTCATGGTCAGACCGGACGCCTACGTGCGGATAGGTCGCGCCGCCATCGAACACAGCAGCTTCGTCGAGGTGGACATGGCCACGGAGACGCTGCCGACGATCCGGAAGAAGTGCCTGCGGTACGTCGAGTACTGGCGAAGCGGCATGGAGCAACAGTTGCGGGGCGTCTTCCCAAAGGTCGTCTGGCTGGTTGAAACCGAGCATCGACGCACGCGGATCGCGGGCGTGATCGGGAAGCTCGCCCTCGATGCCCAGGCGCTCTTTGATGTCGGTCTCCTCTCAGTCGGCCCGCAGCTCCTTGAAGAAGGCAATCAAGGAGCCGCCGCATGATGACGAAATCACAATGCCGAGGTCCGCCTTCGGGCTTAACAGAATGATCAAGATGCGTTTAACTAGAAGGAGGAAACACATTTATGAAAGAGTCAATCATGCGTGCCGTCAACACTGGGGAGGACGACACCAAACTACTAACGGTGGCCCAAGCTATGGAACATTTGGGCATCCGGAGCAGGTCGAAGCTTTACGACCTGATACTTGGAGATAATCCAGTGCTCAAGTCAATAAAAATCGGTCGCAGCCGAAAGATCCCCTTCGGTGCCGTACGTGAGTACGTCTTGCAGCAGTGGAAACAGGAGTCATTCGCCTGATGGCTCGGCGTAGGGCTAATGGCGAGGGCACGATCTATCCGCGCAAGGATGGACGTTGGGAGGGTGCAACCTACGTTCTTACGACAGTGGGAAAACGAAAGCGGGTGCGCGTCTACGGCGCCACCCGCGCTGAGGTTAGCCAGAAGCTCACCGAGATCAAGGCCAACCACAACAAGGGTGTGCCCGTCGCCGACAAAGCATGGCTCCTGGCAGACTACTTGGACTACTGGCTAGAAGCAGTCGTCAAAAAAGTAGATAAGCCAAAGACGTACGAGGACTACGAGTGTGTCGCCCGACTTTACCTCAAACCCAACATTGGCAATAAAAGGCTTACCGACATTAGGGTTCAGACTGTTCGTGCGCTGCTTGGCCAACTTCTCGAACAGGGTCACTCGCCTCGCAGACTTCAAACGATAAAGACAACGCTCAGCGCCGCCCTCACTTATGCAATGCGCGAGGAGTTAATAGGCCGCAACGTCGCACGGTTAGCTGAGACGCCAACATATAAGCCAAAAAAGAAGGCAGCCCCCTGGACACCCGAAGAGGCACAGCAGTTTTGGGAGGTCGCCAAAGAGCATCGACTGTCGGGAGCCTGGTGCCTTGCCCTCTTTTATGGGCCGCGCCGAGGAGAGATTCTTGGCCTTCGATGGCAAGACGTCGATCTGGTAGCGGGCGAGATTCAGTTGACACAGCAGCTCCAAAAAGTCAAAGGCGAGTTACTATTCGTCTCACTGAAGACTGAATCGAGCGAGCGTCCATTGCCGATTCTTGGAGTTCTAAGAGAGGAGCTTGTTCGACTTAAGGAAGCTAGGAAAGAGAGCCCGCCGTCCGAGCATGACCTTGTTTTCACGTCAACCAAGGGGACGCCCATTGATCCACGGAACTTCTCGGACAGGACGTTCAAACGGCTATGTAAGTTGGCTGGTGTAAGAAACATCCGGTTCCACGACACACGGCACACCGTAACGTCCATGCTTGACTTCCTTGGTGTCCAACTGAAAGTTGCTCAAACCATAATGGGGCACAGCAGCGCACTTACAACGCAGCAGTATTACCAGCACGCATATGACAGCCAGATTGAGAACGCCCTGGAACTCGTAGAACAAACACTTCAAACACCCAAAACCGCCCAGTCTGATGGGACTGGGCGGTTGATGGATGTTCTTGACGGTTGCCGTCAAGTTAGCCGTCAAAGTCATTTCTGGCACGACTTTCTGGCATGGATCATATCTGGAGGGCCAACTGGGGCTCGAACCCAGGACACCCTGCTTAAGAGATCGGTCCACGACACCGTAAATAAGCGCGTCACCGAGGTTGATGCGCTCTTGCAAGACCGTCGTCGTCGGTGGGTGCTCGGTGTCGTTGCCGTCAGCGCTGCCGTCAAAAACACCGGGGGTGAGGACGTCGAGCTTGCTGCGTAGATCGAGCCCGGCAACCCACCGCCGGCCACGGCCGCTTGACCCGTGCGACCTAGCTGCGCAGGACGCACGAGCTGTGCGGTAATGGCTGTCGTGGATCAGAACTCACTGCGGAAGCTCGTGGAAGGTCAGCTCCTCCGGCTGGAGGGCAACGCCTTCCAGGACTGCATGGACCGGCTCGGCCGGGAGCTGTACCCCAGCGACTACCAACCTGTGCGAGCGGCCGGGCCGAAGGGCGACACCAAGAACGATGGCTACTGCCCGAAGGCCCGGGTGTTCTTTGCTGCACACGCGACGCGTGGTGAGCGGATCGACAAGACCAAAGCGAAGATCCGCGGTGACTTGGAGGGCTGTCTCAACGAGCACCGTGACGTACGGGTGTGGCGATTCCTCACCAACGACACCTTGCCGGGCGAGGTCGACCAGTTCATCGACAACGAGCTTCGCCCGTTGTACCCCGGCGTCACCATCGAGGTGTGGGGACTCAAGACGCTGGCCGATGAGATCAGCAAGCCCAAGAAGGAGCAGGTCGACAGGATCATTGACGTCATCACGGTGGACGAGCCAGCGTTTCAAGTCGTGCTACTCGACCACATGAAGACAGGGCGTGACCTCTGGCCGATCCTCTCCGGCTGCCTTGGATGGTTGCCGCATGAGGAACCAGACGACTGCACCGACGAGGAGCAGGACCTCATAGACAGCGCGGTCCAAGCCTTTCAGGACTGGAGCGATGTCTCAGGAGACATCGAGTTCTCTCGCTCCTCGGTACGGGATGCACAGCGAAGCATCACCGCCATCCTGGAGGAGCTTGCGGAGAAGAAGCTCGCTCTCTTCGCCGCAACGAAGGACGACTATCCGCTCACTGGTGGCCCATCGCCGCTCTTGGGGACTGTGGCCATCTTCAGGATCACGCGGGTGACGAGTACTGACGGCATACCCACCAACGGGTGACGAGGGTGCCCTACCGGGCATGAACCGCAGGTTCAACTGCGCGCCGGCCACGCGCTGTAGGTCGACTCGAACCGGCTACACCAACCAGCACGCTTGAACGACGGGCAGCCCCCTGTCGTCCTCGCCTCTTCGCGGGGCGAGGCTTTTTCATGCCCTACTCCTGGCTACCCGTGGAGTCCTCTGGAGCCTTGAGCCCCTGCACGAGGTCGCCCGCATCAATCCCGAGCGCATCGGCCAGCTTGAGGATGTTGTGCAAGCTGACGTTGCGCTGGCCGCGTTCGACCTGACCAATGAATGTCCAGTGCATACCGCTGTCGTCGGCAAGGCGTTCCTGGCTCTTGCCGAGCTCGTTCCGGCGGGCACGCACCCGCGCGCCGAACGTCTGCGCTGCGTCTGAGATGGGCTGTTTTGCCATGGCGAGCCCTAGCCCATACGTCCCAAGCCTCAAGATCCAGAGAGTATGCGTCCCAACACTCTGCATCCCATGACTTTGTGTCCTATTCTGGCGTGGCAGTTCTCGAACGAGGGAGGTGATGATCATGTTGCACGCCAACGGTGGCGGTGGCGGCACGAAGCGCTAGCGCTCGTCCTGCTCACCCTTTGGAAGCCCCGAGTTCACCCCGTGACTCGGGGCTTCCTGCTGAGCGAACCATTGCTCTGACCTGCAAGTTCTGTATAATTGATCTTGTATATGTCGAGCCCGTTAGAACGTCTCTACAAGACCAAGCTTGCACTGCTCTCGACCATCGTCACGGTGGTTGGTATTGCCCTAATGGTCATCGCTCACTGGGCAAGCGGCAGTATGGCCGTGACCTGGCTCAACGCTCTGCCCGTCATGGACGTGGGCTCGGCACTCTTCACGACCGGGCTCATCGCCATCGCTTTCGCCTACATCGACCAGGCCGACGCCGAGACCCGCGCCAACGAGCGGCTGCGGAAGATCCTCGCCGAAGAAGCACCCGCCATCCGGGACGCTGTCGTGGACGGCTTCGCCTTCGCCCCGGACTCGCTGACCAATGTCGCCTCGGACAAGACGCTCGACCGCATCGTCGAGAACACGTTGGGCATCCGGCTCGGCGACAAGGAGCTTGCCGCTGACGCGTACCGCGACTTGAAGCAACAGATCATCGGAGCGCGGCAGCGCTGGGAGGACGCTCACGTCTCGGTCGCACTCGCACCCTGGAAGAAGGGGCCTGTTTCGGGCAAGGGGTCGATGTTCGTGGCCACCATCTCGTGGGAGTACCGCTTCACCCCGTCGAGCCCAGTGCTCCGCTTCTCGTGCGTCTCAGACCTGGACGCCTTCCGAGAGCTGTCGGCCGATCCAACTTCCACCATGGCTTGGTACTTCGATCCGGTGGGCAACCTGGACGCCTCCTCACCTGAAGTCTTCGAGCTTGTGCAGGTTGCCGTGAACGGCAAGAACCAAAGCATCCGGCGCACCACTCGAAAAGGTGGCCAGACCTACGCCTGCACCCTGAACGACGACGTTGATCCGAAGAGCGAGGTGACCATCTCGTACACGTACCGCGTCCTGGTCCAACGGCACGGCCACACGCTCCACCTTGACTTGAGCCAACCGACCAAGAACTTCCGGGCTGAACTCTGGTACGGCGACTGCGGCATCCGTCGCATGAACGTCCTCGACTACCTGTCCGGTCCGCGGCAGCCGAGGTATCGACACCTTGAAGCCTCCGATCCATCCCCGAGTGTCGAAGTGGCCTACGAGGGCTGGACGTTCCCGAAGGGCGGAGTGGCATTCGTCTGGGTACTGGAAGACGAGATGGACGGAAGCAGGCCGCAGGCGTGAGCCGGTAGCTTCGATCGTTACGAAGGGACTGTCCGACAGCTGCGCTCCCATCTCTGGAAGCGTGCGATCCAATGGCACGCCGGCGGGCGCGGTAGGTCGAGCCGATCCAACCGCAGACACAACAGCACCCCGTGCCGTGCTCGGCTACGGGGTGTTCAAGGGCGGCAAGTCGTGAGGCCGGTCGCCTACGCGCGCTCGATGTCGATTCGGTTGTCTACCCCTGAGATGGACAGGAAGTACTGACGGTCTTCGGTGAGGCTTGCGTGCAGGAACATGAAACCGGCCTTACCCAACTCGGTGATGATCTCAGGTGTGGAGAGGTGCCACGCCCGGAACAGGAGGATTGCGTCACCCTTCTCTAGGTAGAGCTCGCGTTTCTTTGTGCCGCCCAGGTCGAACTGAATCTGCAAGGCTGTCTTGAGACGGACGCGAACGTAGCGCATCTTCTTCTCACTGTCGAAGCCGCTCTCTACGTCGTATGACGACTCGTCGATGTTCAGCAAGTCAAGGATGTACTTGAAGTTGGGCGCGAGGCTGATCGAGCCCGGCACCGGCCCTAAGTCCAGATACCGCCTCGATGCTTCGGTGTCCGGCTTGAGCGTATGGATTAGTAGGTCATTGCGATGCATGCTGTTGAAGATGGGTTTCAGAGCATCATTGGAAGAGCGGAAGTTGACCGACGTTCCACCGAGCAACAGCACGAGGTTCAAAGTCTGGTCGGCTTCCTCATCGAGCATGTCCGCAACAACGAGGTCATCAAACTGCTCGTTGGTGATGTCGCGGACATAGCCCTCAAACTTCACAGCGTCGCCGTACCAGTCTTTGACGTTCCGCTCAGCGATTCCAAGCATCGTCGGGCTGATGTCGATGCCTATGTAGCGGTGGAGTACGCCACGATCAAGGAGGTGCCCTAGCAGCTCCTTGACTGGTCGAGCATTTCCAACGCCGAGGTCAATGACGTTGACCTTCTTCTTGTTCTTGAGGAAGCGGTCGATAGTGACGAGGTTGTCTTGGATAAGTTCAATGGTGCTCATAAGAGAGTTAGCCGCACCCTCCGACTCGAAGCGATCCATCCGGCCTTCCCAGTTCTTCGCCCCATCCTGCAAGTAGTTGTACTGAAGCGGAATCTCGCCGTGCACGCTTAGGTTCGTGATGATATCGAGGATCTGGCGCTCGCTATATATGTCGAAGAACTCTGGTTCAGGCAGGATCGTCTTGTAGTAGGCCGCGTTGCGGTGCTTCTTGCCCTTATCGGCAAGCGCCTTCAAGGTGAGCCGGTTTTCCGGGGTATCCAAGACGAAGGTGTATTTACCCTTCGCGTAAAGCTTCAGGTCGCTCTTGCCGTGTTTGGCTAAATCAATCCAGTTGTATACGGTTTTCGCAGAGACGCCGTATAACTCGGCAAGTTCAGATTGTTTAAAGTAGGGCATATTTAGTTGTTACTACAGTTAATTAATGTTGCATGCTTCACAAAAAGTCGGTAAGATAAGAATAAGCATAGCGCTTTGCTGCCCATGAATGGCGGGTATTGTTGTCTGTACCTCTACAGCAATTATACGCCTCAAAACCAGAAAGTGGAGTTTTAAAAGCGAGCGTATATCACCTACACATAATATACACTAAATGCGCTTCCTTTGAAACATTCCGCCCCTAAAGTCAAAGGAAGATGAACTATGAAGAATACGCAACCAGTGCCCGTACCCCGCCGAGAGTCCGAAGCCTCCAGACTTCTGCGCGCCGCTACCACCCAGGAAAGCACCCCTTTCTTAATGTTCGAGGTGGCGTCACGAAGTCAGGATCATGTCTCGCTCGGTGAGTTCAAGGCAGACGAGCCGCTCATTGGCTTCTCGCTTGAAGTAACGCCGGACTGCGACCCGGAGGACGTGACGGCCCAGATCACCAAGCTCGGCGCGGCGTATGACGAGTACGAGCTGGTCCTGCACGTTGCCAACCGCAGCCGACAGGCGGTGAACGTCGAGGTTCAGCAGCTATGACCGCTGAAGTGTTGGCTTCCGAGGTCATCCCGCCGCACGAGGACAGGCGCATCGTCATCGGGGAGTACGAAGCAGAAGAGCTGATCCCCGAGCTGGACGTCACCGACAACGCAGACGGCTATGACCTCGTTGCGTGGCTGCGGAACGACCAGCGCATGGCGGACGGCTCGATCCACGTAGTGCTGTTCGTCCAGAACTACAGCAGCCAGCCCGTGACCGTCTTCGTGAGACGGAAGCCAGACGAGCACTGATCCCGACGACCAAGCAGCAGCACGCTGCCACCTTGAACACCCCGTAGCCCAGCAGAGCACGGGGTGCTGTTGTGTCTGTGGCTGGATCGGCTCGACCTACCGTCCCCGCCGGCGTGCGGTTAGATCGGACGGCTCCAGCACGAGGCCGTGGCGGGGGATGGTCGCGGACACTCAAGCGCTACGGAGCTGGGCGATGACTGCGGCCTCCTGCGTCCCGTGGCCGGCTGCGGGTTGGTCAGCGCGACCTACGCGGCGATCGCGCGTTCCTCGCGACACAGCAACCAGACAACGTACCCGCTGTCAGATGAGGCTTGCGTCTATGTCGTCCTGCATCTGCTCTACTAGCCTCGCGCTTTCACGAGGTGGGCTGTCCAAGAGTTGATCAGAAACACGGAAAGTGCCCTTGACCTGCAACGATAGGACTTGCTGAGGGTCCTGTTGGCTGCAAGGAAAAGAGCACTTTCCAGGTGAGAGAGCCTATCTCGTCGTACCCACGTGTCCGTGTCCAGGGAGACGGTCGGCAGGTGGTCTCGCAGGCCGGTGCGGTCCTGCTGATGGAGACGGTCCGCAAGACGGGCCTTGACCAGGCGATATCCGCAGCTCTGGCTCCGTGGCGGAAGCCGCGGGCCGTCCACGATCCCGGCAAGATCCTCCTGGACGTCGCCATGGCGGTCGCACTGGGCGGGGACTGCCTCGCGGACGTCGCCATGCTGCGGTGTGAGCCGGCCGTCTTCGGCCCGGTCGCCTCCGACCCGACCGTCTCCCGCCTGATCGACACCCTCGCCGCATCCGGCGAGAAAGCCCTGCAGGCCGTCCGGTCCGCACGCTCCGAAGTCCGTCATCGTGCCTGGTCGTTGGCCGGCAAAAACGCCCCGGACGCCGACGGTCAGGTCACCGTCGACCTCGATGGCGTCCTCGTGATCGCCCACTCCGACAAGCAGGACGCGGCCGCGACCTGGAAGAAGACCTACGGCCATCACCCGCTGACGGCCTTCGTCGACCACGGACCGGGCGGAACCGGAGAGCCCGTCGCCACCCTCCTCAGACCGGGAAACGCGGGCTCCAACACCGCCGCCGACCACATCACCACCGCCCAACTCGCCCTGGCCCAACTGCCCAAGCGCTACCGGCGCGGGCGGCAGACGCTGATCCGCACGGACTCCGCCGGCGGCACCCACGACTTCGTGTCCTGGCTCGCGAAGCGGGGCCGATGGCTGTCCTACTCGGTCGGCATGACGGTCACCGAAGCGATCCACGAACACGTACTGAAGGTCCCCGCCTCGGCCTGGACCCCGGCCGTCGAGGCCGACGGTGAGGCCCGGGACGGGGCCTGGGTCGCCGAGCTCACCGGCAAGCTCCTTAACGGCTGGCCCAAGGGCATGCGGCTCATCGTCCGCAAGGAAAGGCCCCATCCCGGCGCCCAGTTGAGGATCACGGACGCGGACGGCATGCGGATCACGTGCTTCGCGACCAACACCACCGGCCGGCCGATCGCCGAGCTCGAACTCCGTCACCGGCTCCGGGCACGGGCCGAGGACCGGATCCGGGCTGCCCGGGCCACCGGCCTGCGCAACCTGCCCCTGCACGACACCGCCCAGAACCGGGTCTGGATGGAGATCGTCCAGATCGCGCTCGACCTGCTGGCCTGGATGCCCATGCTCGCCCTGACCGGCCGGGCGAGGCTCTGGGAACCGCGTCGCTTGCGGTTCCGCCTGTTTTCCGCAGCCGGCCAGCTCGTCACCACCAGTCGGCGCAGGATTCTCCGCCTCGCCCGGCACTGGCCCTGGACCGGCGAGATCACCGCCGCCCTTGAACGGCTCGCGCTCCTGCCCGACCCCGGCTGACCAGCAACCCACCGTCCCTGCGACAGCATCACCCGCCCCGGGCAGTGGAACCCGGCGCCCACCCGACGCGACAGCCGGGCCACCGGCCTGCCCGGCATCAGCTCCGGAAAGCAAAAGGGTCCACCGACTCCGTCGGCGGACCCTCAAGAAAGATCGAGGCTAGTTCAATCGCACGGTCCGAGTATTCAGGATCACGCAGGACCATGATGGTGATCCTGAAACATAGGGAGGTGTACTGATACACAGTTGTCCGCGTTCTGCCGCAGCGCTGACAGCGCAGCGTGGTTCGGAAGCAATACCCTATCGGCCATACAACCGAGAAAAGCTCAACTTCCTCCGCATACCAAGACCATGGATGTAAATGCATTACGCCCTACCTCTGGCACGTGGGCGTGTTTCAACCTGCCGCAGCCACTCCACTAGGCGTTCAGCACCAGGCTGGCCGTCGAGGGCAGTAAGCGTGCGTGCGAAGACCCTCTTCTTCTTGTAACTGCTGACCCGAGTCTCAATGGATGCATGGTTGCCGTACCGGCGTGGCACCTGAGTCCATGCCGTCTGGTTGGAGTGTCGGTACAACATGCCGTTGAACTCTCGGCGTGTACTTACTAGCCCTTTTTCCGTCTTCATGCGTGGGGTGTCCGATGGCAGGGTCTGCGTGAGTAGTTGCCATTCATCATCGGTGAGGTCGCTTGGGGCTAAACCCGTAACCTGATGCCAGGCTCTTAGAAGCGCGGGCGGCTCATAGTCATGGACGAGCGTGAAAGAATGTGGCCTACCTTTCGCACCAAGCTCTCTAGCCAGATCCCTTACTTCATCGGCTGTCAGATGCGTTTCAAGCCACAGATCAGCGTCGTCACGCTCGTGCTGGTTCTGCCACCTATCGAGGTGGCCGATGAGTTGGTCAAGGCTGGGTACCGCTTTCACGGCTGCTTGGTAGACCTCGTAAGCGATCTCGTGCGGCTCGTTCTGTTGGATCAGCGCGCCTATTGCCGTGCGTCGTTGCGGCGGGTTTTCCAGCATCTCAGCGTCTAAACCAAACAGGACAGTGGCGACTTCTTGGGGAATCGCGCTCGTCAGATAGTGCGTGATTGCTTCCCGTAGCTCGTCAGTCCACTCCTGAACATCGTAGGCCGGATCTTCTACGTTGTACTCGTAGATGTTTCCGAATTGCGGTTCAAGGTATTCACCTAAGAGCTCGTACTGTGGCCATTCTGCTGTTGTTTCCTCGGTTTCCATCTGATGCCTATTTTCTCATTACTGCTTTGTGTTGTCGAGCAGTAGCGCTTTTGGTGAACGGGACGGCTTGCCGCGTGCTCGACGGGTCTTGGTCGTCGCCTGCTGCGACGGCACCGCGGGCGCTTGTAGAAGCGAGCGGTTCAGGGGTACGCCGGCGGGGGCGGTAGGTCGCACGGGACAACTACCGCCAGGCCACCGACGATGACCGCGCTGAGCTACGCAGGCCAGAGTGCGAGCGGTAGCCAGCAGCCCAGCACCACACCGGCCGCGACGGCAAAGTGCATGTCGATCTGAGTGCGTACCTTCTTCGGCAAGCGTCGCTGTGAACGGCTACGCCTGGTGGGTTCGTCGCGCGCCAGCTCGCCGAGGATGGTGCCGCCACCCCAGGTGTCGACGATGTGATTGCCAACGACCCTGTAGCGGGCCATCACTCCAGCTCCTTCGCCGGGGTGGGTACGAAGAACTGGTCCCGCTCTACCGGCAAGCCAAGCGGTCCGCGCACTTGCTCTAGTTCGTTAAGGCTGAAGGTGCCGTACTCCGTTTCAACGCCATGCACCAAGCCAAAGAAGATTCGCTGCTCTGGATCGTACTCAATCCCGTACCAGGTCCAATGACTGTCCGGAGTAAAGAACTTCACTCGTGCCACCGGATTCGGGTTTTCGTCGTTAGTACCAAGTGGCGGCAACCGCCGTTCGATATCTTTGGTTAAGAGTTTCACATCACCCCCTTCTTCGTCACGGCGTGAGCCATCGCGCTAATGGTGCGGTGGATCTTCCACGGGTTGACCGATTGGCTTGGCTGCTCGTCCTCGCGTTTGACGGATATGTACGCCG
Organism: Streptomyces ipomoeae 91-03; assembly: GCF_000317595.1. Taxonomy (GTDB): domain Bacteria; phylum Actinomycetota; class Actinomycetes; order Streptomycetales; family Streptomycetaceae; genus Streptomyces; species Streptomyces ipomoeae. The sequence continues at coordinate 1,168 of NZ_AEJC01000466.1, read as the reverse complement.
CATCGGCTACCGTTGACAGTCGCGTCGGCGCGTTGTAGTCGATCGCTTCAATGTCGAACTCGCCCACCTTGCCGGTCAGCTTGACGACGTACCGGGCATCTTTCCTGCTGTGCGTCTTGATGTCGCACGTGCCGCCTAACTCCTCAATTCTGTTTGCTATGTTTCTGATCCTCATTCCTTTGATCTCCTGCGCCATAGGAAACCGACCTCGTGAAGTGGCTAGGCTTCCGGCGCTTGCTTATGCTGCTTTGGTCCTGAGTGTTCTAGTTGTCGTCTTGTTCTGGTGAAAAATAACCTCCTTGCCCAAAGCGACAGGAGGTGCTATAAATAGCAATGGTTTTGGCTACTTACTTTATGTCTTTATTATAACTAATTCACCCCTGTTATTCAATACTTTCCACCCTTGTTAACGCCGTACTAAATACAACGGTTTCACAATTCCAAAAGTCGGGGTACTAGCTCAGCGAGCAAGCGCACCCGCACCATCTCTTGTTGTTCTTCGGGCAGCCCTCGGAAGACCCGAGCCAGCTCGTTCTTTCGCGCCTCGTGCCTGACGACAAACACCACGTACGGGAAGTAGTCGGCGGTACTGGTTTCGACTGCGCGCCAGTACCCCGCCACCTTGTCGCGGATACGCTTTGGTGCTTCAGTGCCCATGTCGATTTCCAGGAAGTACGAGCCACTTCGCCCCTGCTGTGGGAAGTCGAGCGCCGCGAACAGATCGGCGCGGACGACGGGCGGGACGAGCGTTTCAACCGCCCACTCCTTGAGGACAAGCACGCCCGCGCTTTTCGCCCGCCTGAGTTCCAGGTAGGTATCCGCAACCATCAGGGCGTGGTTATTTACCGTGGACGACGGGCGGCTGTCGATTTCCAAAATCGACCGCCCGAACCGACCGAGCTGGTAGACGAACGCACCCGCCCCGCCCTTGTGGCTGCTGGCACGACGACCGACACGGGAAAGGAACTGTTCGCGGACGAGCCGCCCCAGCACTTTGTCCGGCACCGAGTGCGAGCGGTCAGGGAAAACAAGTTCCGTCACATGAGAAGAAGCAAGCTGGGTAAACCGTCCAACCAGGCTCAGGACTTCGAGGTCGCGGGGTGTCAGCTCCATAGTGGGCGTGCTCCACGGGTAGTCATGTCAGTTGAAGCGGGGTCATCGCTGGTCA
>NZ_AEJC01000465.1 GCF_000317595.1 Streptomyces ipomoeae 91-03 | reverse complement strand
CTTTCGCGTGTCCGAGTGGGCTGGTGGGGGCGTGATGCGGGGGAGGGGGCGCGTGGTTGCGTTCGGGGCGAATGTGGGCCGAACGGGTGTAGCGGGGCGATAGCGTCCTTCTCGGCGCCCCAATTCTGTTGGGAGCCCCCTTCCAAGGACATGGTCCGGACCCCGCCCTCGGGGCCCGGCCCGTTTTCCGACGGACCGTCCACCGGGCACTGGGCGGTGTCGTGGAAGGGGGCGCC
>NZ_AEJC01000464.1 GCF_000317595.1 Streptomyces ipomoeae 91-03 | reverse complement strand
CGGTGCCCTTCCCACAAGGTCGGCGCCCTGGGCGTCGTACCTCTCTGTGTCATGCCCCTGACTACCCGCACGCACGACTTCCCGTACGGAAAGGAAAGGCCATGTCCCCGATCGACCGCAGGTCCCTCCTCAAGGCAGCCGCCGTCGCCGGAGCCGCCACCCAGCTCAGCTGGGCGCTCGGCTCGAACGCGCAGGCCGCGCCCAGAGCCGAGGCCGCGGAGGCGGACCCGGTGACCCTGGACTGGCTGGAGGACGGCGGACCCGGCGCCGCCCCCGGCTCCACCGTGGGCGTGCCGTGGCCCAAGGGCGCGTACGAGAAGGATCAGTCGTTCTCCTTGACGGACGAGAACGGCAAGGCCGTGCCCGTGCAGTCCTGGCCCATCGGCTACTGGCCCGACGGTTCCGTGAAGTGGACCGCGCACGCCGTCGGCGCGGGCGCCGGCTCCGGCAAGCTCACCCTCGCCGCGGGCACCCCGGCGGCGCCCGAGAAGAAGGTCACCGTCGACAAGAACGGCGGCACCATCGACGTCTCGACCGGCGTCATCACCGCCAAGATCGGCAAGAGCGGCTCCACGCTGGTGAAGTCGGTACTGCGCGGCTCCACCGAGGTCGCCAACACCGGCCGTCTGGTGCTCCTGCGCCAGCCCGAGATCGAGGACGGTGACCAGGGCACCGTCAAGTACGAGCGGTTCGAGAGCGTCATCGACGAGGTCGACGTCGAGCAGGAGGGCCCGGTGCGTGCCGTGGTCCGCATCGACGGCAAGCACCGCAAGGGCAGCAGGAGTTGGCTGCCGTTCTCCATCCGGCTCTACTTCTACGCGGGCGCGGAATCGTTCCGCATGGTGCACACCATCACCTTCGACGGCACCCAGGAGCCGGGCAAGGCCAGCGGCGACTTCGTCCGCGGCATCGGTGTCCGCTTCAAGGTCCCGATGCGCGATGCCGCCTACGACCGGCACATCCGCATCGGCGGCGAGGGCACCGGTCTGCTGCGCGAGGCGGTCAAGGGCATCACCGGGCTGCGCCGCGACCCGGGCGCGGCCGTGCGCACGGCCCAGTTCGAGGGCAAGAAGCTGCCCGACCCGTCGACGTGGGACCAGCGGGTGACGACCCGCCTCCAGTACATCCCCGAGTGGGGCGACTACACCCTCTCCCAGCTCTCCGCCGACGGGTTCGGCGTCCGGAAGCGGACGAAGAAGGGGTACGGCTGGATCCCGGCCGGCGGTGGCCGGCGGGCCAGCGGATTCGGATACGTCGGTGGCGCGAGCGGTGGATTCGCCTTCGGGCTCAGGGACTTCTGGGAGAAGTTCCCGGCGCAGCTCGACATCCGCGACGCCCACACCGACACCGCCGAGGTCACCCTCTGGCTCTGGTCGCCCGAGGCGCAGCCCATGGACCTGCGCTTCTACCACGACGGCATGGGCCAGGACACCTACCCCGAGCAGCTCGAAGGCCTCAACATCACCTACGAGGACTACGAACCCGGCTTCGGCACCCCCTACGGCATCGCCCGCACCAGCGAACTCCTCTTCTGGGCCCATGAGTCCACACCCAGTGCCGAGGACATGGCCAAGCAGGTCGAGGCCGTACGCACACCCCCACAGCTCGCCGCCCCGCCCAAGCAGCTCATCAAGGCGGGCGTCTTCGGCAAGCTGTTCTCCGAGCCGGACCGCTCCACCGCCGCCAAGGCCAAGATCGAGGACCACCTCGACTTCCTCTTCACCTACTACAAGGACCAGGTGGAGATGCGCCGTTGGTACGGCTTCTGGGACTACGGCGACATCATGCACAGCTACGACCCCAGCCGCCACCAGTGGTGCTACGACATCGGCGGCTACGCGTGGGACAACTCCGAACTCTCCCCCGACCTCTGGCTGTGGTTCGCGTACATGCGCTCCGGCCGCGCCGACATCTTCCGCTTCGCCGAGGCCATGACCCGGCACACCGGCGAGGTCGACGTCTACCACATCGGCAAGTGGGCGGGCCTCGGCACCCGCCACGGCGTCCAGCACTACGCCGACAGCGCCAAGCAGCAGCGCATCGCCAACACCACCTACCGTCGCTACTACTACTTCCTCACCGCCGACGAACGCGTCGGTGACCTCATGCACGCCAACGTCGACTCCGACGAGACCTTCCTCGTCCTCGACCCCATCCGCAAGATCCGCACCGAGCCGTACACCCCCGACCGCAACGCCCTGTCCATCGGCTTCGGCACCGACTGGTCCGGCCTGGTCTCGGCCTGGCTCACCGAATGGGAGCGGCGCGGACCCAAGTGGGAGAAGGCCAAGGCCCGCGTCCTGTCCACGATGGAGACCATCGCGGCCCAGCCCAACGGGTTCGTCCAGGGCAACGGGCTGTACGACCTGGACACCGGGAAGTTCGCCGTCGCCGACAAGCCCGCGGTCGGCGTCTCCCATCTGTCGGCGATGTTCGGCCTGGTCGAGATGTGCGCCGAGCTGATCGACCAGATCGAGATGCCGAAGTTCAAGGAGGCGTGGCTGGACTACTGCCGCTACTTCAACGCCACGAAGGCCGAGCAGGCCGCCCGCTACGGCTCCAACTTCGGCACGCTGCTCCTCTTCCAGGGGCACTCGCGCCAGGACGCGTACGCCGCCGTCCAGTTGAAGGACGACAAGCTGGCGGCCCGTGCGTGGCGGCAGTTCTACAACAGCGCCGACACCTGGGACTACAAGGAGTCCACCGACTGGTCCACGAAGAAGGTGGAGGGTCCGACCGGGTTGGTCCCCGGCAGCGAGGCCGCGTGGGTTTCGACCAACGCGACGGCGTTGTACGGGTTGGCGGCGATCCAGAACCTGGCTCTGGTGGGCGACAAGATGCCGTGACGCTCCGCTGGGGGAGCCGGGTTCGGGGGCTTTCCCGTGGTGGGGAACCGCGGGTCCGCCGGGGCTGGGCGCGCCCACGCGGCGGAGCCGCAAAGCGACCTTCGA
>NZ_AEJC01000463.1 GCF_000317595.1 Streptomyces ipomoeae 91-03 | reverse complement strand
CCCGTGCCCGGCTGTTCGACCATCCGCGCGGTGATCAACCCCGACAAGCCGGGGCACGAGGTTCCCTGCTCACCCCGGCGGCGGGTCGGCCGAGGCGTCGTGCGGCGGTAGGCCGTACCGGGCCTTGTGACGCGATACGCCGCCCGGGCCCCTCTGGTGAGTTTCTGCTGACCCCTGCCGACACGGCACTCAGCAGGTCGGCGACCACCCGGCCATGCCCGTCCGCGCGGCACCGGTGACGGCCATGGCCACGCTCCCTGAATGACGCCGGCGGGTCCCGGACCAGGGGCCCGCCGGTGCGTGCGGCGCTCGAACCCGACCGGTATTCACCGCGGCCGTACCGGCGATCTACAGTCCTTCTCACACGTGATCGATGACGAGGGTGAAGTGAAGGATTCCGCCGGTGCGTTCGAAACCCGTGCACGATGGCAACCCCGGCGACAACCCCGGCGTGGAGGCCGGCCGGGGCGACGAACCGGACAACGCTGAATGACGGCGCGCCGTGCGGCCCTCGATCATGTGCTGGGCCTCATCGCCGGGGCCCCGTGGAGCGAGAGCCTGGTTCTGCGCGGAAGCATGGTCATGCCCGCGTGGGTCGGCGGCCGGGCACGTGAGCCCGCGGACCTGGACTTCGTGGTGCTGCCCGAGCTGAACAGCCCCGTTGATCCGTTCGATCCATACCCGTACGTGGACCGGATCGACGTCGTCCAGCAGTGGCCGGAGGCCTTCGACGGCGCGGCCCGGTACGAGATCTGGACCGACGGGGAGGAGGAGTGCGAGACACGCGGACGGCGCCCACGCACTCCCCCGGACGGGCTGCGCTGGGAAATGGACCCCGATTCATCGGGCCCCGTTCCGCCCTATGACGACCTGCTCGACCTGGTGCGCCGGCGGCCGGAGGTGGCACCGGGAGTGGTGCTCGACGCGGACAACGCCCGCCGGGACCACACCTGGGGGTATGCCTACAGCGGGTACGACACCGCCGGAGTGCGGGTACTCATCCCGTGGCGGACGGAGGGGGTGCCCGGCGGTGAGATCCAGCTCGATTTCGCCCTGGATGAAAGGCTGCCCCACCCCCCGGTGTGGACCCTGGTGCCCCGCGGCGACGGCGGCGCACCGTCGATCATTCGAACAGCGAGCCGGGAACTGTCACTGGCCTGGAAGCTTCTGTGGCTGCATGCCGACGCCGCGGCCGGCGAGGGACCGCGGTGCAAGGACCTGTACGACGCCGTTCTCCTGGCAGAGGACGAACGCACCCTGCTGTCACCACGGATCTTGCGGAGGGTTCTCCATGGCTCCTCGGCGGGTACGCGAGCGGATGGCTTCGGCCTGGACTCGGTGCGGTTCGATGAAGCGGACTGGGCGGCATTTCGAGCGGATCACCCCGGTGCGCGGGGAACCGCACAAGGTTGGCTGCATCGGCTCACCACAGCTCTGACCTCCCTGTCCACCAGGCCCGATGGAGCTTCCCACCAGACCTAGGCGGCAGCCTCCGTCTTGGCTTCGGACTCCTCCTGCCGCCCGCGCAGCCACACGTACACCGGGATGCCCGCGAAGAGGAACAGGACGCCCTGGTAGACGGCCGCGTAGCCCGCGCCGGCGATCAGCCAGAAGGAGAAGGCGAAGGAGAGGGCGGCGACGATCAGGTCACGGGCGAGCCCGGCCGGACGGACCCGCTCGCGCGTTCCCCTGGCCAGCCAGTACAACTGGGCGGCGGCGGAGAGCAGGTAGGGGACGCAGCCGGTGAACGTGGTGATGAGGACCAGGACACGGAAGGCGGTGTCGGGGTCGTCGGCGTAGTTCACGACGATGAGGATCGTGCCGAGGCCGGCGGTGGCGAGCACGCCGAAGCCGGGGACCCCGCCCTTGCCGACGCGGGCGAAGGGCTTCGGGAAGAGCCCGTCGCGGGCGGCGGCGTACGGCATCTGGGCGCTCAGCAGGATCCAGCCGTTGAGGCAGCCGACGATCGAGGCGACGGCGACCAGCGCGATCACCGTGCCGCCCGCGCTGCCGCCGACGATCGAGTTCACCGCGTCGGCGAACGGCGCCCCGGAGTTCACCAGCTTCTCGTGCGGGACCAGGCCGAAGACGGCGACCGTGCCGAGGATGTAGACGAGCGCGGAGGCCAGTGTGCCGAGGACGCTGGCGCGGCCCACGTTGCGCTCGGGGTCCTTGACCTCGCCCGCGCTGACCGCGGCCGACTCGACGCCGAGGAAGCTGTAGAGGAGGAGCGCGGCGGAGGCGGCGACCGCGCCGGGGACGCTCTCGCCGGAGGAGTTGAAGGGGCCGAAGTTGTCGGTGTCGATGAAGAAGACACCGATCGTCGCGACCAGCAGCAGCGGTACGAACTTCAGCACCGTGGAGACGATCTGCACGGCACCCACCCAGCGGGTGCCGGCGAAGTTCGCGGCGGCCGGCAGCCACAGGGCGGCCAGGGCGACGGCCGCCAGGACGACCTTGCCGTCGCCCAGAGGTATCAGCACGTCGACGTAGCCGACCACGCCGACGGCGAGGGCGGCGATGCTGACCCAGCACATCGTCCAGTACGACCACGCCGACAGGAAGCCCGCGAAGGGCCCGAAGGCGTCGCGCGGGTACACGTACAGCCCGCCGGTGACCGGGCTGCGCCTCGCCAGCTTGCCGAAGAGGAGGGCCAGCAGCACGGCGGCCACGGAGAGGACGACGAAGGCAAGCAGACTGACCGTGCCGTACGGGGCGACTGCGGCGGGGAGGGTGAAGATGCCGCCGCCGATGATGTTGCCCATGACGAGGGCGGTGGCTGCGGCGAGGCCGAACTTGCGGCCGGGGGACGCGCCCTCGCCACCGGTCCCGGTGGGGGTGGGGGGCGGCGTCGGCTCGGGCTCGGTGGTCTCGGGGGTGCTGGGCGCGGTCATGGCGGTTCCCGGGGAGATGCGGCGGGTCGGGGCGGGGGGCACGTGATCGTAACCCGGCATCCCACATACTGGGCAACCTGTTCATGTAATGGACACAATCGGCTGTCCCGGATGCGTCGACTAGCGTCGTGGCATGACCAGCGACGCCCGCCTCTCCGCTCCCCTCCTCGCCGACGCCCTCGCCGCCGGGACGCTCGTCCTCGACGGCGGCATGTCCAACCAGCTCGAATCCGCCGGGCACGATCTGAGCGACGAACTCTGGTCGGCACGGTTGCTGGCGGAGCAGCCGGAGGCGATCACCGAAGCGCATCTCGCCTACTACCTGGCGGGCGCGGACGTGGCCATCACCTCCAGCTACCAGGCCACCTTCGAGGGCTTCGCGAAGCGTGGCATCGAGCGCGAGAAGGCGGCCGAACTGCTCGCCCTCAGCGTCGAGTTGGCCCTGGACGCGACCGAGCAGGCGTGGGCGAAGGGCGTCACGCGGCCCCTGTACGTGGCGGCCTCGGTCGGGCCGTACGGCGCGATGCTCGCGGACGGCTCCGAGTACCGGGGGCGGTACGGGCTGAGCGTGGCCGAACTGGAGGCCTTCCACCGCCCCCGTCTTGAGGTGCTGGCCGCCGTCGGGCCGGACGCCCTGGCCCTGGAGACGATCCCGGACACCGACGAGGCCGAGGCGCTGCTGCGTGCGGTGCGCGGGCTCGGGGTGCCGGTCTGGCTGTCGTACTCCATCGCCGCCGACCGCACGCGCGCCGGGCAACCGCTGGAGGAGGCCTTCGCCCTGGCGGCGGAGGCCGAGGAGGTCATCGCCGTCGGGGTGAACTGCTGCTCCCCCGAGGACGTGGACGGTGCCGTCGAGATCGCCGCCCGGGTGACCGGGAAGCCGCCGGTGGTGTACCCGAACAGCGGGGAGGCCTGGGACGCGTCCGCCCGGGCGTGGACCGGACGTTCCACGTTCACGGCCGAGCAGGTGGAGGGGTGGCGGGCGGCCGGCGCCCGGTTGATCGGCGGGTGCTGTCGGGTCGGGCCTGAGGCGATCTCGGCGATCGCGACGACGTTGAACTGACCAAACGGTTGCTTGAACCGACCGCCGGTTGTTGAACCGGCCACCGGTCGCCGCGCATCGGGGACATGCCCATCGCAGTCACCGTTCGGAGTGACGGTTCGGACGGGAGGCAAGGCTCACCGGGCACGTTCCGGAGCGGTGTCGTGGAGCAGTCGGCAGAACTCCTCCTCCAGGCTCGCGACCGGTTCGGCGAGTTCGAACACCTCGACACCGATGGCCGCCGCTGTGGCCAGGATCGTCTCGGCGCCGGTCCCCTGGACGAGCACGCCATGTGCCGCCTCCGACGACCGGATGTCGCCCGCGTGGGAGGCCAGCTCGGCGGCCATGCGGGCGTCGTCCGAGGTACGTACCCGCAGCGCGCCCCCGGCGGGGCAGGAACGGCGGCGCAGGGCCTCGACGGGACCGGTGAAGAGGATCCGCTTGCGCAGCGCGATCACGCGGTCCGCGGTCTGCTCCACCTCGGCCAGGGCACGGCTCGACAGCAGCACGGCGCACCCCTGATCGGCCAGGCTTCGCAGGAGGGTCCGCAGCCAACGGACGCCATGCGGGTCCAGGCCGGCTGCGGGCTCGTCGAGGATGAGGACGCGCGGGTCACCGAGCAGTGCGGTGGCAAGGCCCAGGCGACGGCGTGCGCCCTGGGAGTAGGTTGCGACCTTCTCCCCCGCGACATCCTCGATGTCGGTCACGGCCAGGACTTCGTCCACCCGTCGAGCCGGGACACCCGCCTCGGCGGCGGCGGCCAGCAAGTGCCGGCGGCCCGTGAGCGCGGGGGGTGTGTCGGCTGTGTCGAGAGCCACCCCCACCCGCCGGGCCGAGCCCGGAAGTTCCGCGAAGGGTTTACCGAGCACGGTGGCGGTTCCGCGATCCGGGACTACCAGACCGGCCAGTATCCGCAGGCAGGTCGTCTTCCCGGCGCCGTTCGGCCCGAAGAGTCCGGTGACCTCACCGAACTGGACGGAGAAGGTCACGTCCTCGATCGCGGTCCGGGCGCCGTAGCGTTTGGTCAGCCCGGAAAAGGAAATGGCGGCCGTCAAACTCTCTCGCTCCTTTCTGATTACTTTTTTACGTTCAGCTGCACAGACACATTGATCGGCTTGTCTCGGTCGCTTGCGGGATCGACATAGGACCTGGCGACCCGAAGACCTGGCTTTCCATTGTCCCGTGCCCCTTGAACCCAGTCCGTCGGATACCAGTCCACCCGATCCTTGGACGACACCCACAAGTGCCAGCTACTTATCTTCTTCCCCTTGAAATACTGCTCTGTGTAGATGCTCCAGGGATTGCTCTCCTTGCCGTAGTAGTAAACTCCCGTGGCGACCCTTATCTTGTACCCGGCCCCGTCCTTCTGGCGTACGAGACACGTCTTTGCCTTGAGCGGTACGGGCTCGGAGGACGCCGCGGGAATTTTGACCCACTTGCTGCATTTTTTCTGGGCGGGCGCAGCCGACGCTTCTCCCGTATTGACGAGAGTCAGCGATGCGATTGCCAGGACGGCAGGCAGGGCGCAACGGCAGAGGAAAGTACGCTTCATTTCCCTCACGTCCTTTCGATGACTTTCGGCGTGGCCATGGTGGCCCAAGATGTCCACATGCGATTGCGGAACATCTGATCCTCATCCTCACACCCGGCGGACGGGAAGTGCAGTCCCGATATTTCGGGACTTGACATTGGGCAGGACGCCTGTCTGACGCAGGCCGCAGTGCCGTGACGTGCGGTGACGTGCGGCGA
>NZ_AEJC01000462.1 GCF_000317595.1 Streptomyces ipomoeae 91-03 | reverse complement strand
CGCCAATAAGAGACCGGACCACCCCTCAGCCTGGACAGCAATCCGGGGTGGTCCGGTCCTGGAATCCCTGGTCAGGACCCCGGTGCCGATGGTATCGGGGCGGTCGGCGTGCTCGAATGCGGGTGCGGCTGCAACCCCCTTTCGCTGTTGCCGAGTTAGAGAGGGTCACTGTTGCGGTCTGGTCGACCGAATCCACGTTCTGACCTGCGCCACCGAAAGTCAGTGGACATCACCAGCCTCAGTACGCCCTCGGTGGTGCGGACGGCGCTCGACGCGCTGAGCCTGAAGATGGACGGCACGCCCGCAGCAGAGAACACGGTGAAGCGTAAGCTGCTCATCTTCAGCAACTGTCTGCGGTACGCCGTAGAGCGAGAATTGTTGCCGTCTCTGCCACTGGAGAAGGTCGACTGGGCGCCGCCCGAGTCTGACGACGAGATCGACTTTCGGTATGTCCCTGGCCCCAAGCTGGCCAAGGCACTCATCCATGCAGTCAGCGAACAGGGCGATCGGGGACGACACCTGAAGGCGTTCTTCGGCTGCCTGTACTACGCGGCCAACCGCCCGGGTGAGGCCACCAACCTCCGTGAGGAGGACTTCACCCTTCCCGAAGAAGGCTGGGGCGAAGTCCTGCTATCTCAGAGCACGCCCCGCGTGGGCTCTGGCTGGACCGATACGGGGGAGTCGTTCGACACGCGCGGCCTCGAGAAGCGGGCCCGGAAGGCGACTCGGCCGGTGCCGATCCCGCCAGTTCTGGTGCGCATGATCCGCGAACACATCAAGGAGTTCGGCACCGCCGAGGACGGCCGACTCTTCCGCGCGGTACAGGGCGGCCACCTGCTGTCCAAGGACTACGGAGAGCTTTGGCAGGCTGTCCGCCTCGCCGTTCTCACAGAGTCCGAAGCGACCACGCCGCTGGCGGACGTGCCGTACTCCCTGCGCCACGCGGGCGTCTCCCTCTGGCTTGAGTCCGGCGTCGCACCGGCCGAAGTTGCCCGTCGCGCGGGGCACAGCATCGCTGTCCTGTTCCGCTTCTACGCCAAGGCCATTCACCACAGTCAGCAGCGCGCGAATGAACAGATCCAACGCGCTCTTGAGGCTGCCGAGGAGTAGAGGACGCAGATCCGGCCAGCCACTGAGGCGCCACCCCGTTGCAAAAGGGTGGCGCTTCGTCACCAGGGATCCGCACCGACTAACAAACGGTCATGAGCTCGTCAAACGATCACCGTAGCGCGCGGCCCGCGTGGTGCTCAGCAACGACGGGCGGCACCGCCGGACCGACCGGTGGTGCCGCCTCGTGTCCCGCCCCCGCGCCGAGATGGGTGGGCAGGGATCAACGGCTCAGCCGTTGCCGCCCCTGCACCGGTTGGCGGCGTTGCAGCCCCGGTGGTATTCGTTCGCCTGGATCGGCGGGATGTTCAGGCCCGTGTCCCAGTCGAGGTTGGCACCCGGGTCAGCGATCGGGTTGTAGTGGAAGTTGCGGTTGTAGTTGGGGTTGGCCACCCAGCGTTCGTGGCGGAAGGTGAGGCTCTGCAGCTGGAGCAAGCTGCCGGCCGCCCGCGCCTCCATGTGGTAGATGTGCACGCCGGTGATTGCCTGGGGCGGAATCCTGCGGAAGAAGGCCCACTCGTCCTGGCTCCGGTAGGTGTTGTACATGCTGGGGCTCCCACGGAGCTGTTCGGGCACGTGCAGGACGACGTTCGCGAACTGCGGGTTGATCGTGTAGACAAAGGTCCTGGCCTCGACCACCGCGTGCGCGCAGTGCGAGGTGACGAGCCATCCGATGACAGGGATGTTCTGGCCGATCGTCCACCCCGCTCCCTGGCAGCGCGGCTGACGGGCGGCGGCGTCGAGGTTGTTGATTCCCTGGCTCCGCGCGAACTGCTCCGCCACGCTCTGCGAACCCGACGTGGAAATGTAGCCGCTGTTGTGGGCCCGGTCTCCGTGCACATGGGCCTGGAGGTCGTAGTTCGTTCCCCGGGACCAGAAGCCGCTGTTGAAGATGTCGTTCGGGTGCCGGGAGTCACCGCGGTAGACCACACCGGGCAGCTGGCCCTGGTTCAGCGAGGCGCCGGTCTCGTTCTGCGCGATCGCGGAACCGGCGTTCGTCACGAGCGCGCCGCTGACGACCAGCGCCACCAGCAGGAACTGCAGGACGAGCTGGAAGGGCTTCGGCAGCAGACGCCGTGTGCGCGATCGCGGCGCCCCCTGCTCGGGGGCCGCCACGGTGTGTGAGTGGGACATACGTGGTTCTCCAGTGCTCGGTCTGCCGGACCCGGGGATCCGGCCTGAACAACACCGAGACTGGCGAGGAGAAGATTGATTCGCACCCCCTTCCACCAGGGAAATCAATTCCGCGCGGGTGAGGGGTTTGATTCGCGGGAGGGGGGTCGTTTCGCGGACCGTTCCAGCCGTACCTGGCGGACCTTACGTACCTGGGACGTGGCCGCCCACCGCCGCTCCTTTCGGTCTACGACACCGGGGCCGGCGGAGGCATGAAGTGTGAGGCCGGCCGCCATCGCTACCTGCGGCCGACCAAGGCACCACCCCGCCAAATCAGGAGTGGGTGGCACCTTGGTCATTCGCCCCAGTACTCCGGGTCGGCCCCGGATCGAGAGCAGCCGTCCAGGCACCCGCGCATCCAGAGATCGACGTGCCCATGAGCATCCGAGTCGTCCGGATCGGGTTTGTTACTGGTGCAGTACTCCTTCATCTGCTGCTGCGACGGTACCGAGGTGGGATCCGGCCAATGCTCCGAGTAGTCAAGATCAGTTTCAAAGCCTGTCCGGTAGGTAAGGTGAGGGTCGTCGCCGCTACCGCAAGACGTAAGGGCAAGTAGGGCGGCAGCCAGGGCGATTAGGACATGTTTTCGCATACGCCCTGTACCTCCGCCGCAATCCCGGGTATCGCCTGCCCGGAGTCACGGGTGCCGATGTCTCTCCAGATCGCTACGGGCCTCCGTGGACCACGACACCGCCTGGCCCTCCGCTGATCTGCTGATTCTCTCCGGGTGGTGGTCCACGCCTGGTCCACACGCAGTGATCCAAAACGCGGCAGGGCCGGATCAAGGTGAGACAGGCGTCATGCAGAAGGGGCGCCCCCCACCGAGGAACACCCTTACTGACCAGCACGTCTCTGACCTGCGGAGGCGGTGGGATTCGAACCCACGGTGACGCTCTCACGCCACTACGGTTTTCAAGACCGTTCCCTTGGGCCGCTCGGGCAACCCACCTGAGCCCCGCCGACCAGCGGCGGAGCGGCTACAGACTACCGGCTGCGTTCATGATCATGGGATGGCGGCCCGCAACGTATCCACAGCGAGCGCAGTGAGAGGTTACAACTGTGGTCGAGGGAGGGGGCCCATGAAGCCGGAGACCTTGATCTCTGTGTCGGCGACCGTCATAGCACTCGCTTCGCTCTGGGTGAGCTTGGCACAGACGAGAAGCATTCAGACGCACAATCGGCAGTCGGTGAGACCGCTCCTGAAGATCCGGCGGGTGAAGAACTTCGAAGCGTCACGGACGGGGATCCAGGTCGTCAACGCCGGTCTCGGGCCCGCCATAGTGACCACGACCATCGTGCGGCTGGACGGCGAGACGGTCGGCGAGTGGGACCGGAAGACCTACCGGCGCCTCATGGACGGGCCGCCGGTGTGGCCGAAGGTCTCAACGCTCACAGAAGGTGTTCCCGTACTCACCGGCCAGGTGCTGCACCTGCTGTTCCTCGATGACTTCGACTCGGATGAACACGCCTGGTTCTGGACGCTCGTCAGTGAGCGCCTGTCGATCGAGATCTTCTACGAGTCGCTGTACGGCGGCGAGAACTTCAGGGCCGTACTGAAACCACGGGAGGACGCCCAGGCCTGATGCCGACCTGCCCCCGTCCCGCCCCCGCAGCCGGTGGCCAAGGGGACGGGACGAACCATCGGTGGTGGAACCGGCTCAGCTGTCGCCCTCGCGTTCGCCCAGGGTGACCTCCGCCGTGTGGGTCTTGCCGTCGCGCGTGTACGTGAGGGTGACCTTGTCACCGGGGAGGTGGGTCCAGATCTCGCCGATGAGGGTGGGGCCGCTGTCGATGACTCGGTCGTCGAGCTTGGTGATGACGTCGCCGGGCTTGAGGCCGGCCTTGTCGGCGGGGCCGCCCGGGGTGATGGAGGCCGAGTTGCCCTCGCCCGACTCCGTGATCTTCGCGCCGCCGGTGCCCTCCTCGAGGGAGACCGACGCGCCGATCACCGGGTAGACCGGCTTGCCCGTCCTGATCAGTTGCTGGGCCACGTTCTTCGCCTGGTTGATCGGGATCGCGAAGCCCAGGCCGATCGAACCCGCCTGGCCGGAGCCGAAGCCGCCGTTGCTCGCGGACTGGATCGCCGAGTTGATGCCGATGACGTTGCCCTGGGCGTCGAGGAGAGGGCCACCGGAGTTGCCCGGGTTGATCGACGCGTCGGTCTGCAGGGCGCTCATGTACGACGCCTTGCTGCCGGAGGAGCCGTCGCTGGAGGCCACCGGGCGGTTCTTGGCACTGATGATGCCCGTGGTGACCGTGTTGGACAGACCGAAGGGAGCGCCGATCGCGATCGTGGAGTCGCCCACGGCCACCTTGTCGGAGTCGCCGAGGGTCAGCGGCTTGAGGTCCGTCGGCGCGTTCTTCAGCTTGATGACGGCGACGTCGTAGCCCTGCGCGTGGCCGACCACCTCGGCGTCGTACTTCTTGCCGTTCGGGAAGGTCGCCGTCACCTTGCCGCCGTCGACCGCCTCCGCCACCACGTGGTTGTTGGTGACGATGTGGCCTTCCTTGTCGAACACGAAGCCGGTACCCGTACCGCCCTCGCCGTCACTGCCGGCCGCCTCGATGGTGACCGTGCTCGGCAGCGCGGCAGCCGCCACCGCGGCGACCGTACCGGACGCGCGCTTGACGTCGCCGCCGCTCTGGGAGGCCGAGACGGTCGTGGAGCCGGTGGAGGTGTCGTTGCGGTCGGCCAGGGAGTAGCCGATGCCACCGCCGACGCCGCCCGCCACCAGCGCGGCCACCAGGACCGCCGCGATCAGACCGCCACGCCTGCCGCCCGCCGGCTTGGGCGCCGGCTGCTGGGCCTGCTGCCACGAGGAACCCCAGCCGCCACCGGGGCCACCGGCACCGCCAGGACCGCCGGGCGCACCGGCACCCCCCGCGCCACCGCCGTCCGCGTGGGCGGCGCCCTCCCCGTACGCACCGCTGCCCGCGTACGACGGGACCGCGGGCGGTGCCGGAGGCGGCCAGCCGGCGTCGGGCGCGGAGGACCCGCCCGTCGCGCCCGGCACCTGTCCGTAGCCACCCGGCTGCGGGGCCTGGCCATGTCCCTGCCCGGCCGCCGCTGCCGCGTATCCCGGCGCCCCTGCGGACACCAGCTCCGGCTGCGGCTGCACCGCGGTCGGCTGCTCCGAGGCCGTCGGCGGTTCCGCGACCGCCGGCTGCACGGCCGTCGGCGCCTCCGGCGCGGTCGCCGGGGCCGCCGGGACCGGGGCCGTCGGCTCATTGTCAGCGGTGGTGCCCGCGGGAGCCCCCGCGGTGGCGCCCGCACCTGCCTCGGCCGTGCCGGCCGCGCTCGGCTCGGGGGCCGGGGTCGGCGCGGAGGCAGCGGGAGTTTCCACCGGCACGGGAGGTGCGGACGGGGCGGGGGGTACCGCGTTGCCCTCGTTCTCGGTGCTCACAGCTCTTCTCCTCGGTCCACGGCGGTCACCTGTCGACGGTCGACTTTCCTTGGTCGCACACCAGACTGTGTACGAGTTTTGTATGCGGTCAGCTTTTCCCACGAGCCGTCAGGGCACCATAAGCGGTGTCTGTGGGTCTGGGGTCATCCTTTATAACGGATCAATAAGACAAACGACTCACGTTACCCGGTCTGACGCGGTGCCGACGCCGTCGTACGACGTCACCGCCCCACGCGTACCCCGCCACGGTGGCACCATGACGCGGTGACCCACGCACGACAGCTCCCGATTCAGGTCGTCGCCCACCGCGGTGCCTCCGAAGAGGCCCCGGAGCACACCCTGGCCGCGTACAAGAAAGCCATCGAGGACGGCGCCGACGCCCTCGAATGCGATGTCCGGCTGACCGCGGACGGCCACCTCGTCTGTGTGCACGACCGACGCGTCAACCGTACGTCGAACGGCCGCGGCGCGGTCTCCGCCCTGGAACTCGCCGATCTGGCCGCCCTCGACTTCGGCTCCTGGAAGAACGGCGACGAGGCCCCCGACTGGGAGGTCACCCCCGAGGACCGGGCGGACACCTCCGTCCTCACGCTTGAACGCCTGCTCGAACTCGTCGCCGACGCGGGGCGCCGGGTGGAGCTGGCCATCGAGACCAAGCACCCCACGCGCTGGGCGGGGCAGGTCGAGGAGCGGCTGCTGGTGCTGCTGAAGCGGTTCGGGCTGGACACACCGGAGTCGCCCGGCGCCTCACCGGTACGGATCATGAGCTTCTCGGCGCGCTCGCTGCAGCGCGTCCGGACCGCGTCCCCGACGCTGCCGACCGTCTATCTGATGCAGTTCGTCTCGCCCCGGCTGCGCGACGGACGACTGCCGGCCGGTGTCCGGATCGCGGGTCCCTCCATCAGGATCGTGCGCAACCACCCCGCGTACATCGAGCGCCTGAAGCGGGCCGGCCACCGGGTGCACGTGTGGACCGTGAACGAACCCCAGGACGTCGATCTCTGCGTCGAACTCGGCGTCGACGCCATCATCACCAACCGCCCCCGCGCGGTCCTCGACCAACTCGGCCGCTGACGAACGCGCCACCCGCCCGTCCTCCGGGACCACACCCCAGGCAGACCACTCCGAAACCACCGCAAATCCGCCTCGAACGCACCCGCCCACCACCCCTCCGAACACGCCGCTGTTCACACCTGCGAGCACCCCGCCGAGCCCACGACGGCCTCGCACCCCCGTCGCGCGACCTCGTCCGGAGGTAAGAATTCCGCCAAGAAGGCCAAACCGAGCCCAAGGCCAAGTCGGGATATTAGGGGCGAAATTCAGCCAGTCCATCACGGGGAGTGCACCGGCGCGTTCGGTCCGTATTCGATCGTTAAGAGTGCGTCAGAGCACGTCTGTTGGCCGGTTTCCAGTCCAGTCCAATGGGGCATTCACACCGTGGCGTGGGGCGAAGGAGGTCTCGGGGGTGGCGTTGGTGGTGGCACAGGAGGTGCCCACGTCGTCGAGCATGGCCGTACCCCATGGCCCTGCGGGCGTGGGGGAAGCAAGGCACCGCATGCGTGATCAGTTGCGCGACGGAGGTGTGGCGGAATCGGTCATCGACGATGCCCTACTGATCCTTTCCGAACTACTGAGCAACGCCTGCAAACACGGCAGACCCCTCGGTGACGCCCTGGCCGGTGACGGCGATGTGCGATGTTCCTGGCGCGTGGACGCGTCGGGGCGACTCACGGTCGAGGTCACGGACGGCGGTGGTCCGACCCGCCCCGTTCCGTCCACGCCCTCGGTCACCGCACACGGCGGCCGCGGGCTGAACATCGTCACGGCACTGGCCCACGACTGGGGCGTACGGGACGACGCCCGGGGCGAGGTCACCGTCTGGGTCGTCGTCCAGGACGACGTACGCCACGCCCGTCGACGGGACGACTTCGCCACCCGCATCACCGCACCGTCCGTCTCCACGATCCCCGGCCTGGACTTCGCGGACGCCTTCGAGGACATGGACTGACCGACCGAACGGTCACAACCGGACCGGCGGCCACTCCGACCAACCTGGCTGAACCACCGGTTCCGGGACGACTCGGTGCGTTGTCCACAGGGTCCCGTCATGCGTCGTACGAGCGGCTAGGCTCGCGCCAGTACGAGACGAGCCGTGATCGGGAGACACCCACGATGGCCAAGAAGCGACCCCAAACGAAGGCCAAGCGCCCGCAGAGCACCGGCGGAGGCAGCGCCGTCGGCGCCGATGGGCAGGTCCCGGTCGTCGGCGCGCGCGAGCAGTGCCCGTGCGGCAGCGGCCGCCGGTACAAGGCCTGTCACGGCCGGGCCGCCGCCCAGGCGGTGACGGAGCTGGTGCAGCGTCCCTTCGAGGGGCTGCCCGGCGAGTGCGACTGGGTCGCGCTGCGCGAGCTGGTGCCCGCCGCCACCGTCGAGCTGAAGCTGAAGGACGCGCTCCCGGAGGGCGTCCCCTCGGTCACGCTCGCCACCGTCCTGCCGATGGCGTGGCCCGCGCTGCGCCGCGACGACGGCTCGGTGCTGCTCGGCCTGCAGAACGACACGTCGTCGGGCGACATCAGCCGCGACCTCGCCGACACCCTCCAGCGCGCCCTCGTCGCCGAACCGGGGACTCCGGTTCAGGGCCGGCGCGCCCCGGCCGACGGTCCGCGACTGCAGGATCTGCTCGACCCCGAAGGCACGTTCGAGCCAGTTGTGCACACGGGCTTCGAGTTCTGGGTCCCGGATTCGGAGAACGCCGCTCCGGAGGTCACCGCCTCCCTGGAGCGGGCCAACTCGGCGGCCATCCCGACCGTGAAGCTCTCCGGCGTCGACGCGGCGTACTGGTGCGAGACCCCCGACAAGAACCACCTGCGGTGGGTCATGCCGCACCCGGAGGAGCGGCTTCTGGACGCTCTCGCGCGACTGCACGCGGCGGGCCGCTCCAGCCTCGGTGAGGGCACCCGTCTGGTGGGCTCCTTCCGTGCTCACGGGCTCACGGTGCCCGTCTGGGACCTTCCCAGCGGGGTCGGCGCGGACGACGTCGAGAAGCCGGCGGCCGAGTTCGCCGAGCGGCTCGCCGCCGCCCTGACGGAGGAGGCTCCGCTCACCGCGGACGAGCGTCGGGCGCGCGGCGGACTCACCAACCGGCAGGTCACGCTGAGCTGACGCGGGGCCCGAGTGGGTGTGACCGTCAGGTGATCGAGACCTTGCGTATGTGGTGACTCCTGTCACAACTTCCCTACGTGACAAGCAAATTCGTGTCTGAATAGCCGAGATCGAATTTGCGAAGCGCCGATCTCTTGTTACGGTTCCATTAGCCCGGTTGCTGGTGCATCCCCCGTCGCCAGCAACCGGGTCTTTTCATGCCCGGATTCGGGAGCCCCACCGCTGGACGGAACCGCCCTCGGCGTCAACACCCCTACGGAAGCGCGGAGTTGCTCCCGGAGCGCAGCAGCAGCGGTCCGCGCCCGTCGGGCGCGGCGAACTCCGCCACGGCGCTGTACGCCCCCCTCTCGCCCCGCATACGCTCCCTCGGCGTCTCGCACGCCCCCGGCTCGTCCTCCGCGCCCACGGCGCAGTGCACACGTACGGTGCGCCCGCCGGGCGCCATCACGCTGAGGACCGAACTCAACTCCCGCCCCGTCGCGTTGCGGTAGTACGTGCGGGCCCAGGTCTCCTCGCCCCGCGTGAGGACACATGTCTGCGCCTCGATGCCGTCGGGGGAGGTGAGTTCCGGACCGCAGCGGGCGGCCGTCGCGATGCCGAGGTCCAGCAGCATGCGCGAGTCCGCGGTGTCCTCCACCACGCCGGCGTCACCCGCGTCCCGCTCGTCCGCCGCGCCCGCCTTCGGGTCGCCGAGCCCGGAAGAAGCCCCGTCGGCCCCGCCCGCACGCTCGTCGGCCCCGCCCTCGTGCTCATGGGTCCCGCTCCCGCGCCCGGCGGCCTCACCGGCGTGCTCGGCGCCGCGAGCGTGTTCCGAGGTGTGTACGTCGTCGACCGGGCCGGCGGATGCCACGAGGGGTACGGCGAGGGCGAACGCCACCGCGACGCTCAGCCCGACGAGCCGGAGCAGGCGCGGATCCCGGGGATCGGGCCCGCCGCGCGCCGGCCCGGGTGCCCGGTGGCTACGGAGCGGGGAAACACTGTGCCGGCCGCGCGGCGACGGGGCTCCATGGCCCCCGGGAAGACGCTGCATGTGCGGAAGATAACGACCGACCGGCGCCGCCCGGTCCCCCGCGCGCCGGGCGGGCTCAGAACTCGGGCGCGCTCACACCCGTACGAGTGAGGGCGTCGACGACCGCGTCCACCACGGCCTCGACGTCGGGGACCCAGGGCGCGGCCGAGCCGGGCAGTGGGGCGCGTTCCCAGCGGACGAGGCCGTGGCCGGTCTCGGAGGGGGGCAGGGCCAGATAGCCGCCCTCGCCGTGGAAGCGGAGGGAGCCGGGCACGAAGTCCTTGGCGTAGAGCAGTTCGCCCAGCTGTTCCATGGAGTACGGCGCGACGAGGATCGCCCAGCGGTGCGGGGCCGCGACGACGGGGCCGAGGCGCATTCCGGTGCGGTCGAGCGCGGCGAGGGCACGGGAGGCGGCGAGGGCCGGCAGACTCACCGCGCAGGGAGCCTTGCCTCCGGTGGCCAGCACGATGGGCGCGGTGGGCCGGTTGGTCCACCACCAGCGGATCATGCGCTCATCCGTGGTGGCGGCGAGCAGACCGGGGTCGAAGGGATGAGCGCCGGGCACCACGCACTCCGGGTCCGGGCAACCGCAGCGGGCGTTGCCCTGCGGGTCCGGCGCCACGCCCGGGAGTACGGGCCACTGCCATTCCTTCGCGAACGTCAGGGCCTGCTCAAGAAGCTCGGGCCTCCCGCCGTTGCGCTTGGACAGGAGCCTGCGCCGCCTTCCGGGAATCTCGCGCATGAGCGCTCGTCCTTTCCGTTGCACGCATGGCAACACCGTGGATCACATCACAACATGTGCCGTTCACTTCACTGTGCGTACCTGCTGGCGCATCACACCCCTGTCACGGACAAGGGGAACCCCGGTGGATCCGACTCGGTTACGTCCGCGTCCATCGCTTGCGTCGACTTGCGTCTGTCAAAAGCATGGGCATGGCGTGGGGGTGGCGGCGCCTGGCGTTTTGCTGTCCCGCATGTGCTCGCCGCCTCCGCCACAGGAGGATGGGGCTCGGTCGTCGGTGGATAGGACGCCCGGTGCCGTCACCAGGTTCCGGGTGGTCCACCACCCCTGGCCTACACCGAGTACGTACCCATCACGACCGCTGTGACGCTCTGTTGAACAAGGCCAGTCGACCTCAATACACCGCTTCCCACAACACTTTTAAGCCAATTTTGCTTTTTTCAAAGGACTGGACAGGAACTCGACACAAGTCCAACAGAAGCCCAGGCAGCCCCACAGACACCAGATATCCCAACAGGACAATGCTGGACATCTCCTCACGAGTGCGTGTACATGTGGAGACACTGCTAGCGGCGCAAATGACATGGGGGTTTTGCGATGCTTTTCAGCAATACGCACCGGTCGGAAAGCCGGACACCATGAACGCCCCTCACCCTCCGAAAGTGGCTGGAATCGATTCAACGGTTCCCTCCCCCGCACACACTGTCGCGCCGACGTCTGCCTCCCCGGGCGCCCCTTCGGCCACATCCGCCACGCCTTCCACAGCTCCGGAAGCCGCCGGGACGGGCACCGCCCCCGGCACGGTCCTCCAGGACCGGCTCGCCGGCTGGGTCTCCGATCTCACGACGCTGCACGAACTCACCGAGCGCCTGACCCGCACGGACTCACTCGACAGCGCGCTGAGGGAGGTGCTGAGCGCCGGAGCCGCCCTGGTCGGCGCCCGGCGCGGACTCCTCGTCCTGGAGCCGACCGACGGCCTCGGTCCGCGCACCACCATCGGCCTCGGCCTCGGCCGCGCCGATCTCGGCCACATCGAGACCGTGCCGCGCAGCTCCCTGCCGTACGGCCGCATCCTCGACGGACTGCCGGGCGGCGACCGCGAGATCGCCCAGCCCGACCTGCTCGCCGAGGACGGACTCGACCCCCGGCACCGCGAGGTGGCCGCCCGGCTCGGCTTCGCCGCGAGCTACTCGCTGCCCCTGTCGGCCGAAGGTTCTGCCGAAGGGCCCGCCAGGGCGTCCACCGATACATCGGCCAAGATGTCCGCCAAGACATCCACCAAGACGCCCGCCGGTGTCACGGGCCGGCTGGGCGCCGCCGTCTGGCTGTACGACGAGCCCGCCGAGCCGGTCGAACGGCAGCGGCACCTGGTCGGGCTGTACGCGCGGTACGCCGCCGAGCACCTGGCGCGGATCGTCGAAGTCGAGCGCACGCGCGCGTGCATGGCGACGATCGCCGAGGAACTGCTGCCCTCCCGGCTGCCCCGGGTCACCGGCGTCCAGCTCGCCGCCCGGCACCGCACCGGGCCGGGTGGCGGCGGTGACTGGTACGACGCGCTGCCGCTGCCCGACGCCGCGCTCGGCCTCGCGGTCGGCTCGGTGACCGGGTCCGGGCCCAGCGCGATCGCCGCGATGGGACGGCTGCGGGCCTCGCTGCGGGCGTACGCGGTGATGGAAGGAGAGGACCCCGTCGCCGTCCTCTCCGACCTGGAGCTGCTGCTCCGTCTCACCGAGCCCGCCCGCAGCGCCACGGCCCTGTTCGCCTACGTCGAGCCCGCGCTGCGCAAGGTCACCCTCGCCGGGGCCGGGCACAGCCCGCCGCTGCTGATCGGCGAACGGCGCACCGAGTACGTGGAGACGTCCCTGTCGGCGCCGCTCGGCATGCTGGCCTGCTGGGAGGCGCCGAGCGTCGAACTGACCGCCGAGCCGGGAGAAACCGTCCTGCTGTACACCGACGGCCTCCTCCAGCGCACCGGGGACCCCGTCGACCGCGCCTTCGCCCGCCTCCAGGCCACCGCGGCCGGCGTCCCCCGATCCCTGCGCACCGACCCCGGCGCCATCGCCGACCATGTGCTCCGCAGCATGCTGCCGGACGAGCGCGATGTGGAGGCACGTTCCGGTCGAGCGAGGACGAGGCCAGGGGAGGGCGGCACGGAGGACGTGGTGCTGCTGGCGGCGCGGTTCGAGTGACGTCGCGGTGACCACCGGTGAGTGGTCGTCCTACGCCCCTGGGCCCCTCCCCGTACGACCGTACGATGGGCGGGGTCCAGTGCCGTATCTAGGAGGATGACCGTGGCGGACGAGCTCGAGCCGGCGATCCCGGAGACCGAGGTCACCGAAGCCGAGGAGCCGATCAAGCAGCGCAAGAACGGCCTGTACCCGGAAGTGTCCGACGAGCTGGCCGAGAACATGAAGACGGGCTGGGCCGACACCGAGCTGCACGGCCTGGAGCCGGTCCCCCAGGCCGTCGAGACCGCCGCCCGCCGCGCCGCGCTCTCCGCCCGCTTCCCCGGCGAACGCCTGGTGATCCCCTCCGGCAATCTGAAGACCCGCTCGAACGACACCGAGTACCCCTTCCGGGCGTCGGTCGAGTACGCGTACCTCACGGGCAACCAGACCGAGGACGGCGTACTGGTGCTGGAGCCGGTGGGCGACGGCCACGAGGCGACCATCTACCTCCTGCCGCGCTCCGACCGCGAGAACGGCGAGTTCTGGCTCTCCGGCCAGGGCGAACTGTGGGTCGGACGGCGGCACTCCCTCGCCGAGGCCGAGCAGCTGTACGGCATCCCGGCCGCCGACGTGCGCGAGCTGGCCGACAAGCTGCGCGCGGCCACGGGTCCCGTACGGGTCGTACGCGGCCACGACGCCGGTATCGAGGCCGCGCTGACCGACAAGGTGACCGGCGAGCGCGACGAGGAGCTGCGGGTCTTCCTCTCCGAGATGCGACTGGTCAAGGACGCGTTCGAGATCGGCGAGCTGCAGAAGGCGGTCGACTCGACCGTGCGCGGCTTCGAGGACGTCGTACGCGTGCTCGACAAGGCCGAGGCGACCTCGGAGCGCTACATCGAGGGAACGTTCTTCCTGCGTGCCCGCGTGGAGGGCAACGATGTCGGCTACGGCTCCATCTGCGCCGCCGGCCCGCACGCCTGCACGCTCCACTGGGTCCGCAACGACGGTCCCGTGCGCTCGGGCGATCTGCTCCTGCTGGACGCCGGCGTCGAGACGCACACGTACTACACCGCCGACGTCACGCGCACGCTGCCGATCAACGGCACGTACAGCGAGATCCAGCGGAAGATCTACGACGCCGTGTACGACGCCCAGGAGGCCGGGATCGCGGCGGTCAAGCCCGGCGGCAAGTACCGCGACTTCCACGACGCCGCGCAGCGGGTGCTGGCCGAGCGGCTGGTGGAGTGGGGCTTGGTGGAAGGGCCGGTCGAGCGGGTGCTGGAGCTCGGCCTGCAGCGGCGCTGGACCCTGCACGGGACCGGGCACATGCTCGGCATGGACGTCCACGACTGCGCCGCCGCGCGGACCGAGACGTATGTGGACGGTGTCCTGGAGCCGGGGATGGTGCTGACCGTGGAGCCCGGGTTGTACTTCCAGGCGGACGATCTGACTGTGCCGGAGGAGTACCGGGGGATCGGCGTCCGGATCGAGGACGACATCCTGGTGACGGACGACGGCAACCGAAACCTCAGCGCCGCGCTGCCGCGACGCTCCGCTGAGGTCGAGCTGTGGATGGCTTCGCTGAGGGGTGCGCGGGGTTGAGCCGACCGGGCGCCCAAGAGCTCGGGGGCTGGTCGCCCCCGTGCCCTGAAGGGGCGCGGGGAACTGCGTGAGCAACCCCCACCCAGCGGCAGCCAAAGAACCGGCCCCGAATCCCCAGCGGTGGTCCGGGGGCGGCAGCCCCCAGGAAGGCGGGGCCGAAGGGGCAGCCGCCTCTGAGTGGGGGAGGGAACGGGTAGGGGCGGCGGGGGCGGAATCCCCTAGATCGGGAGCGCGTCGGCGAAGAGGGCCCCGGCCAAGAGGGACCCGCTTCCCCTGGGGCTCCACCCCCGGCTCTGGAGGTCCGCGTCGAACGCTGTCAGCGCCTCGCGCCCGGCACCCGTAGCCGTACCCCCCGCTTCCAGGACCCCCCGAGCCCCGGCCTGAACATGGCGGAGCCCATGCGGCCCGGCGGTGTGGAGCAGTTCGGTGTCCTGGAGGGTCGACATGACCGTCAGGAGGGCGTTGAGGCGAGCGTCGGGCTCAGGCGTACCGGCCCGGCGCCCCTTGGCCAGCACCTCAAGTGCCCGCCGCACATGGGGAAATCCGGCCCGCGCCTCCCCCTTGGCCCCGGCCGCACCGTACTTCGCGGAGACCGACGACCCCCGGGAGGGCCGCCGGGGCGCCCGGCGGTCGGGATGGGCGGCGATCTTCTTGGCGGTGGCGGCCAGTTCCCGCCCGCGGGCGCCGGGCTCCAGGGCCGCCGCGGCGACCAGCAGCCCGAGCACCCAGGTGGCACCGCGATGACCGCCCCCGGCGAGTTGCACAGAGTGCTCGGTGCAGCGCCCGATCGCGCCGAGCTCGGCCCGGAGTTCGGGCGTGGCGGCGCCGTTGCGGCGGGCGCAGGCGGCCATGGCCGCGAGGCCGGGCAGAAGGGCCTTCGCCGACCAGCGCAGGGCACGGTGGTCCTGCCGGGTGACACGGGCTCCGAGGTCGCGCGGGTCGGGCAGACCGGGTTTCGGGGCCAGCTCCAACTGCCATGTCAGCGCGGCCACCGCGGCCTGCGCGAGCGTCTCGTCCTCGCGGCTGCTCATGGCCGTACCTTACGAGGCCGACGCCGAAGACGAGGTGCTGTCGGTCGCGGCGTCCGACGGGGCATCCGTCGGGGGCTCGCCCGACGGGGGCGTACCGCCCTCGCCGCCACCACCGCCGCCGGCGCCGGTGTTCTCGGCGTCGGGGTCGATGCCGAGGGTGAGGAAGCCCTTGTAACCCCGGGCCGGGTTGCCCGTCTTCACGGCCTTGAGGGTGAGCAGTCCGCTGGAGGCGCCGCCACCGTCGTACACCATGTCGTCGTCGAGGGTCGTGTAGCTGCCGGTGTGCTGGGAGTAGGGCTCCAGGGTGAAGATCTCCTGGGCGATCTCGTCGTCGAAGAAGAACTGGCCGGTGTAGTTGACCTTGCCGCCCTCGTAGGTGCCGTCCTCCTTCTCGCCGCCGGTGTGCACCTTGACGTGGATATGGCAGGTGCGCGGGGTGTACCAACCGGGGAAGATCGTCTCGAACTTGACGACCCCGTTCGCGTTCGCGATCTGATAGCCGCGCAGGTATGTGGCGTCGTTGGCGGTCGAACCGTCCTCGCTCTCGGCGGGCGCCGAGCCGCCGGGGTTCGCGGTCGTGTAGCCGGAGTAGTAGCCCCAGGCGTCGCAGTGCCAGATCTCCACGGCCGCGCCGGGGACCGGGGTGCAGCCGTCGGTGGCGTCCACGACGGTCAGCCGCAGCGTCAGCGGGACGCCGCTCTTGCCCTCGGTGATGTCCTTCCTGACCAGGGCGCCGTCGAGGTAGTACGGCCCCTCGGTGACGCTCGTCATCAGCGTCATGCACTCGCTGCCGCTGGTGCTCGTCGCCGACGCCGCGGCCGTCGCCTCGGCGGTGGTCGTCGTGTCGTCCGCGAACGCGGTCTGGTAGCCGGCGACCGCGATCCCGCCGGCCGCGACCGTCCCGCCGGTCACCGCGAGAGCGCGGCGCCGGGTGATCGTTTTGCTCTTGTGCATTGCCTGGTTTCCCGTCATGGCAGCGAAGTTATGGACGCGGTCCGTCAACGGACTGGGGTGTGGCTGTGAGGGGGCTGAGAGTGCTGAGAAGGCTGAAGCCGACCGGCCTGTGAGCGATGAAGTCACGGACCGGAACGGGTTGTGGGCCCGCTCGGGGCTCCGGTGTCCGCCCAACCGCCGTACGTCAGGCCCTGGACGAAACGATTCCGCCGTACGGCGGGCCGCGGGTGAGACGGTTCTCACGTTTGCCGTCCCGCATGCTGACGAGGCTTGTGTTGCCTTCCGGAGCACCCCTCGGCGTCGGCTATGTTCTGCTCGCGATCAGCGGCTGACCGAACATTCGGCGCCGTTCGTCTCGTCGGCCGCGAAACTTTCCCGTGGCTGGTACCTCAACGAGCGATTCCTGTCGGCATCTGGTTGATTGAGCCGCAAGACTCCGTAACTCCGTCAGTTCCCACGCACAGATTGCTGAGGTCTCCATGAACGCATCCCTCGACCCCACGGCCGCCCAGGAAGGGACCCCGGCCGCCGTCGGTCCGGAGCGGGTGTCTCTCGTGCAGTTGGCGGCGCGACAGGGCGGCGCGGCCTCGCCCGCCCTGACCCGTGTCGTATCGAACGGCGTCGAACGGAGGGGGCCGGGGCGGGTCGCCGTGGCGGCCTTCCAGTCCTCCGTCTGATCCGGCCGGGCGTCCCCGACTCCCCGAGCCCGGACGCCACCAGCCCGGACGCCACGAGCCGGGGCTCAAAGAGCCGGGACTCAAGGAGCCGCACTTCCGGAGTCGGGGCTCCCGGCTCCGGGACTCCATGAGCGGGAACACCCGGAGTCGGGACTCCCGAGCCGAGGAAGGACAGCAT
>NZ_AEJC01000461.1 GCF_000317595.1 Streptomyces ipomoeae 91-03 | reverse complement strand
CAGCGGCGTACAGATCAGCGGACGGGCCACGGCGCATCTCACCGACTGCGATGTGCACCGTACGACCGCGGACGGGGTCACGCTCGACACGGACGCCGTGCTGACCCTCGCGGACTGCCGCATCCACGACATCCCGGAAAACGCGGTGGACCTGCGCTCGCGCTCCGTCCTCACACTGACCCGCACGACGGTACGGCAGTTCGGGCGCAACGGGCTGTCGGTGTGGGACCCGGGCACACGCGTGGACGCCAACCAGTGCGAGATCTTCGACAGCACCGGCGACTACCCCGCGGTCTGGGTCAGCGACGGCGCGACGGCGGTGCTGGAGTCCTGCCGGGTGCACGACGTGCCGGACGCGCTGTTCGTGCTCGACCGGGGCTCACGCGCGGATGTCGTCGACAGCGATCTGTCGCAGGTGCGGAACACGGCCGTGTCGGTGAGCGACGGAGCGACGGCACAGCTCGACGACTGCCGGATCCGGGACGCGGCGACGGGCGCCTGGTTCCGCGACCACGGCAGCGGCGGCACCCTCAACGGCTGCACCGTGGACGGCACCCAGACCGGCGTGATCGTCACCAAGGGCGCGGACCCCACCATCGAGCGCTGCACGGTCACCTCGCCCGCCGAGGCGGGCTTCTATGTCTCGGCCGAGGGCCGCGGCAGCTTCCTCAACTGCCGGGTGACCGGCAGCGGCGGCTACGGCTTCCACATCATCGACGGCTGCCGGGCGACCCTGCGCAGGTGCCGTACGGAGCGCTGCGCACGCGGCGGTTACGAGTTCGCGGACGGCGGCCCCGGCACCGCGGGCGGCGGTCCCGTGGTCGAGGACTGCACCAGCGACGAGAGCGCGGGAGTACGGCCCCCGTCGGCGACGCAGGAGACGGTCGCGCAGACCACCGCCCACTCCCCCGGTCTGCTGGGCTCGGTCCCGGCGCAGCGGACCGTCGAGCAGCGGCCCGTCACCACCGCGCCCGCCGCCGAGCCCGAGAAGCCGGCGCGGACGTCGAAGGCCGTACTCGGTGAACTCGACGCGCTGGTGGGCCTGGACAGCGTCAAGCGCGAGGTGCGCGCCCTCACCGACATGATCGAGGTGGGCCGCCGCCGCCAACAGGCCGGCCTCAAGGCGGCGTCCGTCAAACGGCACCTGGTCTTCACGGGCTCCCCCGGCACCGGCAAGACCACGGTCGCCCGTCTCTACGGCGAGATCCTGGCCTCGCTCGGCGTCCTGGAGAAGGGTCACCTCGTCGAGGTGTCCCGCGTCGACCTGGTCGGCGAGCACATCGGCTCCACCGCCATCCGCACCCAGGAGGCCTTCGAACGGGCCCGTGGCGGTGTCCTGTTCATCGACGAGGCGTACGCGCTGTCGCCGGAGGACTCGGGCCGGGACTTCGGCAAGGAGGCCATCGACACCCTGGTGAAGCTGATGGAGGACCACCGGGACGCGGTCGTGGTGATCGTCGCGGGCTACACCGCCGAGATGGAGCGGTTCCTCACCGTCAACCCCGGTGTGGCCTCCCGCTTCTCACGGACCATCACCTTCGACGACTACGTCCCCGAGGAACTGCTGCGCATCGTGGAGCAGCAGGCCGAGGAGCACGAGTACCGGCTGGCGCCGGGCGCGGGCGAGGCGCTGCTGAAGTACTTCACGGCGATCCCGAAGGGCCCCGCCTTCGGCAACGGCCGTACCGCGCGCCAGACCTTCGAGGCGATGGTGGAACGCCACGCGGGCCGGGTCGCCCAGGTCGCCGAACCGAGCACGGACGACCTGACGTTGCTGTACGAGGAGGACCTGCCGGAGCTGCCGTAGCCGGTGTGGCTGGGGTGAACCCCCGGGGGCAAACCCCACCAAGGGTGGGGCGGCGGCCGGATGGGGCGGGAGTGGTCCGGCGGACAGCATGGTCGGCATGACGCATCGCACTCGACGAGCCTTGGTCCTCGCCCTCTCCGTCTCGGCCGCCGCCACCGCGCTGACAGCGGTCACCGGCCCCGCCGCCTCCGCCTCCCCCACCCTCGGCTGGCGCCCCTGCGCGCAGCCCAACGGTCCCGCCGGGCAGGAGTGCGCCGAGCTGTCGGTGCCGCTCGACTACCGCGATCCGGACGGCCCCCGACTCACCCTCGCCGTCTCCCGGTTGCGCAGCGAGCGTCCCGAGGAGCGGCGCGGCACCCTGCTGGTGATCCCCGGCGGACCGGGCGGCTCCGGCGTCAAACGGCTGACCCAGCAGGGCGACGCGCTGCGCCGGGAACTGGGCGGCACGTACGACATCGTCAGCTTCGATCCGCGGGGCGTGGGCGGCAGTACGCGGGCGAGCTGCGGGCTCCCCGCCGACGACCGGCATCTGGTGACTCTGCGCTCCTGGCCCGCCCCGGACGGCTCCATCGCCGAGAACGTGGCCCGCTCCCGCCGTACCGCCGAGGCCTGTGCGACGAACGGCGGGGCGGTGCTGCGCAGCTTCACCACCGCCAACGAGGTGCGCGACATCGACCGTTTCCGGCAGGCGTTGGGCGAGGAGCGGCTGTCGACGTTCGCGGTGTCGTACGGGACGTATGTGGGCGCCCTGTACGCGCAGAAGTACCCGGAGCGGACCGACCGCCTGGTGTTGGACAGCAACGACGACCCCGATCCGCGCCGGGTCGCGCGGCGCTGGCTGGCGAACATGGCGCGGGGCGCGGAGGACCGCTTCCCGGACTTCGCGGCCTGGGCCGCCGCCCCGGCCCGGGACGCGGAGGGCCTGCGGCTCGCCGAGAAACCGCAGGACGTACGACCGCTGTTCCTGTCCCTGGCGGCCGAGTTGGACCGCGCGCCACGGGAGACGACCACCGCGGGCGTGCCGCTCACCGGCAACCGGCTGCGGCAGGCGATGCAGACCACCCTGTACGACGACACCTCGTTCGACGAACTCGCCCGGCTGATACGGCAGGCCCAGGACCCGAAGGCGACGCCGGTTCTCACTCCTGATGTGGCCGGGCCGATGGGCGACGAGGACGCGGCGGTGACCATGGCGGTGATCTGCAACGACGTACGCTGGCCCAGCTCGGTCGCAGCGCACCGGCGGGCGGTGGCCGTGGACCGCGCCCGGCATCCGCTGACGGCCGGGATGCCGGTGAACATCACGCCGTGCTCGTTCTGGAAGGACGCGCCGGTCGAGAAGCCGACCCGGATCACGGACGACGGTCCGTCCAACGTCCTCATGGTCCAGTACCGCAGGGATCCCACCACGCCTCACTCCGGCGCCATGAGGATGCGGGCCGCCCTCGGCGACCGGGCCCGGCTCGTCACGGTGGAACGTGGTGGCCACGGGGTCTATTTGGACGCCGACAACGCGTGCGGGGACCGGGTGGTGACCGCGTTCCTGCGCACGGGAGAGCGGCCGGAGCGGGATGTGTCGTGCACCGAGGAATGATCCCGGCGTCAGCCGGCTAGTTCTGCCTGGGGCTCGGGACCTCCGGGCCGATGCGCGCCAGCAGTCGTTGCCGTTCGTGGGCGAAGGCCGGGTCGGCCTGGTACTCGGAGTGGCCGAGGATCGGGGCGGGCAGCGGGTGGTGGGCGGTGCGGCCGTAGGCGAGGGGGTCCTTCAGCGGGGCGGCGTCGACCTTCGGGCCGCGGTCGCCCGGCAGGTGTACGGGGCCTCCGATCGGGTCGGTGAGGCGGTACAGGTTGCGCCAGCAGTCCACCTCGCGGTGCAGCGAGGCCAGGGCCGTCGGGCCGAAGTGTGCCGGGAACCAGCGGCCGTACAGCCGCTCCAGTGGTGAGCCGTAGGTGAGCAGTGCGACCCGGCTGCGCACCGACGGCGTCAACTGCCAGGCCGCGGCTGCCGCGAGGACGCTGCCCTGGGAGTGCCCGGAGATCACCAGGCGTCCGCCCGTGGTGCGGGTCCAGGTGGCCATCCGCCAGGTCAGGTCGGGCACGGCGCGCTCCGCGTAGCAGGGCGGGGCGAAGGGGTGGGCGGCGCGGGGCCAGAACGTGCCCACGTCCCAGAGGATGCCGATCGTGCGGCGTGCCGAGGCGTCCTTGTAGGCGCGGCGGCCCCAGGTGACGAACAGCAGGAAGCCGACGCCTGTCAGCCAGGAACCGAGTGCCTGTGCGGTGTGGGCTGCGCCGGCGACGAAGGCGGGCGTATGGCGGGCCGCCCTCGCCGGTGTCTCGCCGGTTGCGATCGCGCCGACGAGTGCTGCGGCGCCGAGGAGCAGCGTCACGGTGGAGATGACACCGATGATGCGCGGTGCTCGGTCGGTCAACGCCGCCATGGCGCGTGCGCGTGCGATGCGGCGGGTGCGGGCCGGGTCTGTGGACTCGTGCTCCTCGTTCGGGGGGTGAACGGGTCGCGCATA
>NZ_AEJC01000460.1 GCF_000317595.1 Streptomyces ipomoeae 91-03 | reverse complement strand
ACCCTCGCCGTCAATCAAAAAATCACCCTATCGGGAGAATTCTCGACGCGTTGACGGTGTCGGTGATCACTTCCACGAGGGTGTCCGCGATCTCCTTCCATTCGACGACGGTCATGGTGAGTGGGGGCAGGAGTTTGAGTACGTGTCCCCGTCCCGAGGTCTCGGCGACGATCGAGGCGCGGAACAGGTTCGCCTGCACCCGGTCGGCGGTCTCGGTGTCGGCGAAGCGGAGGCCGCTCATCGCGCCCTTGCCGACGATCTCGGCGGCAACTCCCTCTTCGCCGTCCGCGTCGGAGCGGCCCTTCGCGCTCGCGGCCTGCCCTCCCTCCGCCTGCGCGAGCTGTACCGCAACCCGACCATCCAGGGCACGGTGGAAAGCCTCGAGGAGACGGCAACCGCCTGACCCGTACCGCACAGGACCGGCGCCGGGCCCATCCCCCGCCGGGACCCGGCCGCCCGATCCGGTCGTCCCATGGCCCCGGCGGAGGGCGTCAGTTCTCCGCCACCAGGTCCAACTGCTCCCCCACCGGCGGCCATGTGGGCCAACCGCCGACCGGCTGATGGGCCACGGCACGCCACCAGGGATTCACCGGCGGCGTGCTCTTCGGCTCGAACGGCTCCCCGGGCCGGGGTGTGGCCAGCGTGACGCCCGCCTCGTGCGCGACCCACATGGACCGCTCCCCGGGCTCGGCCCAGGGGTGCTGTGCCAGGTTGAACGTCGCCCAGTGGATCGGCAGGAGCACACCGCTCGGCTGTCCGCCCTGGAGGTCGAGATGGGTCTGCAACCCCTCCTCGGGCGTCATATGAATATCGGGCCAGAACTCACTGTAGGCACCGATCTGGATCATATTGACGTCGAACGGTCCGTGCTCGGCACCGATGTCCTTGAAGCCCTCGAAGTACCCGGTGTCGCCGCTGTGGTAGATCCGGTGCTCGTCACCGGCGACGGCCCAGGAGGCCCACAGCGTGTGCTGGTTGTTGCGCAGGCCCCGGCCGCAGAAGTGCCGGGCGGGGGTGGCGGTGAGGGTGAGGCCGCCGATCTTGGTCGCCTCGTGCCAGTCCAGCTCACGGAGCCGCCCCTCGGAGACGCCCCAGTGCTCCAGATGGGCGCCGACGCCGAGGGGGACCGCGAAGAGGGTGTCCGTGCCGGCCAGTGCCTTGATCGTGGGCATGTCCAGGTGGTCGTAGTGGTCGTGCGAGATGACGACGACGTCGACCGGGCCGAGCGCGGCCAGCGGCAGCGGCACGGGGTGCAGCCGCTTGGGCCCGGCGAAGGCGAACGGGGAGCAGCGCTCACCCCAGACCGGGTCGAAGAGCACCCGGTGACCGTCGATCTCGGCGAGGACGCTGGAGTGCCCCATCCAGGTGATCCGCAGGCCGCTCGCGGGCGGCTTGGAGAGATCGGCGAGGGTGGTGGAGTGCACGGGGACGAGGCCGGCCGGGGCGCGCAGAAGGCGCTCCTCCTTGCGGAACTGGCTCTTCGCGATCTCCAGCGCCACACCGCCCGAGGGACGAAGGCCGGCGCTCTCCGGATTCACGAAGACACCGTTCGCGAAGTGCGGGGATCTGCGGATCCGGTCCAGCCGGGCACCACTCGGGTCCGCGCCGAAGGCGGCGGGCTGCAATCCGCGCAGCCCCGAGCTCAGGGAACGGGAACCGGACACGGCACCTCCTGGTGATTCGCCAATGCTTTCCATTATGGTCCGCCCCTCCGACAGCGCCGGTCCCACCCCGCCCCACGCGATGACATACTGACCAACGATTCAGTAGCCCCTCCAGTTCCCGTCAGCCCCCTCGGTCGCTTGGAGCCCTGGATGTCCGCCCCCTTCCTGTCCCTCACCTGGACCGATCACGTAACGGACCGGCAGGGCTTCCTCGTCGTGGACCGGCTGGTACGAAGCGTGTCGAGCGGCGGCCTGCGGATGCGGCCGGGCTGCACGCTCGACGAGGTCGCGGGCCTGGCCCGTGGCATGACGATGAAGGAGGCGCTGCACTACGACCCCGAGGGCCGCTACATCCCGCTCGGCGGCGCCAAGGGCGGCATCGACTGCGACCCCCGCTCCCCGGAGGCGTACGGCGTCCTGGTGCGCTATCTGCGCGCGATGCGCCCGTACATCGAGAGCTTCTGGACGACCGGCGAGGACCTGGGCCTCACCCAGGACCTGATGGACCGCGCGGCGGCCGAAGCGGGCCTGGTGTCGACGATCCAGGCCGTTTACCCCCTCCTGGACGACGAGCAGACGGCCCGACAACGCCTGGCAGCCGCCTTCGCGGTCGAGGTGGACGGCATCGGCCTGGACGAACTGGTCGGCGGCTGCGGCGTCGCCGAGTCCGTACTCACAGCCCTGGACCGTGCCGGTCTGCCGTACACCGGCACACGAGCAGCCATACAGGGCCTGGGCACCATGGGCGGCGCCACCGCCCGCTTCCTGTCCCGGGCAGGGCTCACGATCATCGCGGTGGCCGACATCAAGGGCACCATCACCAACCCCGACGGCCTGGACATCGACTCCCTCCTGGCCGCCCGCGACCCACACGGCACGGTGGACCGCACGGCCCTCCGCCCCAACGACCACGAAGCACCGGCGGACACCTGGCTCACCACCGACGCGGACGTACTGATCCCCGCAGCGATCTCGTACGCGATCGACCCGACGAACCAGCATCGGATCACCGCCCGCCTGATCGCCGAGGCGGCCAACATGCCCGTCCTCCCGGAGGCCGAGGAACTCCTCACCGCACGCGGGGTGACGATCCTCCCGGACGTGGTCGTCAACTCCGCCACCAACGCCTGGTGGTGGTGGACCCTGTTCGGTGACATCGGCCCGACCGCCGACGAGGCTTTCGCGCACACCCGCCGCTCGATGCGCGCCCTGGTCGACCTGATGCTCACAAGCGCCGAAGCGAACAACACAACCCCCCGTACCGCCGCCCACACCATCGCCACCGACCGCCTCCCCACCATCACAAGCCGCTTCGGCCGGCACCGCTGACGAAACGACGCCGAAAGCCCGATCCGGTGGCCGTAGGTAGGGTTGCCGCGTGGGCAGGGTGCGGTTGAGCGTGGCCGAGCGGCGTGAAGAGCTGCTCCGGGCCGCCATCGAACAGATCGAGGCGCGCGGCGTGGCGGCGGTACGGATCGCCGACGTCGCCGGCGCACTCGGGGTGAGCAACGCCTTGGTGCTCTACCACTTCTCGACCAAGGAGAAGCTGGTCGCCGAAGCCTTCCGCTACGCCGCCGAGGAAGACCTGGCCCACCTCCGCAAACTACTGAACCGCCGCACGACCGCCCTACGCCGACTCCGCGCGGCCGTCCGCTGGTACGCCCCCACCGGCCAGGCCAAGGGCTGGCGCCTCTGGATAGAGGGTTGGGCCGTCTCCCTGCGCGACCCCACGCTCCGCGAGGTCACCCGCGACCTGGACAAACAGTGGAAGGCCGCCCTCACGCAGGTAATCGAAGCCGGCGTGGCAGCCGGCGAATTCCACTGCCCCGACCCCTCAGCAACAGCGCTCCGCCTGACCGCCCTCCTGGACGGCCTGGCCGTACAGATGACGACCTACACCGGAACCGTCTCCCGCACCCAAGCCCAGAAATGGACCGACGAGGCCGTCTCCCGCGAACTGGGCGTACCCCCCGGGCCCCCGACACCCCCCTAACCGCCCCCACCCAGCCCCACACTGGGCTGGCGTGGGTTTCACTTACCGGCGCATACAGGGTCACCAGGGGTGGCGCTGAGCGGGGGTTGGCTGCGCAACTCGGCACCACGAGGTGCCACCGCGCCCACCCTCCCCCATCGCCCCAGCGGCACGACTGCCCGCAGCGACGAACGGCGCGGCTGCCCGCAGCCGAGTGGGAACGGCGGGTCGGCCGCAAGACGGCGGAAGGGGC
>NZ_AEJC01000459.1 GCF_000317595.1 Streptomyces ipomoeae 91-03 | reverse complement strand
CCGCCGGCCAGGTGTCGCTGCGGTGTCGCTACTTGGCCGCGTTCGCCGCCTTCACCAGCGCGTCCTTCGTGACGGCACCGGCGTAGACCTTGCCGTCCTCGGTGAAGAGGACGTTGATCAGCCGGGTCTTGAAGACCGTACCGGAGCCGAAGTCACCCTTGACCTGGTCGCCGAGGGAGTTCAGGAAACCGTCGACCTGGCTGTTGCCCGAGGAGCTGTCGGAACCGCCGGGCATGCCGCCCTCGGCACCCGTGTCGAACTCGGCGATGGTGCTCCAGCCCTTGCCGATGGTCTTCAGCCCGTCGAGCCCGCTCGCGAACTCCTCCTCGGAGCCCTCGGAGCCCTCGGAGTCCTTGAACTCCTGGGCCTCCTTGGACGCCCCGCCCTCGCCGACCATGGAATCGTGGTGGCCGGACTCCTCCATCTCGTCGGCCTCGGTGACCTTCGCGCCCTTCGGCGGAGTGAAGTCGAACGTGGAGGCGCTCGGCTTGCCGAAGTCGACCTGGGTGAAGCCCGCGTCCACGACGGCCGCGCCACCGCTCGCCGGGGTGAGCGTGAACTTCAGCGGCAGCCCCGTCTTCGAGTCCACGGCGACGGTGATCGCCCCGACCGTCGAACCGGACTGCTTCGGCTCTATCAGCAGCTTGTACGCGTCCCGCCCGGCGACCCGCATGGTCCCGTCGACGGTCACGGACGTGGTGTCGTCGACGGCCTTCAGCGCTTCCTCGGCGAGCTGCTGAGGCGTGGCCGGCACGTCCTCGGAAGCGTCGGGAGCGTCCTTGCGGGCCTCGCCGCCCTTGCCCTCGTCGCCGCCGGTCGCGTGGTACACCTCGTTCGAGGCGCTGTCGTACGCCCACACGTCGTCACCGTTGTGGATGACGCTGTACTCGGCGGCCTTCTCCAGCAGCGACAGCTTCTGCTTGTCGGGGCCATCGGTGGCGACGCGCAACGTGTGCGTGCCGGTGGCGAGTTCGAGCAGCTTGGCGGAGGGGTCGGCGGCCGATCCGCCGTCACCCGAGCCCCCGGAGGGCGCCTGCGAACCGAGGCTTCCGGCCAGCCCGCCCAGGTCGGGCAGCCCCAGATCGGTGGTGATCTTCACCGTGCCGGACACCTGCTGTACGTCCGACGCGGCGATCTTCTCGATGAGTTCCTGTGCGCTGATCTTCGGCAGATCGGGGTCACCTGAGCCGGCGAAGGCCGGGACGAGCCCGATGGTCGCCGCCGCCAGGCCCACCACGGTGACCGGGACGACATACCGAGCGGCCTTCCGCCGCCGCGTCGCACGCGCCTCCTCGGCCTCGGCCGCGAGCACGGCCGCGTCACCGGGTCGGGCGCTGTCGTCGGTTTCGTACGGTGCCATGTGTGCCTTACCTCCGTCGTCGGCGGCGGCCTCCCCTTGAGCCGCCATTCTCACCCGAATCGGTGAGGAGTGGTGATACCCATCTGACCAAATCGGCCAGTGGGAGTCGTCAGACTCGGGACTCAACTCGACGTACTGCTACGGGATGACACGGAGGGGCGACGCCTCCAACCAACCCGTAGGGGTTCCGGGGAGGAGGCGCCGCCGCTGAGGACCAATCACCTAGTGGTTGAGGAACACGTGTTCAGCCTTGTACGGCCTTGTACGGCACCGCCGACGGAGTGCGCGAGTCGCCGCCGAGCACGACCGAGACGTCACGCTGGGCGCAGCCGCAGCCGCAGCCGCCGCCGTCGGTCTTCCTGCACCGGGGTCAGCCCGCCCGGTGCACCACCGCGTCGCACAGCTCGACCAGCGCGGCCTTCGCCCCACACTCCCGCAGCGGCGCCAACACCGCTCGCGCCTCCTCCGCGTACCGCACGGTGTCCCGCCGAGCCTGTTCCAGTGCGGGATGCACCCGGAGCCGGGCCAGCGCCTCCGCGTGCCGCGCGTCGTCGGTCAGGTCGGAGTCGAGCAGCTCACAGAGGGCGATGTCCTCGGGCTCCCCCAGCCGCCCGGCCCGCTCCCGCAGCCGCAGCACCGGCATGGTCGGCACGCCCTCACGGAGATCCGTCCCCGGCGTCTTGCCGGACTCGTGGGAGTCGGAGGCGATGTCGAGCACGTCGTCGGCGAGCTGGAAGGCGACCCCGAGCCGCTCCCCGTACTGGGTGAGCACATCGACCACGGTCTCGTCGGCGCCCGACATCATCGCGCCGAGCCGCCCGGCCACGGCCACCAGCGACCCGGTCTTGCCGCCCAGCACATCGAGGTAGTGGTCGATCGGGTCCTTCCCGTCACGCGGCCCGACCGTCTCCAGGATCTGCCCGGTGACCAGCCGCTCGAACGCCTCCGCCTGGACGCGTACGGCGTCGGGGCCGAGGTCGGAGAGGACCTGCGAGGCCCGGGCGAAGAGGAAGTCACCGGTGAGGACGGCCAGCGAGTTGCCCCAGCGGGCGTTGACGCTGGGCACTCCGCGCCGTACGTCGGCCTCGTCCATCACGTCGTCGTGGTACAGCGTGGCGAGATGCGTCAGCTCGACCACCACCGCCGAGGGCACGACCCCCGGCGCGTACGGGTCACCGAACTGCGCCGCGAGCATCACCAGCAACGGCCGGAACCGCTTCCCGCCGGCCCGCAGCAGATGCTGGGCGGCCTCCTGGATGGAGGGGACCTCGCTCTTGGTCGCCTCGAGCAGACCCTCTTCGACGGCAGCCAGTCCGGCCTGGACATCGGCTTCGAGAGCCTGGTCCCGCGCGCTCAGCCCAAACGGCTCGACGACGGTCACGAGGGTTCTCCTGTCTGCTGACGGTCACACGGTCGGTCTACTGGGTCGGTCTCACGGTCGATGACATAGTTTGTCGATCTGTCGCTGCCATCACCCGAGTCAGCGTATCCGGTCACCTTTCGATCACCACCGAGGGCCTACGGCGTTCGGCCGCGCCACCCCCCGCAAAGGCACCCGGCGCGGGGGCCGGCCGGGCCGGGGTTTCGCCTGGCGGCGCTCGCAGGGTGCCGCCGCGCCCGCCCTCCCCCGTCGCCCCAGCGGCACGACTGCCCACAGCTGAGCAAGGAGCAGGGCTGCGCCACGTGGGCGCGACCAGCCACGTACCACCCGCAGCCGCAAAACCACACGCGCCCCCGAGCCACTGGGCGCTCCTCCCACAGTCACTAGGCGCTCTCCCCATAGCCCGAGTTGACCGATTTGCGGCATACCCACGCTTCACCCGACTCCTCCCGTGAGTTGAGTCACGCGCCCCTCAGAACCCCACCCCACCCCCTCCCCTCGACATTCCCTTTGCAGAAGGCAAGTTGAGCACCGAATCCGACTCCGAAGCGGAGCACATTCGCGACAAAATCAAGGTCAACTACGCCAACCCGACAAGCAGGGACTTGTTCCCATCGTGTGCTCTCGCATACGTTCACACCCCGTCCGGACGGTCCGCCGAATCCTGCCGCCGACCGGACTCCCCACCCATCACCACTCATCCACGCATGGCAGGAGCGGGGGACCCAGGTAAGCCGCCCGGTCCGTCCTTCCCCAACGGACCGGCTAGGGGTGAAGCCGCGCACAGTCACCGGCGAACGCCGGACGACGCGCGCGGCCGGGCATCTCCAGCCCGAACCCGACAGCTCACCTCGCAGGCGCTGGAGAGGAATTCACCATGCCCGGACGAGGCAAACACCGTCGCCCCAAAACCAATCCGTTCACGCGCGGCATGGTCGCCGCCGGCACGGGCGGGGCCGCACTCGCCCTGCCGCTCACCGTCGCCACGACCGCGAGCGCCGCCCAGTCCGCCCAGTCCGCCGTCACCTCCGCACAGGCCGCCCCGCAGTCCGCGCCGACCGCCCTGCAGTCCAAGTTCCTTACGTACACCGTGGTCTCCGGCGACACGCTCTCCTCGATCGCGCGCAAGCACGGCACGAGCGGCGGCTGGCACCGGCTCTACAAGGACAACCGCCGGGCCATCGGCAGCAACCCGGCTCTGATCCACCCGGGCCTGAAGCTGAAGCTGAGGGCGACGAAGACGCCCAAGACATCCACGGCGTCCACGACATCCACGACGCCGAAGACATCCACGGCAACCACGGCAACCACGGCGTCCATGACGTCCACGGCATCCACGCCCTCGGTGGACACACCCTCAGTCGACACGGCCTCAGTCGACACGGCCTCGGTGGACACGACCTCCGCTGTCACGGCCACCCAGGCCTCGACGAAGACGTACACCAACGACCTCGACGGCTGGATCCGCGAGTCGCTGGACATCATGGCGCAAAACGGAATCCCCGGGTCATACGACGGGATTTACCGCAACATCATGCGCGAGTCGTCGGGCAACCCGCGGGCCATCAACAACTGGGACTCGAACGCCGCGGCGGGCACACCGTCGAAGGGCCTGCTCCAGGTCATCGACCCGACGTTCGCCGCGTACCACGTGCCGGGCACCGCGGACGACCCCTACGACCCGGTCGCGAACATCACGGCGGCGTGCAACTACGCCGCCGCGAGGTACGGCTCGATCGACAACGTGTTCGGCGCCTACTAGGGTGCGTTTCATATGTGGATCTTGATGTGTCAAGATCCCACTTCGTGGGGCGGCATGATCTGACGAATACACAGTGGGCGAAGCTGGAGCCCCTGCTCCCGGTCGGCAAGAAGCCTGGACGGCCACCGGTGCACACCAAGCGGCAACTGATAGACGGCATACGGTGGCGCACCCGCGCCGGTGCTCCCTGGCGGGACGTGCCCGAGCGCTATGGCCCGTGGGAGACGGTCTACGGCCTGTTCCGCCGCTGGCAGCGGGACGGCACCTGGCACCGCATCTTCGAACAGCTGCAGGCCCAGGCCGACGCCGAGGGACTGATCACCTGGGACGTCTCGGTGGACTCGACCATCGCCCGCGCCCACCAGCATGCGGCCGGCGCCCGCAAAAAGGGGATCTGCAGATCGAGCCGCCAGGCGGTGTGTTCATCGAGCCCGACGACCACGGGCTCGGACGCTCCCGGGGCGGGCTGACAACCAAGCTCCACCTGGCGGTCGAGCAGGCCCAGAAACCGATGTCGCTGGTCATCACGGCAGGACAGCGCGGTGATTCCCCGCAGTTCCAGGTGGTCTTGGGCCGCATCCGGGTGCCCCGGCTCGGGT
The DNA here is from genome assembly GCF_000317595.1 of Streptomyces ipomoeae 91-03. GTDB lineage: Bacteria > Actinomycetota > Actinomycetes > Streptomycetales > Streptomycetaceae > Streptomyces > Streptomyces ipomoeae. The sequence continues at coordinate 5,850 of NZ_AEJC01000459.1, read as the reverse complement.
CGGGCCGCCCGCGCACCCGGCCGGACAAGGTGCGTGCCGACAAGGCGTACGGCTCCCGCGCGAACCGTGCCTACCTGCGCAAGCGCGGTATCCGCTGCACGATCCCGGAGAAGCGCGACCAGATCGCCAACCGCAAGAACCGCGGCTCCCACGGCGGCCGGCCACCTAAGTTCGACAAGGCCGACTACAAGGAGCGCCACGCGGTCGAGTGCGGAATCAATCGCCTCAAGCGGCACCGCGCTGTCGCCACGAGATACGACAAGTTGGCAGTTCGCTACGAGGCGACCGTGCTGGTCGCAGCCATCAACGAGTGGCTGTGACCAGCACTTTCAAAACGCACCCTAGTCCCTCGGCTCGTCCGGCCCCGGGCTCGTCCGCCCCTTCGGTTCCCCTGAGTCCGTCGCTCAGGGGAACAGCCGTTCAAGGACCACCGCGATGCCGTCGTCCTCGTTCGAGAGGGTCACCTCGTCGGCGACGGCCTTGAGTTCGGGGTGGGCGTTGGCCATGGCGACCCCGCGGGCGGCCCAGTCGAACATGGGGATGTCGTTGGGCATGTCGCCGAAGGCGATGGTCTCGGCCGGAGTCAGTCCGAGATGCTCGGCGGCCAGGGCGAGGCCCGTCGCCTTGGTGATGCCGCACGGCTGGAGTTCGACGGTGCCGGGCCCCGACATGGTGACCGTCGCCAGCGAACCGACCGCCATGCGCGCCGCCGAGGCCAACTCGTCGTCGGACAGATGGGGATGGCGCAGCAGCACCTTGCTGATGGGCTCGCACCACAGGTCGTCCCGGCGCGGCACGCGTACGGCGGGCAGGGTCGGATGCGGCATGAGGTAGCCGGGCTCGATCAGGGTGAGGCCGTCGACCCCGTCCTGGTCGACGGCCGCGTACACCTGTCCGACCTCGGCCTCGATCTTGCCGAGCGCGGTCTCGGCGAGCTCGCGATCCAGGGTGACGGACCAGAGCAGCCGGTCCGCGCCGACGTCGTACAACTGCGCGCCCTGTCCGCACACCGCGAGCCCCCTGCTCCCGAGGTCGTCGAGCAGCGGGCGCACTCTCGGCGCCGGCCGTCCCGTCACCACGAGGTGCTGAGCACCGGCCCCCGTGGCCCGCGCCAGCGCGGCGAGGGACCGGTCGGAGAGCGTGTCGTCACTGCGCAGGAGCGTTCCGTCCAGGTCAGTGGCGATGAGTGAATATGCGGTGGGAGCGGCCATGATCAGAGAATACGGATGCCGCGCCCCATCGGTTCGACCCGAACCGGACGAGGCCGGGTGTCCCGACGGCAACAGAGGGCCCGTACGTCAACCCTCCTTTACCGAACGACAGTTCAGAGAGCCGTTGGCAGCTGGGGCAGGGGCCGCGTCCATTGAGGGGCGCGGGGCTGTGACATATGCGGCTCCGCCGCGCGGGCGCGAACAACCACGACGCGCCCGCACCCGCACCCGCCGAATCACAGCCCCCCAGCCATTAGGCTCCCGCCCCCACTCACCCATGCGCCGCAGCCAGATGCCGAGCCAACCGTGGCGAGGCGAACTCCGTCCCGCACACGAACCGCATGACGGGCCCATACGACCCCGCCGCGGGCAACCCCGTGAAGTAGACCCCGGGGATCGACGACCGAAACCCGGCCCCGAGCACCGGCGTACCCCGACTCACCGCCAACTCCGTACGGAGCTCATGCCCGAGGAACCCCATCGCCCCGAGATCGACGCGATATCCGGTCGCGGCGATGACGTGATCGGCACTCAGCTCCTCGATACGGCCGTCATGCCCCTGCACGGCCAACAGCGGCCGACCGTCGACGGCGCCCGCCCTCACGACCCGCGCGACTTCCCGCACTTCCACCCGCCCCTCGAACCGCTCACGCAACCACCACGCGCCGAGCGGCCCGAGCACCCGGTGGACCAAGTAGTGGCGTGCACGGGCGGGCAGGTACCGGTACGGATGCGGGTAATAGCTGAGCGCCCACAGCGACCAAGCCCGTCCGAACGGCGACTCGGGGCGCAGCCGGGGCTGCTTCCACGGGGGCGCGCCAAACGCAACGGCCCCGCGCCCGCGCGCGACCACCCGCACCCGTGCGCCCGCCTCGGCCGCCAATACCGCCGTCTCCAGGGCGGACTGGCCGGCTCCGACGACGATCAGCTCCTTGTCGGCGAACCGCCGGAGGTCAGGGTGCTGGGAGCTGTGCGAGACGGGCCCCGTGGGGGCGGGCCCGTCCACGGCCGCCCCCGCCAGTTCGGCCGGCAGATGGGCGAGCCCGAACAGTCCGCTCGCCACGACCACGGCCCGCGCCGCGAACAACTCCCCCGAGTCCAGCTTCAGCTCGAAGCCGCCCCCCTTGCTCCGGTCCACGGACACGACCCGCACCCGCTCCAGTTCGGGTACGAGCCGCTCCTGGAACCACTCCCCGTAGGAGATGAACGTCTCCACCGGGATGATGTCCTCGTCGGTGACCAGCCGCCTGATCCCCGCCGCGTCGCAGTAGTCGCGCAGGGTGTTGCCCCGCTGTGGGGCGTCGATGTTCGAGGCGACCGGGGTCGACTTCAGGAGCATCCCGGCGGGCATGTTGTCCCGCCAGCTCACCATGGGTTCACCGAACACACGGACGGGAATGCCGTGCGCCCGCAGATGGGCGGCGGTGGACAGACCGAACGGCCCGGCGCCGATGACTGCTACCGGTTGAATCACGAAGTCCCTCCCCAGGACGCGACGTGCCTACTTCGTGTGAGCCCCACTCGTTCGTGCGAGCCCTATTTGTGGGTGTGATTGGCCCGGTGGGACCGCCACATCTGGTAAAGATGCTTCGCGCCCGGTCGTATGAAGCGCGCGAGCATCGTGAGGAACGGCAGCGGGTCGTCGGTCGCGAACCACGCCAGTTCCGTACCGCTCGCCCGCGCGGGCGCGTGCGGCGTCGTATACCCACTGCGCCGATAGGCGAGCAGAGCCGGCAGATCGATGTTCTCCACGATGTACCGGCGCCCGGTGAGCTGCTCCCCCTCCGGCACCGAACGCCCGGTCAGATCGAGGTGCATGGCGCGTACGACATCGACGCCCGCCTCGTTCTCGAAGAGCCGGAACTGTGCGCCCATCCGGGGGTTGAAGTCGAGCAGCTTGTACCGCCCGTCCCGCCGGTCGAACCGCAGATCCAGATCGATGATGCCGCTGAACCCGATCTGCTTGATGAAACGCGCGGCGGCATCGGCGAGTTCCGGATTGTCGACGATGTACGCGTTGGCCGTCATCCCCGCGTGCGGGGGCCACGACCGCACCTTCACCCCGGTGAACATCGCGAGCGGGGTGGAGTCCGCGTCGAAGTACGCGTGCACGATCCAGTCCTCGGCGTCCTCCCGGGGCAGATACTCCTGAAGGATGACCCCCGGCCGCTCGCCCCACCCCCGGGCGAGCCGCAGCAGCCCCTCGCGGTCACCGATCCTCGTGGTCCCGTTCACCGCGGGCTGCCGACGCCGTTCGAAGGCCTCCCGGTTCTTGGCCACCACCGGGAAGCGCGCCTGTTCGGCGAACCGCTCGACATCCTCGTACGACTGCGGGAAGGCCGCCGCCGGGCTGGGCACCCCGTGTTCGACGCACAGCTCATGGAGCCCCTGCTTGCTGGCGAGCCGCCGGGGCAGCTTGGCATCGACCCGCGGAAAGAGGAACCGCCCGCCCAGCTCCCCCTGGTGTTCGGCGATGAGCACCGCGGCTTCCTCATCGGTGGGGATGAGTACGGCCGACCGCCCGGTCTCCCGCGCGATCTCCTCCCCGATCCGCAGCAGCCCGTCCACCAGCCGCTCGGGCTCCTCGGTCCCCCTGGTCGGCCATACGAACGCCCGCCGCAGATAGCGCGAGACGGCGGCCGGGGTGCAGCGGTCCTCCGTTATCGCGTACATGGGCACACCCAGCCGGCCCAGGCTGCGGATGGCCCCGACCCCGCCGTGGTGCAGCGGATAGTCACCGAACTTCACGACGAGTCCCGGAACACCCCGATCCGCATGAATCGGCGCACCCCTCATACCCCTGGCCACGGGTCCCCCCACGTGTCCCCCCTACCGGACGCGGACCCACCCCGTCCGCGTACCCCAGAGGACGCTAAGCCGGAATATCTCCTTCTGACCCTCCCCTATCAGGACATTACGAACTCTTTAGACACTCCCCATCCCCTTCACGCCCCCGTAACCTGTGCCGCGACCAGACGGAACGGCGGCACACCACGATCACGCCACGAGAGCGAGGCAGCACCCGATGCCCCCCATCGATGTCCCCGAGGGCGACCCCTCCGACGTTTCCGATGTTTCCGATGTTTCCAACATCTCTGATGTCTCCGATGTCTCCGATGTCTCCGAGGGCGGTTCCTTCAACGCCCCCGAAGGCCGCGGCCGTTTCGACGCCACCGCAGGTGATCCCTTCGACATCCCTGAAGGTCATCCCTTCGGGCCGCACAATCTCCCCTACGGGGTCTTCTCGCCCGTCGGCTCCGAGACCCGTACGGTGGGCGTCCGTCTCGGCGACCACGTCCTGGACGCGGGCGCGGCGGCCCGGGCCCTCGGCTCCCCCTACGCCACCCTCCTCGCCCACCCCACCCTCAACCCCCTTCTCGCCGCGGGCCGCACCGCCTGGTCGGACATCCGCCGTGCCCTGACGGCCTGGCTGACGGTCCCCTCCCACCGCGAAACGATCGCCCCGCACTTCCACGCTCTCTCCTCCGTCACCCTCCACCTCCCCTTCGAGGTCGCCGACTACGTCGACTTCTACTCCTCCGAGAACCACGCCCGGAACGTCGGCCAGATCTTCCGCCCCGACTCACCAGACCCGCTGACCCCCAACTGGAAGCATCTGCCCATCGGTTACCACGGCCGATCCGGCACCGTTGTGGTCTCCGGCACGGAGGTGGTACGGCCCTGCGGCCAGCGCAAATCCCCGAGCGACCCGGCGCCCGTCTTCGGCCCCTCCACCCGCCTGGACATCGAAGCGGAGGTCGGTTTCGTGGTCGGGGTGCCGTCGCCGATGGGGCACCCTGTCGGGCTCGGCGACTTCCGCGACCACGTCTTCGGTCTCTGCCTCCTCAACGACTGGTCCGCCCGCGATCTCCAGGCCTGGGAGTACGTCCCGCTCGGCCCCTTCCTCGGCAAGTCCTTCGCGACGTCGGTGTCGGCGTGGATCACACCGCTGGACGCGTTGGAGGAGGCACGGGTGAAACCTCCGAAGCGCACGCACGATCCGCTGCCGTACCTGGACGACTCGGCCGAGGACCCCGGCGGCTACGACCTCCGCCTCACGGTCGCGATCAACGGCCACGTCGTCTCCGAACCTCCCTTCGCCACGATGTACTGGACCGGCGCCCAGCAACTCGCCCACATGACGGTGAACGGCGCCTCCCTCCGCACCGGCGACCTCTACGGCTCCGGCACGGTCAGCGGTCCGGCCTCCGACCAACGCGGCTCCCTGCTGGAACTCACCTGGAACGCCCGCGACCCCCTGAACCTCCCCACCGGCAAACGCACATTCCTGGAAGACGGCGACGAGGCGACGATCACGGCCTGGGCGCCTGGCCCGGGGGGCGTGAAGGTGGGCTTGGGAGAGGTAACCGGCAGAGTGACACCGGCGACTTGGCCGGGGGGCGCCTGAGGGCTCGGGGGGTTCTGGGGTGTGGCGTGTGCGGGTGGGTTGCGGCTGGTCGCGCCCGCGCGGCGGAGCCGCATATGTCACAGCCTCGCGCCCCTTTGAGTAGCGGCTGCGCCGCTCTCCGCGTGCGGGTGGGTGGTGGGTCGGGGCTGTGCCGGTGTGTCAGCGCGTCGCCAGGTGCGGGGTGCCTCCGGCGGTTGGGCGGGGGTGCGCCTGGGGGTGCGTGGGTGGGTC
>NZ_AEJC01000458.1 GCF_000317595.1 Streptomyces ipomoeae 91-03 | reverse complement strand
AGGTACGCAAGGCGATCGAGGAACCCGTCAACGCCATTGTCGACGCCGTGAAGACGACCCTCGACAAAGCCCACCGGAACTATCCGGCGACATCATGGACCGCGGCATCGTCCTCACCGGCGGCGGTGCCCTGCTCCGCGGTCTCGACGAGCGGTTGCGCCGGGAGACCGGTATGCCGATCCATATCGCCGAGGACCCGCTGGACAGCGTGGCGCTCGGCTCCGGCAAGTGCGTCGAGGAGTTCGAGGCGTTGCAGCAGGTGCTGGACGCCCAGCCCCGCAGATGACGTAACACTTCGATTCCGCCGTACGAGACGATCTCTTCTCGTACGGCGGATCGTTGATATAGAGGCATGAGCTCCCACAAAGCGAGCTTCCACAACGCGCCCCTCCGGTTCCCGCCCCGGCCCTTCATCCCGGGATATGACTCCAGCTTACGTGAAAATGATTGTCACAAGCTAGAGGTTGCCGGGGACTGCTTCGGGGTTCTCGGGGTTCGCCGTGCTCAGAGCTCCAGCCCCGTCAGCACCATCACCCGCTCGTATGTGTAGTCGTCCATGGCGAAGCGCACGCCCTCGCGTCCGACGCCGGACTGCTTGGCACCGCCGTACGGCATCTGGTCGGCGCGGTAGGAGGGGACGTCGCCGATGACCACGCCGCCGACCTCCAGGGCACGGTGAGCGCGGAAGGCGGTCCGCAGGTCGTGGGTGAACACCCCGGCCTGGAGGCCGTACTTGGAGTCGTTGACGGCGGCGAAGGCCTCGGCCTCCCCGTCCGCCTTCTGCACAGTGAGGACGGGTCCGAAGACCTCCTCGCAGGAGATCGTCACCTCGCCCGGTACGTCGGTGAGGACGGTCGGCGCGTACGAGGCGCCGTCGCGCTTGCCGCCGGTGAGGAGGTTGGCGCCGGCCTCGACCGCCTCCTGCACCCACGCCTCGACCCGCTTGGCGGCGTCCTCGCTGACCAGCGGGCCGACATCAGTGGCGGCGTCGGACGGGTCGCCGGTGACCTGGGCCTCGACGGCGGCGACGATACGGGGCAGCAGCCGCTCGTACACGGACGCGTCCGCGATCACCCGCTGCACGGAGATGCAGGACTGGCCGCCCTGGTAGTTGGAGAAGGTGGCGATACGGTTCGCGGCCCAGTCGAGGTCGGCGTCGGAGGAGTAGTCGGCGAGGACGACGGCCGCGCCGTTGCCGCCCAGTTCCAGCGTGCAGTGCTTGCGCGGCACCGAGTCCATGATCCCGTAGCCGACCGTCTCGGAGCCGGTGAAGGAGATGACGGGCAGCCGGGGGTCCTGGACGAGAGCGGGCATACGGTCGTTCGCGACCGGGAGGATGCTCCAGGACCCGGCGGGGAGCGTGGCCCCGGTCGCGGTCTCGGTCTCGGTTTCGGTCTCGGCGAGCAGTTCACCGATGAGGAGCCCGGACAGCGGGGTCGCCGGGGCGGGCTTCAGGATGATCGGCACGCCGGCCGCGATCGCCGGGGCGATCTTGTGGGCGCAGAGGTTGAGGGGGAAGTTGAAGGGGGCGATGCCGAGGACGACGCCCTTGGGGAAGCGGCGCGTGAGGGCGAGCCGCCCCTGCCCTCCCAGATCGGTGTCGAGACGCTGTGCCTCCCCGCCGTTGAACCGCCGGGCCTCCTCCGCCGCGAACCGGAAAACGGACACGGCACGCCCGACCTCCCCTCGGGCCCACTTGATCGGCTTGCCGTTCTCGGCGGAGATCAGCTGCGCGATCTCCTCGGTCCGCTCGGCGAGCCGCCTGCTGACGTGGTCCAGGGCGGCGGCCCGCACATGCGCCGGCGTCGCCGCGAACTCGTCCCGCACGGCGTACGCGGCGGCCACCGCCTCCTCGATCTGCGTGTCCGTCGGCACACTCACCTTGCCGACCAGCCGGCCGTCCCACGGCGAGGTCACATCGAACGTGGTCTCACCAGCGGCCTGCCGGCCGGCGAGCCAGAAGGCATGGGTGGCAGTCATGAGCGTTCCCGGCCCTTCGGTGGTTGGTACGTCATCGTCTTCCGATTCCGGGGTCCACGGTAGGGCCGGGGCGACGGAGGGTCGCTTGTCCGGCGCGTATGAGTCGGGGTGGGGGGTGCGCCGGATTGGCGCGATAGCGCGTGTCGTATGTGGTTGCTCGCGCAGTTCCCCGCGCCCCTTCAGGGGCACGGGACTGTATCGATGTGCGGCCCCGCCGCGTGGGCACGAGCGACCCCCACCCACGAAACCGAGAGCGGGGGAGGGACGGGTAAGGGCGGCGGAGGCGAGGAAACGCCCCTACTCCCCCACCGCAGCCGTAGCCTTCAACGCCAGCCACAGCTCCATCCGTACATCCGGATCATCCAGCGACCGCCCCAGAATCTCCTCCACCCGCCGCATCCGATACCGCAACGTATGCCGATGCACCCCCAGATCCGCAGCCGCCGCATCCCACTGCCCATGCCGCGACAACCACGCCCGCAGCGAGGCGACGAGGTTGCCCCGGCCCGTGGCGTCATGCTCGCGCAGGGCCCGCAGCATGCCGTCGGCGAACGCCCGTACGGCGTCGTCGGCGAGGAGGGGCAGGACGGACCCGGCGGCCAGTTCCTCGTGCTCGACGAGGCACCGCCCCCGGCGCCGGGCCACGGACAGCGCCTGTTCGGCCTGCTTGTACGCGGCGGCGGCGGCGATGGGCCCGGCGGGCGCGGACAACCCGACGACGAGGTCCTCCTCCTCGACCGAGGCGGAGGCCGAGGCGGGCGAAGAGGCGGAGCCCGAGGCGGCGGGGATGCCGACCTCCGGCTCCCGCACCGCCGCCCGCGACGTCTCCAGGGCCACCGCGAACTCCCCGCACGCGGCGACCGCCGCACCCCCGTCCACGGCGAGCACGACGAGCCGTTCCCTGTCGGGCACGGCGAGCACGGCCTCACCGGCCCGCGCGGCGGCGGCCTCGACGACCTCGGCGAGTCGTCCGAGCGGGTCACCGTTCGCGTCGGCGACGGCGAGCGCGGCAGCGCCGGCACGCGCGGCAGCGGTGGTCGTCCTGCCGCCCTCCACGGCGGCGCCCACGGCCCCGCCCCCGGCGCCGGCCCCTTTCCCGCCCCCGGCCACGGCTCCGTCCACCCGTGCCTGCGCCGCCGACGCCGAGGCGGACTCCGCGAGGATCAGCCGGAACGGCGCGTCCAGCAGCTCTCCGTACAGGTACCCGGCGACGGCCCGCGCATGGTCCGGCTCCCCGGCGAGCAGCATGCGCAGCACCGCCGCGCCGATCCGCTGCTCGGCGGCGTGCAGCGAGCGGGACCGTTCCGTGGTGAGGGTCAGCAGGGCGATGGCGGAGTGGACGGCGTACCGCTCGGCCGTGCCGAGGGCCGCCGCCGTGCCGACGGCGAGGGCGGCGCGCGCCCGGCGCCCGGTGCCGAGGGAGTGGAGTTCGACGCGGTCCTCGCCGCCGACGACCGCGCTGGCCGGGGCGGGCCGGTCGCGCAACCGTTCGACGTCGGCGGTGAGCCGCCCGGCCCGCCGCTCGGCCCACTCGGGCGCGACCGCGACGACGGCACCGGAGGCGTCGTAGAGGGCGGCCCACCCGTCGACCTGCGCGGCGAGCGCCGCGAGCAGTCCCTCGGGGCCGTCGCTCAGGGCCTGCTTGGTGAGTTCCCGTTGTGCCGCGAACCCCGCCGTCACCGCCCGGTACTGGTCGGCGGCGATGGCGGCGGACACCGCCTTGCTGATGGCGAGGAAGGGTGTGCGCCGGGGCACTTCGAGCAGCGGCAGCCCCGCGCTCTGGGCGGCGTCGACGAGCGCCTCGGGGATCTCCTCATAATTCACGCCGACCGCGAACCCGAGCCCGACCACCCCCGCCCCCACCAGCCGCCGCACATACCGCCGCATCTCCTCCGGATCCGCCGCGTCCAACTTCAACGCGGTGATCAGCAGCAGCTCCCCGCCCTCCATGTACGGCACCGGATCCGCCAGCTCACTCACATGCGCCCAGCGCACCGGCACGTCCAGCCGGTCCCCACCGGCCCGCACGGTCAGCTTGAGCGCGGAGTGATGGACGAGCGAGGCGAGCGTCGGGGGCATGAGGCCTTCAGATCTTCGAATCGGCGTCTTTGGCCGCCGCGTATGAACGACCTGCCCCGATTCTGCCTCACCGTACGGTCCCCCCGAGCCTCCCGCCGGGTGTCCTGCACCCCCACACCCACAGCTCCCCAGCCACCAGCCCGCGCCCCGGCCGACACCACCCCACGCGTCGGCCGCCATCCTCCGCGCTCCGACCACCCTCAACCGCGCAGATCCACCAACAACGGCGGCGCGTGCTCCCCCCGCACACTGGTCAACGACAACACCGCATGCCCCGGCGGCACCCCATGCGCCAACTCGGACGCGGACCACCGCTCCCGCTCGACCTGCCGCACGGTGACGGCCCGGGCGGTCGGCGCGTGCCCGGTGATCACCCGTCGCACGGCGTGCCAGGCCTTCCCGGCCGGGGAGTCCGCGATGATCTGCCGGTCGGTGACGTCGCGTGCCTCGGTCCACTCCTTGCCCCACACCTCGGCGAAGTCCTGCCCGTCCCAGGGGGTGAGCCCGGACAGCGCCATCCGGCACCCGGTCGCGCCGAGCAGTGGACCGCGCAACGGCCGGGGAACGTCGTCGAGGGTCCGCAACGTGAGCACCGTCCCGGCGTTGGCGGACCGCAGCCGCTGGATGCCGCGTACTGCCTCGGGCGTCACCACGCCCGTGGCGTCGTCCAGCACCAGGCAGGCGAACAGCGACCGGTCCTCCCGTACCGCCACGCTCGCGGTGAACTGGGCGAGCACCAGCCGGGCCAGGATGCGCGAGGCGTCGGCGTGGCCGCGTTCGGGCAGGTCGATACGGACCCGTACGGGATGGTCGAGCGCTCGGAGGGAGAAAGGCCGGGTCTGTCCGGAGGTGTCGAAGAACCCGGCGAAGGCGGGCCGGTCGAGGAGCGCGATCCGATCGGCCAGCACTCCCCCGACGTCCCCGGGATGGCCGAGCTGCCGTTCCCTCGCGTCCAGCTCCCGCAGCAGCGACTCCTGCCCGGCCTGCTGGAGCGCCTCGCGCAACTCGCCCAGCGGGCCGGGGGCCCCGTCCAGTAGCTGGCGTAGCTGCGGCACGGACGGGAAGCGCCCGTGCACGGCCCGGAAGGGTCCGAGGAGCTGGGCGAGCACGGTGGTCGAGCGCCGGCTGTCGCCACCGGGGTGCGGGTCGGCGAGATCACCGACCAGTGCCTCGGCCAATATGGCCGCGGCCTCGTCGGGGTCCGTCGTTCCTCCGTACAGATCGAGGTCGTACACGGATTCCGGGTTCCCGACACGTACGACGACGTCGTAGGCGTCGGCCGGTCCGAGCCCGGCACCCGCCGCACCGACGACGACCACGGCCGCGCGTCCGGCGAGCGCGTGCAGGCACAGCGACTCGGCGACGGGCCACACCACGCTCCCGGTCTTCCCCGATCCGGCGGGCCCGACAGCCAGCAGGGAGGTGCCGAGCAGATCGGGGCCCAGAGCGAGGCCCGTGCCCCGGTATGCATACGGGTTGCGGGGGTCGTTCGCGGTGGCGCCCAGCCGGACCTGGCCGGTGAGCAGGTCATGCTGGGCGAGACGGCCCGGCAGGTCGCGTTCCCCGGACGGGTGCAGACAGGCAGCCGCCCCGTCCTTCAACACGGCACCGGTGAACGTCGCGAGGCTGTGCCGGCCACTGCGTACGCCCTGCCAGGCACGCATGATCCGGGCATGGTCGACGTCCCGCATGAGCCCGGCGTTCGCGTCGGCGACCAGGCGGTCGGCGGCGTCGACGGCTCCGGCCGCCCGCAGTTGGTTCCACTGAGCGGGGTCGTCCTCAGCGGCGGGGGCCGCCTGCACCGGCGGGCGACTGCGGAAACGGGGGGCGAGATAGCGGCGCCACACCTCACCCCAGCGACCGAGTCGGCCCACTCCGACCAGGATCACCAGGGCGACGATCAACTCGTAACCTCGGTAGAGCAGGAACGTGCCGACCTCGCCTCCCGCCCCGGTGCCGCCCCGCCAGGAGTCGGGGGCGAGGAGTTGGAGCGGCAGCCACCACCAGTTGCCGAGATAGCCGTTCTGCAGCAGGGACCAGACCAGCCAGCCCACGAGGAAGGCGATGAAGGCACCGCTCAGCAGTTGGCGGCCCGGGACCTCATCGGGTTCCTCGTCGGGCCGTGGGGTGTGGCCGAAGCGCCACATGCCCGGTGCCGCTTCCGGTCGCGGGGTCCGCAGCCAGGCGAGGAAGGACGACCCGTCCGGCAGCGGCGGAACCCCTGGTGCGTGGGCGGGTCGCGGAGGCGCCGCCGGCATCTCCGGCGACCCCGCAGGGCGCGGTACAGGACTCGTATGTGTGCCCTGCGCGTCCCGCGTCCCGTCGCTGTTCATCGCGCTTGCCCCCTGACCAGCCGTTCCGTCCACCATCAGCGAGCCAATCTAACGCCCCGGCAAGGGGAGTTCACCGCTTACGCGGCAGGGCACCTGGTGCTGGGGCCGGTCCGTTACCTCCGTGCCCCTGGTTCACCTCCGGCAACGCGCCATGTCCACCGAGGACAAGCCGCGTCGCCGACAACGCCCACATGGAGCATGCCCACGACTCCTCCCCGGTCCTAGCCTGCGAGAAAAGAAAGGCACACGTCCGCAAGAGAAGGTACGCGGCCGTGAGATACGCGAGATCCGGGCACCCCGTCATCCGTCCGTGCAACCCCCAGGAGCCCCACATGAGCGCACTTCCCCAGGAGCGCCGCGTCGTCACCGCCATCCCCGGTCCGAAGTCGCAGGAGCTGCAGGCCCGCAGGGTCGCGGCGGTCGCGCAGGGCGTGGGCTCCGTGCTGCCGGTGTTCACCGCGCGCGCGGGCGGCGGCATCATCGAGGACGTCGACGGCAACCGGCTGATCGACTTCGGTTCCGGCATCGCCGTGACCAGCGTCGGCGCCTCCGCCGAGGCCGTCGTACGCCGGGCCTCCGCCCAGCTCCAGGACTTCACGCACACCTGTTTCATGGTCACGCCGTACGAGGGGTACGTGGCGGTCGCCGAGGCCCTCGCCGAGCTGACCCCCGGCGACCACGCCAAGAAGTCCGCGCTGTTCAACTCCGGCGCCGAGGCCGTCGAGAACGCCGTGAAGATCGCGCGTGCGTACACCAAGCGGCAGGCCGTGGTCGTGTTCGACCACGGGTACCACGGCCGGACCAACCTCACGATGGCGCTGACGGCCAAGAACATGCCGTACAAGCACGGCTTCGGTCCGTTCGCGCCCGAGGTGTACCGCGTGCCGGTCGCCTACGGCTACCGCTGGCCGACCGGCCCGGAGAACGCGGGCCCGGAGGCCGCCGCGCAGGCCATCGACCAGATCACCAAGCAGGTCGGCCCGGAGAACGTGGCCGCGATCATCATCGAGCCGGTGCTCGGCGAGGGCGGCTTCATCGAGCCGGCCAAGGGCTTCCTCCCGGCCGTCCGGAAGTTCGCCTCCGACCACGGCATCGTCTTCGTCGCCGACGAGATCCAGTCCGGCTTCTGCCGTACGGGGCAGTGGTTCGCGTGCGAGGACGAGGGCATCGTCCCGGACCTGATCACCACCGCCAAGGGCATCGCCGGAGGTCTCCCGCTCGCCGCCGTCACCGGCCGCGCGGAGATCATGGACGCCGCGCACGCGGGTGGCCTGGGCGGTACGTACGGCGGCAACCCGGTCGCCTGCGCGGGCGCCCTCGGCTCGATCGAGACGATGAAGGAGCTGGACCTCAACGCCCGCGCCAAGTCGATCGAGGCGACGATGAAGGCCCGGCTCACCGCCATGGCCGAGAAGTTCGACGTCATCGGCGACGTCCGCGGTCGCGGCGCCATGATCGCCATCGAACTGGTCAAGGACCGTACGACCAAGGAGCCCGCCCCGGAGGCGACCGCCGCGCTGGCGAAGGCCTGTCACCAGGAGGGCCTGCTGGTCCTGACCTGTGGCACCTACGGCAACGTGCTGCGCTTCCTCCCGCCGCTCGTCATCGGCGACGACCTCCTGAACGAGGGCCTGGACATCCTCGAGCAGGCGTTCACCCGCATCTGAGTCCGCGACAAAGTACGTCCGAGTCCGCGGTGAGTCCGTGTGGTGAGCTGTGAGTCCGTGTGGTGAGCCGGCATCCGGCCGCCGTGCATACGGAATCCCCCATCCGCCTCCGACGTCCCACGGTTCCCGGAACCGGAATCCCGCCCGGATTCCGGTTCCTGTGGACGAGCGTCAGAGCACGTGAAGAAGGTGTGCAAGGTGCATGACGGCTCGCGATTCCACCTGTCGTCACGGCACCCCCTGTCGTAAGTTCTAACCCAGATGAGAGATACACCCCGCCCACAGGGGACTGTGGGCGAACCCAGGTCGGGGCCTCCCCAGCTTCGCCCTGGTCGTGCCCTCGCGCACACACCCGGAGCTTCCGGCTCCGGATCTCCTCACCGATCGGATGGCCGCCCGCCCCAAACCCCCCGGGGCGTGCGGCACACCGATCCGGACGGCCACCCCCGAACCACCCCCCCTGTTCGGGGGTGGCCGACCATCCTCTCCGGCCGTCGCGCCGCTTCCCTCCTTCTAGGCCCCCCGGCCCTCCTCTTCGCGCTGATCACCTGGCAGGTCGTCGCCCACGGACCACTGGCCCGCGCGGACGAACGCCTCAGCGATGCCCTGGTCCACCGGGGCGCTCCCACCCAGTTCCTCGCCGATCTCGGCAGCATCGCGGTCGCCGTCCCGGTCCTGGCGGTCGTACTGACGTATGTCGGATGGCGTGCGCGTGCCACCGGTAGAGACCACTGGTGGCGGGCGCCCGTCGTCGCGGCACTCCTGATGGCCGCCGTACCGCTCTGGGTCGTCCCGCTGAAGGAACTCGTCGCCCGGTCGGGCCCCCCGGTCATGGGCCCGGGCACCGGTTTCTACCCGTCCGGCCACACGGCGACCGCCGCGATCGCGTACGGCGCCGCCGTCCTGTCGCTGCTGCCCTGGCTGCGCGGCGCCCTCGTACGCCGCGCGGTCGTCGTCATCGCCCTCGTGGTCAACCTCGGCGTCGGCTTCGGCCTGGTGCGCCAGGGCTACCACTGGCCGCTCGACGTGGTGGCGAGCTGGTGCGTGTGCGCGATGCTGCTCTCCTCACTGTGGTCACTGTGGTTCCGGCCGGGTCGTCGATCCGGTTGATGTCCGCGTCATGGCGGTCGGCACACGGCAGTGCCTCGGCTAGCGGTCCTCGTCCCGGGCCAGGGTCGCCGCCGCCTCGTGCATCGCGAGTTCGAGGAGTGCCGGGTCGGTGAGGGTGCCGGTGCCGTCCGGGGGGATCAGCCAGCGGACGCCGCCGGTCTGCCGGCCGGGGTACGGCACCACGATCCAGGTGCCGCGGCCCACGCTGCGCACCCCGGTGCCGAGCCAGCGGGACGCCGTACCCGGCGGCACGAAGAAACCCATGCGGTCGTCGCCGAAGTCGACGAGCACGGGTCCGGGCCGGTCGATGATGCGGGTCAGGACGTCGAGTGTGGGGTAGCCGAGTTCGCCCGGCAGGATCAGGACGTCCCAGGCCCTGCCCGCCGGGAGAAGGGCGACCCCCAGGGGGTTGCGTTCCCACTCCCAGCGGCACGCCTCGGGATCCGGTGATACGGATGCCAGCCACTCGACCGCCGTCTTGGCCCCAGTCATGACAGGGACCTTCCTCTCTGTAGAGCTCCCATGGACGCGGTTTTCGCGTCAGGAGCACAGACAGGGGTTCGGGCGGAGCATTACGCGGGTTCCCCTTACTTATTGGTGGTGAATCGGAGGACGGCCGCCGAGCAGGGCGTACGCCGGTCGGCGCAGGGCGTATGTTCGTCGGCGCAGGGCGTACGCCCATTGATCACGCGTGCTTCCACGCACCGGTTCGCACGCCGGGCGGGCGTCAGCTGTCGAACCCCAGGCCCAGCCGGTCCATGGCCTTCAGCCACAGGTTGCGCTGGCCGGCGTGGGAGTCGGCGCGGGCCAGGGACCACTTGGTGAGCGCGATACCGGTCCAGGCGAACGGCTCCGGTGGGAACGGCAGCGGCTTCTTGCGGACCATCTCCAGTTCGGTGCGCTCCGTGCGCTCCCCCGCGAGCAGGTCGAGCATGACCTCCGCGCCGAACCGGGTGGCGCCCACGCCGAGACCCGTGTATCCGGCCGCGTACGCCACCTTGCCGTGGTGGGCGGTGCCGAAGAACGCCGAGAAGCGCGAGCAGGTGTCGATCGCGCCGCCCCAGGCGTGGGTGAAGCGGACGCCCTCCAGCTGCGGGAAGCAGGTGAAGAAGTGCCCGGCGAGCTTGGCGTACGTCTCCGGCCGGTCGTCGTACTCGGCGCGCACGCGACCGCCGTACGGGTAGATCGCGTCGTAGCCGCCCCAGAGGACGCGGTTGTCGGCGCTGAGCCGGAAGTAGTGGAACTGGTTGGCGCTGTCGCCGAGGCCCTGGCGGCCCTTCCAGCCGATGGAGGCCAGTTGTTCGGCGGTCAGCGGCTCGGTCATCAGGGCGTAGTCGTAGACGGGGACGGTGTACGCCCGGACACGCCTGACCAGGTTCGGGAAGATGTTGGTGCCGAGCGCGATCTGGCGGGCCCTGACGCTGCCGTACGGGGTGCGGACGGCCATGCCGACGCCGTACGCCTTCAGGGTCAGCGCGGAGGTGTGCTCGTAGACGCGGACGCCGAGCTCGAGACAGGCCCGCTTCAGGCCCCAGGCGAGTTTGGCGGGGTGCAGCATGGCCACGCCGCGGCGGTCGTGCAGGCCCGCCTCGAAGGTGGGTGAGGCGACCTGTTCGCGGACCGCGTCGGCGTCCAGGAACTCGAGGCCGTCGGCGAGGCCCCTGCGTTCGATCTCCTCGTACCAGTCGCGCAGTTGCCATGCCTGGTAGGTCTCGGTGGCGACGTCGATCTCACCGGTGCGTTCGAAGTCGCAGTCGAGGCCGTGCCGGGCGACGGCCGCCTCGATCTCGTCGAGGTTGCGGGCGCCCAGCTCCTGGAGTTTGTGGATCTCGTGCGGCCAGCGGGCGAGGCCGTTGGCCAGGCCATGGGTGACCGAGGCGGCGCAGAAGCCGCCGTTGCGGCCGGAGGCGGCCCAGCCCACCTCGCGGCCTTCCAGCAGGACGACATCCCGTCGCGGGTCGCGCTCCTTGGCGATCAGCGCGGTCCACAGTCCGCTGTAGCCGCCGCCGACGACCAGCAGGTCGCAGGTCTCGGCGCCGGTGAGCGCGGGCTCGGGGTGGGGCTTGCCGGGGTCTTCGAGCCAGTACGGGACCGGCTGTGCGTCGGAGAGGGATTTTGTCCAACCAGGGGGTCTGGGGGTGTTGCCCCCAGAATTGAAGAGCATGGCGCTTGGGGCCATGATTTCAACTCCCTACAGCGATATCCGGATGAGAGGCGTCATGCCTTCTGAGAGGCCTTATGCCTTCTGTCGCTTTCTGCGGTTTCCGATGGCCATTCCGGCCACCACGAACAGCACGGCGACGAGGAACATGGCCGTACCGATGACATTGATCTGCACGGGCGTTCCGCGCTGTGCCGAACCCCAGACGAACATGGGGAAGGTGACGGTCGAGCCCGCGTTGAAATTGGTGATGATGAAATCGTCGAAGGAGAGCGCGAAGGCGAGCAGCGCGCCCGCCGCGATTCCCGGGGCGGCGATCGGCAGGGTGACCCGGAGGAAGGTCTGGACGGGACCGGCGTACAGATCCCGCGCGGCCTCCTCCAGCCTGGGGTCCATCGACATCACGCGCGCCTTGACGGCGACCACGACGAAGCTGAGGCAGAACATGATGTGGGCGATCAGGATCGTCCAGAAACCCAACTGTGCGCCCATGTTGAGGAAAAGGGTGAGCAGTGAGGCGGCCATCACGACCTCGGGCATCGCCATGGGCAGGAAGATCAGCGAGTTGACGGCGCCCCGGGCGCGGAAGCGGTACCGCACCAGCGCGAAGGCGATCATCGTGCCGAGCACGGTCGCGCCGAGCGTCGCCCAGGCCGCGATCTGGAGGCTGAGCGTGAGCGAGCCGCACAGGTCGGCCACTCCGCACGGGTCGGTCCAGGCGCCCGTGGAGAACTTCTGCCACTCGTAGTTGAAACGGCCCTTCGGTTGGTTGAAGGAGAAGACCGTGACCACGATGTTCGGCAGCAGCAGATATCCGAGTGTCAGAAGTCCGGCCATGACGACGAGATGACGCTTGAGCCAGTTGACGAGGGCCATTTAAACCAGATCCTCCGTCCCCGACTTACGGATGTAGACCGTGACCATGATGAGGATCGCGGCCATGAGAATGAACGAAAGCGCCGCCGCCGTCGGGTAGTCGAGGATCCGCAGGAACTGGCTCTGGATGACGTTTCCGATCATCTGGGTGTTGGTGGAGCCGAGGAGTTCGGCGTTCACGTAGTCACCGCTCGCCGGGATGAACGTCAGCAGCGTGCCGGAGACGACACCGGGCATCGACAGCGGGAACGTGACCTTGCGGAAGGTGGTGAACGGCTTGGCGTACAGGTCACCGGCCGCCTCGTGCAGCCGCCCGTCGATGCGTTCCAGCGAGGTGTAGAGCGGCAGGATCATGAACGGCAGGAAGTTGTACGTGAGGCCGCAGACCACCGCGAGCGGGGTGGCCAGCACGCGGTCGCCGGTCGTCAGGCCGAGCCAGCTGGTGACGTCCAGGACGTGCAGCGAGTCGAGGGCGCCGACGACCGGGCCGCCGTCCGACAGGATCGTCTTCCAGGCGAGCGTACGGATCAGGAAGCTGGTGAAGAACGGCGCGATCACCAGGATCAGGATCAGATTGCGCCGGCGCCCCGCGCGGAACGCGATCAGATACGCCAGCGGATAGCCGAGCAGCAGACACAGGATCGTCGCCGACCCCGCGTACAGGACCGAGCGCAGGAACTGCGGGTAGTACTCGCTCAGCGCGTCCCAGTAGGTCGCGAAGTGCCAGGTGACCTTGTAGCCCTCCTCCAGCGAGCCCGTCTGCACGGACGTGGAGGCCTGGTAGATCATCGGCATCGCGAAGAACACCAGCAGCCAGATCAGGCCTGGCGCGAGCAGCAGATACGGCGTCCAGCGGCCCCTCCTGCGCGGCGGCTTCGCCGCGGGGGCGGTGGGCGCGAGGGGCGGGGGCGCCTCCGTGAGCGTCGACATCAGACGGCCGCCCCCTCTTCGACGTCGGCGGAGCCCGCTGTCCCCGCAAGCAGGGACTGGGCCGCGTCCAGGCCGAAGGTGTGGGCCGGGCTCCAGTGCAGGACGACCTCGGCGCCGGGGACGAGTCGGGCGTCACGGTCGATGTTCTGGACGTACACCTCGAACTCGGGGCAGACGGAGCTGTCGATCACGTACTGCGTGGAGACACCGATGAAGCTCGTGGCGGCGATCTTCCCGGTGATGCGGTTGCGGCCGACGGGGATCTCCCCGGCGTCGTCCGCGTGCGTGAGGGCGATCTTCTCGGGGCGTACGCCGACGAGGACCTTGCCGCCGGTGCGAGCGGGCGCGCCGCACCGCGCCTCGGGCAGGACGAGCTTGCCGTCGCCCGCCTTCAGCACGATGTCCTCGCCGCTTGTGGAGTCGACCTCGGCCTCGATGAGGTTGGAGGTGCCGAGGAAGTTGGCGACGAACGTCGTCCGCGGGTTCTCGTACAGGTCGGTCGGGGAGCCGAGTTGCTCGACGCGGCCGGCGTTCATCACGGCGACCGTGTCGGCCATGGTCATGGCCTCCTCCTGGTCGTGCGTGACATGGATGAACGTGATGCCGACCTCGGTCTGGATGCGCTTCAGCTCCAGCTGCATCTGGCGGCGCAGCTTGAGGTCGAGGGCGCCGAGGGGCTCGTCCAGGAGAAGCACCTTGGGGTGGTTGATGAGCGCGCGGGCTAGGGCCACGCGCTGCTGCTGGCCGCCCGACAGCTGATGCGGCTTCTTGCGGGCCTGCTCGCCGAGCTGGACCAGCTCCAGCATCTCCTCGACCTGTTTCCTCACACTTTTGATGCCGCGCCGGCGCAGACCGAAGGCGACGTTCTCGAAGATGTCGAGGTGCGGGAAGAGCGCGTACGACTGGAACACCGTGTTCACCGGCCTCTTGTACGGCGGCAGACGCGTCACGTCCTGGTCGCCGAGCGACACGGTCCCGCAGGAAGGTTCCTCCAGCCCGGCGATCATGCGCAGGGTGGTGGTCTTGCCGCACCCGGAGGCCCCGAGCAGAGCGAAGAAGGAACCTTCCGGCACGATCAGATCGAGCGGATGCACGGCGGTGAAGGAGCCGTAGGTCTTGCCGATACCGGAGAGGCGGACGTCCCCGCTGCCGTTCTCTGTCGTCTTCATCGTCCTCGTCACGCCCCTGTCAGCTTTGCGAACTTCTCTTCGTACGCCGTCTCTTCCTTCTGGGTGAGGGAGCGGAAGGCGTGGGACTTGGCTGCCATGGCCGCGTCGGGGATGATCAGCGGGTTGTTCGCCGCGTCCGGGTCGATCTTGGCCAGTTCCGCCTTGACCCCGTCGACGGGGCACACGTAGTTGATGTACGCGGCGAGTTCGGCGGCCGGCTTCGGCTCGTAGTAGTAGTCGATGAGCCGTTCGGCGTTGGTCTTGTGCCGGGCCTTGTTGGGGATCAGCAGATTGTCGGTCGACGTCATGTAGCCGCTGTCGGGGATGACGAAGTCGACGTCCGGACTGTCGGCCTTGAGTTGCACGACGTCACCGGCCCAGGCGATACAGGCCGCGAAGTCGCCCTTGGTGAGGTCCGAGGTGTAGTCGTTGCCGGTGAAGCGGCGGATCTGCCCCTTGTCGACGGCCTTCTGGAGGCGGGCGATCGCGGCGTCGTAGTCGTCGTCGGTGAACTTCGCCGGGTCCTTGCCCATGTCCAGCAGCGTCATCCCGATGCTGTCGCGCATCTCGGAGAGGAAGCCGACACGTCCCTTGAGCTTGGGGTTGTCGAGCATGTCGGAGACCGACCTGACCTCCTCGCCGTCGAGCGCCTTCTTGTTGTAGGCGATGACGGTCGAGATGCCCTGCCAGGGGTACGAGTAGGCGCGCCCCGGGTCCCAGTCGGGGCTGCGGAACTGCTGGGCGAGGTTCAGATAGGCGTGCGGCAGATGGGACGCGTCCAGTTTCTGGACCCATCCGAAGCGGATCAGCCGGGCCGCCAGCCAGTCGGTGACGCAGATCAGGTCGCGCCCGGTGTCCTGACCGGCCGCGAGCTGCGGCTTGATCTTCCCGAAGAACTCGACGTTGTCGTTGATGTCCTCGGTGTACTTGACCTTGATGCCGGTCCGCGCGGTGAACTGATCCAGGCTCGGGTGGCGTTTGCCGCTGTCGTCGACGTCCATGTACTCGGTCCAGTTGGAGAAGTCGACCTCCTTCTCCTCGGCCGAGTGGTCCTCCGAGGAGACACCGGAGGTGTTCTTCGCCGGGGGGATGCCGCAGGCGCTCAGCGCCCCGAGCCCACCGACGGCGAGGGCGCCGCCCGCTCCGGCGCGCAGCAGCGAACCGCGGCTGAGGGCGGCCCTGCCGCTGGTGAGGCTGCGCCGCATGGCGGCCACCTGGGCCGGGGACAGGCGGTCGGGCTCGTACTGCTGCATGCGCTTGGTGCCTTTCGGGAGTGCCCTTTCGGGGGGTGGCCCGTCGGGAGGTGGTGGGGTACCGGCCGGCGGTCGGGCAGCCGGTACCCCGGGCTGACTATCGGTCCCCGAAGATCGTGCGGTGCCAGTCCTTCCGGACCAGCGCCGTATTGTCGAACATGACGTGCTTGATCTGGGTGTACTCCTCGAACGAGTACATGGACATGTCCTTGCCGAAGCCTGATGCCCGGTAGCCGCCGTGCGGCATCTCGCTGATGATCGGGATGTGGTCGTTGACCCAGACGCACCCGGCCCTGATCTCCCGGGTCGCCCGGCCCGCCCGGTAGACGTCCCGGCTCCAGGCCGAGGCCGCGAGCCCGTACGGTGTGTCGTTGGCCAGCCGGATGCCCTCGTCGTCGCTGTCGAAGGGCAGGACGACCAGGACCGGGCCGAAGATCTCCGACTGGACGATCTCGCTGTCCTGGGGCGCGTCCGCGATGAGCGTCGGCCGGTAGTACGCGCCGCTGCCGAGCTCCCCCTGGGGCGCTTCCCCGCCGGTGACCACGCGCGCGTACGCGCGTGCCCGCTCGACGAACCCGGCGACCCGGTCGCGCTGGACGTGCGAGATCAGCGGCCCGAGGTCGGTTCCGGCGGCGAAGGGATCCCCCAGCCGGACGGTCTCCATGAGGGCGGCCGTCTTCGTGACGAACTCCTCGAAGAGGGGACGCTGCACGTACGCGCGCGTGGCGGCCGTGCAGTCCTGCCCCGTGTTGATGAGGGCCCCCGCGACCGCGCCGTTGACGGCGGCCTCCAGGTCCGCGTCGTCGAAGACGACGAAGGGCGCCTTGCCGCCCAGCTCCAGATGGATCCGCTTGACGGTGGCGGTGGCGATCTCCGCGACCCGCTTGCCGACGGCCGTGGACCCGGTGAAGGAGGTCATGGCCACGTCCGGGTGCCCGACGAGATGCTCACCGGCCTCCTTGCCGGTACCGGTGACGATGTTGATCACACCGTCGGGAATCCCGGCGTCGGTCGCGGCCCGCGCGAAGAGCAGCGAGGTGAGCGGGGTGAGTTCGGCGGGCTTCAGGACGATCGTGTTGCCCGCGGCGATCGCCGGGAGGATCTTCCAGGCGGCCATCTGGAGCGGATAGTTCCAGGGCGCGATGGAGCCGACGACCCCGATGGGCTCGCGGCGTACGTACGAGGTGTGGTCGCCGGAGTACTCGCCCGCCGACTGGCCCTGGAGATGGCGGGCGGCACCGGCGAAGAAGGCCGTGTTGTCGACGGTCCCCGGTACGTCGAACTCGCGGGTGAGCTTGAGCGGCTTCCCGCACTGCAGGGACGCGGCCCGCGCGAACTCCTCCGCCCGCTCGGCGAGGACGGCGGCGAGGCGGTGCAGCGCGTCGGAACGCTCGCCGGGCGTGGTGGCGGCCCAGCCCGGGAAGGCCTCGCGGGCGGCGGCCACGGCGGCGTCGACGTCGTCCGTCCCGGCGAGCTCGTACGTGTACACGTCCTCGCCGGTGGCCGGGTCGACCACGGCGTGGGTGCGGCCGGACGTACCTTTCGTCAGGCGGCCGGCGAGGTACTGCGCGCCGTCCGCGAAGCGTTCCTGCGCGGGGAATCGGTCCGGGGTGGCGGTACCCGGGTTCTGCATGTCGCTTTCCTCCGCCGGCGCCCCCCTTGTCCCCGAAGGTGGGTGACGTAGCTCCAGCTCGATTTGAGTGCCGATCCTGACAGAGCCATGGGGTATCAACAAGTGATTCCGTTGTTGCCTTTTGGTTACGCGACGGAATCTGTCGACCTGGTGTCCACTCGGGGCGATAAACCAGGGACGGATTGTCAGTGGCGGGTGCCAGACTCGTCGGCATGCTGAAGATCGATTCTTGGGACGCCCTGATCAGGGAGGTCCGGTCGGGGGCAAGGGTCAAGTACCTGCACTTCTGGGGGCACCGGCCGCGGCCCGACGGCCAGGTGGGCGCGAGCTGTCTGAGTCAGTGGTGGCCGTCGCCGTTCACGGTGGACGGGGTGGAGTACGCGACGGCCGAGCACTGGATGATGGCGTCGAAGGCCCGCCTGTTCGGGGACACGGAGGCCGAGCGGAAGGCCGTCGCGGCATCGAGCCCCGCACAGGCCAAGAAGATCGGCCGGCTCGTGCGCGGTTTCGACGAGTCCATATGGGAGCGGGAGCGCTTCGGGATCGTCGTCGAGGGCAGCGTCCACAAGTTCGCCGCCCACCCCGACCTGCGGGCGTTCCTTCTCGGTACGGGGAACCGGGTACTGGTCGAGGCCAGCCCCCTCGACCGGGTCTGGGGCATCGGCCTCGCGGCGGACGACGAGCGCGCCATGAACCCCGAGCTCTGGCGGGGCCCCAATCTGCTGGGCTTCGCATTGATGGCGGCGCGGGAGCGGTTGGCGACGGGGGTGGAGGCGGAAGCTTAGGCGAGGGTGCCGGTGCCTAAGCCGGTGCTTGGGCGGAGGCGCTGGTGAGGGGTGTCGCCGCCTGGGGGGACGGCGACGGAGTGGGTCGAGTGCAAGTGGTTGGCGTTGGTGCGGCCTAACGCGGGGAGGTGCCGGTGGGGTCGGCGGCGGGTGAGGTCGCGTCTTCGGGGGACAGCACCAGGGACAGGGACGTGGAGTAGCCGTCGTCGAAGGGGTCGGTGTCCGAGCCGTCGGGGCTGCTGTCCGAGGCCATGATGAGGAGGACGATGAAGCCGACGCCCAGAAGGACGCCGATCGCTCCGCAGATGAGCCCCGCCAGGGCGTGCCCCGGGTTCGTCGCCTCGCCCCGGCGCGCCTTGGCCCGGCCGATGAATCCGAAGATCACGGCCAGCACACCCCCCACAATCGCCACCGGCCACAGACAGAACAGCACCGCGGCGCAGATCCCGAGCACCAGCGAGGCGATCCCCATGCCGTTGCTCGGCGGAGGCTTCAGCCCGGGCCAGCCGTAGCCGGGGGCGTGGTGGCCGGGGTGCAGGGGATAGCCGTACGGCACCTGCCACGGGCCGTCGGGGCTGATCGGCGGGGGCGGGACGGGGGCGCCGGGGGAACCGTGGATGGGCTGCTGAGCGTAGGGGGCGTTCGGGGCAGGGGCGGCGAAGGGGGCGCCGCCTGCGGGCGGCGGGAAGGCGGCGTCGGCGGCGGGCGGGGCGAAGGGATTGCCGGAGCCTGGGGTCGGCGCCTGAGCGCCGGCTGGGGGCGCGAACGGATTGCCGGGGATCGGCGCCTGCTGGGTGCCGGACAGCTGATGCCCTCCGGGCGGGGCGAACGGATGAGGGGCGGGAGAGGTGGCGACCACGGGAGTGGGAGTGGACTCCGGGCCTCCCGGGACCGCAAAGGGATCGGGTGCGGCCCCGGGCTGGGGCGTCGCGGAAGTCTGGGGTGATGCGGGGGTCTGGGGAGGTGCCGGAGTGCTCACGGCGGACGGCACCGGTGCGGTGGCGTCCGCGCCCGATATGGCGGTGACCGTCTGCTGGTCATGGACAGAGGGCGGCGTCGGGGTGGAGCCCGGCACCGGCCGGTCGGTCGGCGTGGAGTTCGACGTCGACGCGTCGGCGGGAGCGGCCCATGTGTCCCCGGCGGCCAGTGTGTGGGCGGGGGCGGACCCGGGGGGCGTACCGGGCCCGGCGGGCGCACCGGACTCGGCGGACCCCGCAACCTCGCCGGCCCCGGCAGCGGCTCCGGCCGTCCCGATGGGTTTGTCCAGGGCGACCTTCGCGACAGGGGCAGCGTCCTCGGGCTCCGGAGTCCTCCAGGCGGACCTGACCGGCTCATCGGCCCCGACAGACTCCCTCGCCCCGGCGGCGGTCCCCCCGGCACGCGTGGCCTCAGCGGGTCCGGTCGGCTTGCCCAGCACGACCTCGGCTGTCGGAAGCGTGGCCTGGGGCTCCGGTATCGCGTCGTCCGCCTCTGGCCTCGCGTCCTCTGGCCTCGCGTCCTCGGGCTTCGGCGCCGCGCCTTCGGACGCCGGCTCTGCGTCCCTGGGTTCCGAAGCCGCGTCGGCCGTCGTGGACGAAGGCGGGACGCGGTCCTGTGGGGATGCCCAAGGGGCGGGCTCGGGGGCGGTCGGCGTCGGTGGGCTCTGGGTCTCGTCGGACGACATGCTCGGGGCCCCTCCGTGCCGTTCTTCGCCATTCCTGGCGTTGCTTCCGTCGTACGTGTTCAGGCGTACGTTCGGTCATGCTACGGCCCAGGGTTCATCGCCCGGACCACCGCATACGATGAGCCGAGTCATCGATCAGCCGATCACCCGCGTCCCCCGGCGACGACCACGCCCCGGAGCGGACGCAGTTCCGGGGAGGAACCTTGACCGACAACCGCACCGCGCCCGGCGCCTCCGGCGCCCGTGATCTGCACCAGTTCATCGCCGGCCTGCCCAAGGCCGAGCTGCATGTGCACCACGTCGGCTCCGCCTCCCCCCGTATCGTCGCCGAACTGGCAGCCCGTCACCCCGACTCCAAGGTGCCGACGGACCCCGAGGCACTCGCGGACTACTTCACGTTCACGGACTTCGCGCACTTCATCCAGGTGTATCTGTCCGTCGTCGACCTGATCCGCACCCCGGAGGACGTCCGGCTGCTGACGTTCGAGGTGGCGCGGGACCTGGCCCGGCAGCAGGTGCGGTACGCCGAGCTGACGATCACGCCGTTCTCCTCCACCCGTCGCGGTATCGACGAGCTGGCCTTCATGGCGGCGATCGAGGACGCGCGCAAGGCGGCGGAGGCCGAGTTCGGGACCATACTGCGCTGGTGCTTCGACATCCCCGGCGAGGCCGGGCTCACGGCGGCCGAGGAGACGACGCGGCTCGCGACCGACGACCGGATACGGCCGGAGGGGCTGGTGTCGTTCGGGCTCGGCGGGCCGGAGATCGGCGTACCGAGGCCGCAGTTCAAGCCGTACTTCGACCGGGCGATCGCGGCCGGGCTGCGGTCGGTGCCGCACGCCGGTGAGACGACCGGGCCGGAGACGGTCTGGGACGCGCTCAACGAACTGCGTGCGGAGCGCATCGGGCACGGTACGAGTTCGGCCCAGGACCCGAAGCTGCTCGCCCACCTCGCCGAGCACCGGATCGCCCTGGAGGTCTGCCCGACGTCGAACATCGCCACGCGCGCGGTCCGTACCCTCGACGAGCATCCGATCAAGGACTTCGTGCAGGCCGGGGTCCTGGTCACCATCAACTCCGACGACCCGCCGATGTTCGGGACGGACCTCAACAACGAGTACGCCGTCGCCGCGCGCCTTCTCGACCTCGATGAGCAGGGGTTGGCCGCGCTCGCGAAGAACGCGGTCGAGGCGTCGTTCCTCGACGAGCCCGACAAGACGCGTCTGGCCGCCGAGATCGACGCCTACACCTCGGCCTGGCTCATCCCCTGACCCTGTCGAACCCGACTCTCACCGCCGCCCCGCCCCGGATCGACCCCGTGGACCCGCAATGAGCCCCATGAGCCCAGTGAGCCGTACGAGTGCCATCAGTCCGACCAGCGCGATCGACTCCGTCGGCTCCGCCGGTTCCGTCGGATCTGTCGGCCCTGTCGGCCCTGTCGGCTCCATGCGTGCCGTGACAGCCGTGGCTCATCGCGGTGCCCCGTACCGGCACCGTGAGAACACCCTCGACTCCCTGCGGTGTGCGCTCGAACTGGGAGCGGACGCGGTCGAGTTCGATGTACGGACGACTCGTGACGGGGTGCCCGTCCTACTCCATGACTCGACGCTGAACCGGTTGTGGGAGCTGGACCGGCCGCTGGCCGCGTTGTCCGCGGCCGAGGTGCGGGGGCTCACGGGTGCCGGGGTGCCTACGTTGGTCGACGCGCTGGGGGTCACCGAGGGCAGCCGGGTCATGGTCGATCTGCCGGGGGCGGCCGATCGTCGGGCGGTGCGTCGGATCGTGGACGTCGTTCGGGAGTGCGGAGCCGAGGAGCGGGTGTACTACAGCGCCGGGCCGGACACCATGCTCGCGGTGCGGGCGGCCTCGCCCACCGCCGAGATCGCCCTCACGTGGAAGACCCTCGCGCCGCCTCGGCCCGCCCTTCTCGACGCCATCCGGCCGCGCTGGCTGAACTACCGGTTCGGTTTGATGAGCCACGGCCTGGCGGACCGCGTCCACCGTGACGGCTACCTGTTGTCCGTCTGGACGCCCGACACCCGTCGGTCCATGCGGCGGCTGCTCGACATGGGCGTCGACTCGATCACCACGAACCGCATCGACGCGTTGTGCGCGCTGCGGGGCGCCGGCGCCGGGTAGGCCGGAACCACCGGACAAAGTCAGCGAGGTCGCGTCCCGCAAGAAGCGCGGGGAACTGCGCGACCAGCCACATCCCAACCCGCAGCCGCCAACCCACCACGCGCCCCGAGCTCTCAGGCGTCCCCCAACTCCCCTATACCTCCGACCGCTGGGCCACCGTGGCCGCGTCGGCCGGCCTCCCCCTCGTGACGTACTGCGGTACCGGCGCCGTGTCCTTGCCGTTGTCGCGGACCAGGCCGTACCGGATGGCGCCCTGGGTGGGGCCGTAGGTGATGTCTTCGGTGACGGCGGTCCAGGTGGTGGGGGCGACGGTGATGCCGTAGTCGGCGCCGCGCTCGTTCTGGGTGAGGGTGACGGTGCCGTCGAGGTAGAAGTACTCGTTCTGCCACATCTGCTGGGCGCCGTCGGGAAGGACGGTGTAGCCGGTGTCCGGACCTCCCATGCCGGTCGTCCTGCCGTCTGCGGACGTCGGGTCGTCCATGCGGCGCCCCCCGCCGGAGGCCACGTGGAAGAGCTTGCCCTTGAGACCGGTCCAGGCGGGCATGACGAGGGCGCCCGGGCGGTACTGGGGTGAGATCTGCCAGCGGACGAGGATGTAGCCCTTGCCGGTGAAGGTGACGTTGTCGCCGCGGTGGTTCATCACCGTCCGCGCGCCACCGGTGCTGGTGACGGTGGTCTCGGGGCGGTGCGGAAGCGCGCCGGGCGGGGTGTTCGGGTCGGGGGCCCGATCCACGGCGTCGACGACGCTGCCGTACAGGTCGGACTTCTTCGACGAGGACGGTGAGGGGGACGCCGGGGGCGAGGGCGAGGCGGAGCGCGACGGGGAGCCGGGGGCCGGCGCGGGTGCGGCCGGTGGGCGGGCCGTGCTGGCCGCCGTGGGTGCCGCCTGCGGCGGTCGCTCGTCCGGGGTCGTCACCACGTACGCGCCCCCGGCGACGATGGTCGCGCCCGCCGTCACCGCGACGGCGGGCTTGGTGAGCGCGCCCAGCACCTTCGCGGACCAGCCCATCGAGGACGAGGCCGAGGCGGCTGCCGCGGCCGTCGCCGTCGCGGCCACCGCCGTCTTGCCCCCGAACGCCAGCGACAGCGTGAAGCCGACGGGGATCGGGACCAGGGCGATCCCGACGAGGAGTCGTTCGGCGGGGACGACGACCTCGTCGGCGCCGCCACGGCCGTCGCAGTGGGCGCAGCCGCGGATGTGCCGGGCGATGCGCTTGCGCCACACCGAGTCGGGCCGCCCGTTCCAGCGGGCGGTCACCCGGTCGAGGTCCCCGCAGGAGGAGTCGAGGGCCCGGACGATGCCGCGCGCGGTCTCCAGCCGGGCCTTCATCCGCTGCACCCGCACGGCGGCGTGCTGCCGGCTGATGCCGACCGCGGCGGCGAGCTCGCGCCGGGTGAGTTCGCCGGCGACCTCCAGCCACCACAGGGACAGCAGCTGCCGGTCCTCGTCGTCGAGCCAGCGGACCGCTTCCGCGACCTCCCGCCGCTGACCCTCCAACTGCAGTCGCAGAACGGTCAGTTCGGCGAAGTCGGCGGCACCGTGCGGATCGCTTTCCTCGCCGAGTCGGTCGGTCGTGCGCCGGCGCGCCCGGTCCCGTATCTGCCGCATCGCGATGGCGACCAGCCATGACCGGAAACTGTCCGGATCACGCAGCGTGTCGAGGTTGTCGACGGCGCGCAGCATCGTCTCCTGTACGACGTCGTCGACATCGGCGTGGCCGTTGAGGGCGCGGCCGACGATGTTGTAGACGAGCGGCAACCAGCCCTCGACCAGCTCGTCGAGGGCGCGCCGGTCGCCCGCCTGCGCGGCCGCGATGGTGGAGCGCCACTGCCGCCCGTCCACGTACGTTCCCTCCGGTCCCGCTGGGCTCACCCTGATCACTTGGCTGTTTTCCGTACCTTCTCAGCCATCCATGTGAGGTGGGGAATCCGCGAGGCGGAGATCACACTGCCCGTACGCCCCGGACAACCTATACATCCCGCAAATCCCGTAAATCCCATACGACTCATACGGCTCACTCCTGTGCGTGGGGGGACAGGGGTTGCCCGAGGAGACGGGACGAGAGCAGCGGGGATAACAGTTTTTTCGACCGATCCGCACGACGCGACACGGACCGCGCCTCAGCCGACAGCGCCCCTCAGTCGACACCACCCCTCAGCCACCAGCGACTCCCAACCGACAGTGATCTCAGTCGACGGCCGCCACAGCCGGCGTCCCGGCCGGCGTCATCGCCTCAAGCTTCTTGATCCGCTTCCACACCACATACAGCGGAATCACCCCGAACACGCCGAACGACATGTCGATCACCGACCACCAGAAGGGGATGCCCCGGATCGGGCCGCAGACAAGGGCCAGCGGGACGATCCCGGCGCAGGCGATCATGCCGAACTCGACGACCCAGATGTTGCGGACCGGGTCGCGATACGGCCCGTAGAAGGCCACCGCGATCACAAGGTGGGCGAAGGCCAGCCAGTCGGTGCCGTAGAGCAGGAACGGATACTCGCCGTCGGCCTCGTCCAGCCCGGCCCGCGCCCGCTCGATCCATTCCATGAGCCCGGGCAGGTACTCCCCCATCGACAGGGAACGCAGCAACTCCTCGGTCCAGCGCAGCTCATGGACCAGCGGGAAGGCCGTGGCGCCGCTCAGCACCAGACAGACGACGAAGAAGACCAGCCATGCGCGGATGCCCTTCACCAGGGCGGCTCTGTCGCTCATGATCGGAGCGTACGCCCCCTGTTGAACACGTTCAAAAGCAGGGTCGCCGGTCGCGGTACGGGGTCGCCCGGCGGGACGCGGCCGGAAAACAGTCAGGGGCCCACCGAACAGGTGGGCCCCGCCGCTGTTGACGCGTCGTCAGCCGCCGGGCATCGAGCGGATGGCGGCGATGTCGAACTGGAGGCGCACCTTCTCGCTCACCATGGCGCCGCCCTCCGCGAGTCTCGCGTTGTAGGTCAGGCCCCACTCGGAGCGATTGATGGTGGTCGTCCCGTCGAATCCGACTCGCTCGCAGCCGAAGGGGTCGGAGACATGGCCGATGTAGGTGAGTTCGAGATCGACGGGGCGGGTGATGTTCTTGATGGTGAGGTCGCCGGTCATGCGATAGACATCGTTGCCAACGACGCGGACCGCCGTACTGACGAAGCGCATACGGGGATGGGTGGCGGCGTCCAGGAAGTCCCGGCCGACGAGGTGGGCGTCGCGTTGTTCCACACCGCTGTCCACGGACGCGGTGGAGATGACGATCTCGGCCCGGGAGCGGGACGGATCGCGGCCGTCGAAATAGAGCCGGCTCTGGTATTCGGTGAAAGCGCCGCGCACGGTCGTCACCAGGGCATGGCGGACGGAGAATCCGATACGGCTGTGCGCCTGGTCGATGATCCATTCGCCGGTCAGCGCCGCGAGGGCGGGATTCGGCGGGCCGGAGGGGGCCAAAGCCGAGGGGTCGTGGGGGAGTTGGGGGGCGGTGGGGGGAGCCGGGCGGCGCAGGGTCGCAGCACGGTTGAACAGGTTCATGTTTCACGTAACTACGGCACAAGAGAAATTGCCGCAAGTGTTCTTCAAGAGCCGCGCACACGGTCGCCACGAATTCCCCCTGCGATTCGGCAGACACATGTATGAGGCCCGAAAAAGCGGTAAGAATCGCCTTCTTGCGTGCGACTCGGCCTTCGTCGTCGCGTTCGGCCCTGTGTTCGCCGTGTGGGGTGGGCGAGGCCCAGGGGTGGGGTCGTGCGGGAAAACAGTCCAGCCATGAGCGCCGCGGGCCGCATGCCGCACCACGGTGACGAGCTGTTCCGCACAGCGATCGAGCCGTAGACGCAAGATCGTCGGTTCGGTATCGCACGGCACTCACCGCGACTCCCGGCTCCTGCTGAGGAGTTGGCAGCCGGAGACGATCCGGAAGATGCCGTAGAGCGTCGGCCCCCAGGTCACGACGTACACGACCGCACCCTGAGCCTGCTCGTGGGTGATGACGGTGACGAGCAGGCCCCCGATGAGCCAGGCCGCACCGAACTCGATGGAGCGCTTGCCCCTCGTCTCCCGGGCGGCCCGCTGCTCCGGGGAGACGCCGTTGTACGGCCCGGGTGAACTCCGGTACGGCCGTACGCCGTTGTCGGTCAACTTGGTTCCTGAGTCAGTGAAGCTGCCCTGGCCGTTCACCAGGACCAGCGGTGTCCGAATGACGCACCGCCACCGATCTCGCGGTCGCGGATGCCGCCGAAGGTGTCGCCGGTTGCCCTTGACCATGCGTGGCATCCCACCACGCGGCGTCCCCTACGCCCTCTGCGTCTCCTGGTCCTCGAACCGGGCTTGCCCGGACCGGTCGGACGGTCCCCCGCGCCGCCCGACCGGCCGGCGGTTGTACACGCGGGGACGCTATCCGCCGACGGTCGGCCCGGTCTTGGACGAATTTGCACTCGCCGAGAGAGCCAGTGCCCCTTCCACCCGGCGAGAGGCCAGTATCCGTCCAGGTGTGATACCGGCGATGGCCCGGAACTCGCGGTTGAGATGCGCCTGGTCGTAGAAGCCGCAGGCCGTCGAGATCTCGGTCAGACTCGCGACCCCTCGGTTGAGCATGGCGACGGCGTGACGGAAGCGCAGCACCCGGGCGGAGGCCTTGGGCGTCAGCCCGATCTGCTGGGTGAACCGCCGGATCAGATACCCCTGGCTCCACCCCACTTCGGCGGCGATGCGAGCGATCGGGGTCGCCCCCGCGCTGTCGGCGAGCAGTCGCCAGGCATGGCCGACCTCGGGCGTGGGCTCCGGACCGCGCCCGAGCCGGGCGAGCAACGCCGCGTCCAGCAGATCGAACCTGGCCGCCCAGTCCCGGGTGGACGCCAGCCGCTCCACCAGCTCCCCGGCTTCGGGTCCCAGAACGTCCCGGATCTCGATGGCCAGGTTCGTCAACTCGCTCATCGGCATGCCGAACAGCCGATAGGCGCCCAGCGGTGTGAACTCGACCCGGATCGCCTCCTGACCGCCGGGATGCACACAGATCGCGGGCCGGTCCTCCAGCCCCACCACCAGCGACCCGATGCTCCCGCTGCTCCCGCCCGGTAGGCCCAACCGCCGGACCTGCGAAAACGGCTCCGCGAGACTGAGCAGCAGGGTCGCGCAGCCGGTCGGCACCAACTGTGCCTCGTACGGCGAGGTCACCGCTTCCCAATAGCCGACGTAACTGCGCAGGAACGGCCGCAACCCCGGATGCCAGGGCCGCGTGACCCGCCACAGACCACCGATCCGCGCGATCTCGACCGCGCCGACACCAGCCATGCCGCCACGTCCGCCATGAACCACCAAGAGGCTGCTCCCCTCACCCCCAAGGGACCGCCCCGAGCAAACCGCCTGGCAGCTCCGTCGCACTCTTGCCGGCCGTCCGGTGTAGCAGTCGATCGTTCCGCGCACTCCACAGTACCGACGCCACCGCACCCAACCCACCGGCGACAACGCAAAGTTGACGTGCAGACGGTGCAGCCCCTGGAGGGG
>NZ_AEJC01000457.1 GCF_000317595.1 Streptomyces ipomoeae 91-03 | reverse complement strand
CTCCTCGGTCGATACCGCGGACCGACTAGTCGATGCCGCCGAACGCCTTCTTACCCTTCACCGAGTACTTGAAGACGATGTAGTAGCTGCCCTTGGGGTACTTCTTGAACGGGGCCACCTTCTCCCGGTTCAGGTCCTTGTCGCTGACCGTCTGCATCTTGACGTCGTCCTTGCCGCCCTTCTTGCCGACGATCCGGTACGACGTGGCGGTCCACTTGTGCTTGCCGTTGCCCGCGATGCCGAAGTGCAGGAAGCCCTTCTTCAGCTCCTTCTTCAGCTTGAGCGTCGAGGTGGTCTGGGTCTTCTTGCCCGTCGTCGTCCAAGTGCCGTTCGCGGCCAGGGCGTTGGTCGCCGAGCCCAGGCCGAGAGTCGTCACCAGGGTTGCCACAGCAGCCGCTTTGGTCACTCCACGCATATTCACGTTTACCCCGTAAGTTTCCTGCGAGTTTCTTGAGTTGCTTGCGTCGGTCGATGAGTCGCTGGTCCGACGCCCTCTCGGGCGATCGCGATTCTCAAACGTAAACGCCACATCCTTTGCCGTACATCGTCCTTCGGGGAGGTGTACCAAAGGGCAGTGCCCCGATGGACAGGTAGGCGATCGCATCCGGCCGACGGCCGGTGACCGCGGATGGTCGGTGATGGCCGATGGCCGATGGCCGGTGGTGAACGACCACTGATCGTCGGCCGCTGATGGTTGACCGGTGATGGTTGGCCGGTGGTGTTGACCGGTGATGGATGGTCGTTGATCGACGGTCACCGCGGCCGGCCCGCGTGCCGGAGGCCGGCCGCGGTCGACGGTCAGACGGCGGACGCCCCGACGAGGGACGGCCTGGGCACGGCGGAACCGCAGGCACAGCGCGGGTCCGTGCACAGCAGCTCGTGGGCGAGGACGGAGAGCACCGCGACCTGCAGCCGCGTCTGCTGCTCCAACTTCTCCACTATGCGCGCGACATGCGCTTTCACCGTACGCTCGGCGATCCCGAGCTCCCGGGCGAGCTGCCGGTTGCCGAGCCCCGTGCCCAGCAGGAGCAGGACTTCCTTCTCACGGTCCGTCAGTGTCTTGAGCCTGCTGATGTCCCGGATCGGATCTGCTCCCGTGCGCCGGTAGGCGCAAGCCGTGTCTCCTACGTCAGACCTCTTGCTCATTGGTCGACCCTTCCCGATGCCGCTTTTCCCGACAGAGCCCCGTGCCCCGGGTGCGGCGGCGATCTATGTCCAACTTAGCGCCCGCTACTGACAAGAAGCACCCCTCAAATGACACGGCCACGTCACAGAGAGGGGATCCCTCAAGGTCACTGCCCGAAGGGACAATTTCGGCCAACCCAGCTGATCCATAGATTTGTTGCCGCGCACCGACAGAACCCCCAAACCCAGGGAGAACACTGTGCACAGCCGTCTCACCACGCGTCGTCTCGCCACCGTCGCCGTAGCGGGAGCAGCCACGCTCGCCGTGCTCGCCCCCACCGCGTCGGCCGCGGACCTCGGCGCGTCCCAGGGCACGCGGACGGTCGCTTCCCAGGCCGCCGCGAAGCTCCCGGCGAAGCTGACGGTGAACAGCTACCTCACGTACCTCAAGACGCAGAAGACGCCCGAGGCGAAGAAGACCCTCAGGAGCTTCTCCGCGCTGCCGGCCGCCAAGAAGGCCCGGTTCGTCACCCACCTCCAGGACCGCAAGATCCAGGAGAAGCTCCTCAAGGAGCTCAGCGGCGCGATCAACACCCCGAAGCAGAGCGTCACCAAGGTCAACGCGGACGTGAAGTTCGTCCAGCAGGTCACGTCCAAGCGGAACTTCAAGGACGCGAAGGGCGCCACGGTGGTGTCCTACACCGTGACCGAGACGATCTTCGGCATCCCGGTCACCGCCGAGAACCTGACGCTCCACTACAACGTGGTCAAGGGCAAGGTCCAGCGCAAGGCCCGCGCCGTCGCCAGGGTCACCAACGTCAACGCCGCCGTCGCGATCAAGGGCGGCCCGGTCAAGGTCGCCGTCAAGGGCCTCGCCCGCGCCGAGGTCAAGTGGAAGCTGACCCCGAAGGTCGCCTCGTTCGGCGCGGCCATCACCAAGCAGCAGGTCGTCAAGGGCCACACCAAGGTCTGGAACACCCAGTTCCTGAACGGCTGACGCCCCCTCCCGCTGGGCACGGCTCCCCCCTTCCCCGGAGCCCCACCCACCGGGAACCGGCGCGGCACCCCGAGGCCCCTGGTCAAGGCCGCCCCCCGGGGGTGTCGCGCCCCTTTCACGCCCCCCAATAACGGGCGCCCCCTGCTCAAGGGCGCCCATCGGCCGAGAGCGCGCCCCCGGCTCAGGAGCGCCCTCACCGGCCAAGGGCG
>NZ_AEJC01000456.1 GCF_000317595.1 Streptomyces ipomoeae 91-03 | reverse complement strand
CAGCGAGTGCAGGTGTTCGCTGGAGCGGCGGGCGAAGGTGAAGGACTCGGTGGGGTTGTCGTGTTCGGCCTGCCAGTGGTGGGCGAGACGGTGGCCCCTGAGGCGGGTCACGGCGGAGATGAACTTCTGGTAGTCGATGTCACCGTCGCCGACATCCACCATGCGGTAGCCGAAGGGGTTGGACGGGTCGCTCTCGCCGTCCTTCACATGGAAGAGCGGGTAGCGGTCGGGGCGCTTGAGGACGTAGTCGAGGGGCTCGAAGGGCGCGGGCTTGCCGTCGGGCCGCTTCGAGAAGCGGAACTGGGCCACGTACGCCCAGAAGATGTCCATCTCCAGGTAGACCAGGTCGGGGTCGGTCTCGCGGAGCAGCACGTCGTAGAGGCGGACCTTGGGGTTGTCGGTGGCGAAGGAGAACTCCTCGGAGTGGTTGTGCTGGTAGAACTTCATGCCCCGCGCCCTGGCCGCGGCGCCGTAGGTGTTGAACTCCTCGGCGGCCCGCTTCCACGCGTCGACGGTGGAGCCGTAGCGGAACGGCCCGGAGGCGGTGCCTATGTGTTTGAGACCGAGGGCCTGGGCGTCGTCGAGGACCTTGTCGAGGTTCTGGGCGAAGGTGTACGCGTTCGGGTCGCTGGAGTAGTAGCCGACGTGGCTGCCGATCGGGGTGAGGCCGTGGTCGCGGGCCAGCCGCCTGAGCTGGGCCAGGGTGATGGGGCCCGCCGATCCCTGGGTGTAGCCGGCGAACTCGACCTCGTCGTAGCCGTACTTCTCCAGCTCGGCGAAGACGGGCGCGAAGCCGAGGGTGGAGACCTTGTCGCGGAGGCTGTAGAGCTGGATGCCGAGGCGGCCGGGCGGCAGGACGGGGCGGCCCCGGCCCTTGTCCGCGGTCGCGGCCTCGGTGGTGCCGGCGGCCTGCGCCGGGGCCGCGGCCGTGCCCAGCAGGGCGGCGGCGGTGGCGCCCGCGGCCACGCCGAGCATGCCTCGTCTGGTGAGGCGGTGGGTGAGTTCGGGGTCCGTCTGGTTCGTGCGGCTCATGCCTGGAACTCCTCGAAGTCGGAGGGCGTTGTCAGTGTCGAGTGCTTCACTTGTGACCAGTTGGAACAGACAGGTCGGGTGGGACCGGCGGGCCAGGCGTGCCCGGCGGCGCCGATCGGTCGAGACCGGCGAGTCGAAGCAGGAGTGCTTTCACATCGGTGGCCGGGAGGCGGTCGCCGACAGCGCGGGGGGTGGAGCAGATGATGAGCGGACCGTCGTCGTCGCTCATGGGCAGGCGGCCGTGGCTGCCTCGAATAGGTGACGGGTCCAGGGGCACGACCGCCATGCGGTAGCGCAGGCCGAGTTTCTTGCGGGCCAGTGCCGTGGCCGCCTTGAGTTTCACATACGGGTCGAGCGGGTCCATGAACAGCTCGACCGGGTCGTAGCCGGGTTTGCGATGGATCTCGACGAGTCGGGCGCGCGGGCGCCGTCGAGCCAGTAGTAGTACGTGAACCAGGCGTCCGGCTCCGCGACGGCGACGAGCTCGCCTGAGCGCGGATGGTCGAGGTGGTAGGCCTTCTTCCCCTCGTCGTCGAGGAGTTGGTCGATGCCGGGGAGATCCGCGAGGGCTGCCCTGGTCGCTTCCAAGTCCTCGGGGCGGCGTACATAGACATGGGCGATCTGGTGGTCGGCGACCGCGAAGGCCCTTGAGGCCATCGGGTCCAGATACTCCATGCCGTCCTGGGTGTGCACCTCGAGGAGGCCGGCGCGGCGCAGGGCGCGGTTGATGTCGACGGGGCGGTCCACGCGGGTGATGCCGTATTCGGAGAGCGCCACCACGGTGCGGCCCTCCGCTCGGGCGTCGTCGAGCAGGGGTGCCATGGCCGTGTCGAGATCGGCGGCGGCCTTCAGGGAGCGCGGGTCGTCGGGGCCGTAGCGCTGCAGGTCGTAGTCGAGGTGAGGGAGGTAGCAGAGCGTCAGATCCGGATGGCGGGTGCGGATGATGTGTCTGGTCGCGTCGATGATCCAGCGGCTGGAGACGAGGTCGGCGCCCGGACCCCAGAAGTGGAACAGGGGAAACGTGCCGAGTTTCGCGGTGAGTTCGTCGTGCAGGGCCGGGGGCCGGGTGTAGCAGTCGGGTTCCTTGCGGCCGTCGGAGTAGTAGATCGGACGGGGGGTGACGGTGATGTCGGTGTCGGCGCCCATGGCGTACCACCAGCAGATATTGGCGACCGTGTAGCCGGGGTGCGCGCGGCGGGCGGCGTCCCACAGTTTGTCTCCGGCGACGAGACCGTTGTGCTGGCGCCACAGCAGTACGTCGCCGAGTTCACGGAAGTACCAGCCGTTGCCGACGATGCCGTGCTCGGCGGGAAGTGCGCCGGTGAGGAAGGTGGACTGGGCGGCGCAGGTGACGGCGGGCAGGACGGTGCCGAGTGGGGCGCGGGAGCCGGACCGGCCGAGGGCTTTGAGGTGGGGCATGTGGTCGAGGAGACGGGGGGTGAGGCCTACGACGTCCAGGACGAGGAGAGGGGTGGGTTTCGCGGGGTTGTGGCCCGTGGGCGGGCGGCGGTCTTCGGGGTGCGGTTTCGTCGAGTTCGACGGATGCGGCGGCGCCGGTGAATCCGACGGTTTCGGCGGCTTGGCGGCGGCTCCTCGCCCGCTCATGGCAGCTCCTTGAGGCCGAGGTCCGTCAACAGGTCGCGGGCGAGGGCGAGTTCGGCGGCGATGCCGTCGGCGAGTTGGGCGCGGCCTCGGGGGCGGAGTTCGGGTGGGAGGGCCTGCCAGGTGTAGGTCTCGACCTCCAGGTGGTGGGTGAGCGGGTGGGCGCCGCCGACCAGGTGGGTCAGGGCGGCCTTGAGGACGGGGAGTGTGGAGGTGAGGAGCGCGGTGGGGGCCGCGTGCAGCGGGACGTGGAAGTGGGAGCGCCACGGGGACGCGTCGGGCAGGGTGTCGCCCGCGAGGGCTTCGCCGAGGTCGTCCGTGCCTCGCAGTCCGGCGGCGGTGGAGGTGCGGGTCTGGTGCAGGAAGCGGGGCTCGTCGAAGGCGGAGAGGGCTTCGCGGACGTCGGGGAGATGGGGGTGTTCGGCATGCAGGGCGGCTGAGAGCTGGGACTTGACGATGGGGACACGGGCGCGGGTGAGCGCGTCCAGGGCGGTGTGCGGATCTTCGAAGGAGGTGGCGAGATGGCAGGTGTCGACGCAGATGCCGATGCGGTCGTGGCCGATGTCGGTCAGGGGGCCGATGGCGTCGGCGGTGGTCTCGACGGTGCAGCCGGGCTCGGGTTCCAGGCCGACGCGGATGGAGCGGCCGGTCAGCTCCGCCACGGCGTCGAGGCGTTCGGCGAGGGTGAGCAGAGCCGTGCGGGCGCGGGCCGCGCGGGCGTCGTCGTACACGGTGCGCCAGGCCAGGGGCAGGGTCGAGATGGTGCCCTCGGTGATGTCGTCGGGGAGGAGTCCGGCGAGGACGCGGGCGAGGGAGGTGGTGTGGGCGAGGCGTTCCGGGTCGGCCCAGTCGGGGCGGTAGACGCGGTACTTGACCTCCTCGGCGCCGAAGCCCTGGTACGGGAAGCCGTTGAGGGTGACCACTTCGAGGCCGCGTCGGTCGAGTTCGCCGCGCAGGCCGCGCAGGGCGGAGGGGTCGGTGACCAGTGCCTGGGCGGCGTCGCCGGCCAGCCACAGGCCGATGCCGAGGCGGTCGCGGCCGAGGCGACGGCGGACGGGCTCACAGTGGTCGCGGAGTTGCGCGAGGACTCCGTCGAGGGTTTCGGCCGGGTGCACATTGGTGCAGTAGGCGAGGTGGACGGTCGAGCCGTCGGGGTGGCGGAAGCGCATGGGTCACTCCCCGCCGCGCAGGATGCTGTTGCCCTCGTGCGTGGCGTCCGTCTCGCCGACGTCCAGGGCGAGACGGCCGCTGAGGCCGTAGAAGGCGAC
Source organism: Streptomyces ipomoeae 91-03 (assembly GCF_000317595.1). Taxonomy (GTDB): domain Bacteria; phylum Actinomycetota; class Actinomycetes; order Streptomycetales; family Streptomycetaceae; genus Streptomyces; species Streptomyces ipomoeae. The sequence continues at coordinate 14,710 of NZ_AEJC01000456.1, read as the reverse complement.
GGGGTTGCGCCAGAGCACCAGGTCCACGTCGTCCTCGTCGAACCCGGTGGCGAGCAGGGCGTCGCCGACCCTGCGGGTCTTGAGGGGGTCGCTTCTGCCCCAGTCGGCGGCGGAGTTGACCAGCACCTTCTCCGGGCCGAACTCCTTGATGACGGCGACCATGCGCTCCTCGTCCATCTTGGTGTCGGGATAGACGGAGAAGCCGAGCCAGCAGCCGCTGTCCTTGGCCTCCTTGACGGTGGTCTCGTTGAGGTGGTCGAGGAGCACCCGTTCGACGGGGAGCGCGGAGGCGCGCACGGCGTCGAGGGTGCGGCGCAGGCCGGCCGGTTTGTCCCGGTGCGGGGTGTGCGCGAGGGCGGGCAGACCGTGGTCGGCGGCCAGTTGCAGCTGGTGCTCCAGGGCTCGGTCCTCCGCCGGGGTCATGGAGTCGTAGCCGATCTCGCCCACGGCCACGACCCGGTCCTTGAGCAGGTAACGGGGCAGATGGTCCAGCACCGGGGTGCAGTTCGGGTCGTTCGCCTCCTTGGGGTTGAGGGCGATGGCGCAGTGGTGGGCGATGCCGTACTGGGCGGCGCGGAAGGGCTCCCAGCCCAGCAGGGAGTCGAAGTAGTCGATGAACGAGGCGGGAGAGGTGCGGGGCTGGCCCAGCCAGAACGCCGGCTCGACGACCGCGCGGACGCCCGCCTCGTACATCGCCTCGTAGTCGTCGGTGGTGCGTGACGTCATGTGGATGTGGGGGTCGAAGATGCGCATCAGGTCTCCTTGCCGTCGATGCCGGTCTCGTCGGCCGGTGGGGGCGCGGTCAGGGCCAGGACGCGGTACAGGTCCTCGGGTACGGGACGGCCCGCGGCGGTGCGTTCCTCGGCGAAGTCGCCGAGCATCCGGGCCAGTTCGGTGTCGCCGTGGGCGCGACGGGCCAGGTCGCCGATCTCGTCGACGGGCACACCGGTGAACAGGCACTTGAGGACGGCGTGCCGCCAGTGGTGCGGGGAAAGGTGCCGGGCGGCGTAGGGGCCGAGGGCGGCGGCGACCAGGCGGGTGTCGTTGGTGCGCAGGGCGTCCTCGACGAGGTGCAGGGCGTCCGGGCCGGGCACAAGGTGGGGCAGTGCGTGCAGCACCGCGCGGCGTTCGTCGGCCGTGCCCTGACGGTAGACCCGGCTGAGCGTGTCGATGTCGGCCCGGGCCGCGTGCAGGATCAGCACGCGGACGGCGTCGGCGTACTCCGCACCGCACCGCCGTCCCGCCTCGGCGAGGCGCAGCTCCCAGACGGAGATCGGCCCATGGGTCCCCGGATGGTCGGCGGCCTCGCCCAGGGCCCGGTCCAGCCAGGCACGGGCGCCGCCCCCGAGGCGGGCGTTCAGATGACCGCGCAGCTGGGCGAGCGGGGCGAGAGCGGGGTTGCCGGGGTCCGGGGTGCCGGAGGCCGGAGTTCCCGCGGCCGGAGTGTCGGGAGCCGGAGTGCCAGGAGCAGGGCTGGCGGGGATGGCCGTCGGGTCGGACGGGGGGCGGTGGTGGATCACGAGGTGCTCCCGTTCGGGGACGGCGGGGTGAGGCCGGAGGTGTCCGGGGTTGCTCGGGTCTTGGTAAGGCCGGCTGCGGTCAAGTCGCGGGTCAGGGTCTGGAGGAAGGAGAGGGACTGTTCGGCGAAGTGGGGGCCGGCGTGGGAGTGGCGGGGTAGTTCGACGACGGTCAGGGCCTGGTGGCCGACGGCGGCCAGGGCTTCCAGGACGGGTGGGAAGTCGATCTCCCCGGCGCCCAGGGGCAGGTGTTCATGGACGCCGCGGCGCATGTCCTCGATCTGGACGTGACGCAGCCAGGGCGCGGCGGCGCGGACGCAGTCGGCGGGAGGGAGGGGTTCCAGGCACTGGCAGTGGCCGATGTCGAGGGTGAGGCCGAGCGCGGCCGGGCTGTCGAGGGCCTCGCGGAGGCGGTGGAAGTCGGCGAGTGCGGCGAGGAGGTGACCGGGCTCGGGTTCGACGGCGAGCGGGATGCCGGCGGCGGTGGCGGCGTCGAGGACGGGGGTGAGCGCGTCGGGGAGGCGTTTCCAGGCGGTGTCCTCGTCCGTGCCGGGTGGGGTGATGCCGCTGAAGCAGTGCACGGCGTGGGCTCCCAGGTCGGCGGCGACCTGTACCGCGCGGATGAGCAGGTCGGTCCGGCGGGCGCGATCGTCGGGGTCGGCGTCCAGGAGCGTCGGGCCGTGTTTGCGGCGGGGGTCCAGGATGTAGCGGGCGCCGGTTTCCACGGTGACCGTCAGGCCGAGGGCGTCCAGGCGTCGGGCGAGTCGCCGGGTACGGGCGGCGAGGTCGGGGGCCAGCGGGTCGAGATGCATGTGGTCGAGGGTCAGACCGACGCCGTCGTAGCCGAGGTCGGCGAGCAGGGCGAGTGCGTCGTCGAGGCGGAGGTCGGTGAGGCCGTTGGTGCCGTAGCCGAAGGAGAGGCGAGTGGGAGCGGAGGTGATGTCGGGCGACGGCGGCTGTCGTGGCTGGAGTGGTTCGGGTGTGAGTTGTGGAGACACGTCGGGGTTCGTCGGGAGGGGCTGCTGTGGATTCATGAGAGGGCCGCCTTCCTGTCGTCCTCCGGCGTCGGCTCGCCGCTCCGTTGTCCCCGCGCTCGCAGCCGGTCCGCGAAGTTCGTCAGCGCCGCGTACTGGTCTGCCAGTGCCGAGGGCCCCTCCCCCACCGGGTCCTTGAAGTAGAAGCCGAGGTCGGTCATGGGGCCGGTGAGGCCGCGTTCGTGGGCGCGGGACAGGAGGCGGGCGAGGTCCAGGACCAGCGGGGCGGCCAGGGCGGAGTCGCAGCCCTGCCAGGTGGTCTGGAGGGTCATGCGGGTGCCGAGGAAGCCGTCGAAGGCGATGTGGTCCCAGGCGGTCTTCCAGTCGCCGAGGGCGGGGACGTCGTCGATGTGGGTCTCGCCCTCGGGGGTCGTGCCCAGGGTGTCGGCCAGGACGCGTTCCTTGCCGGCGTTCTTGGCAGCGGCGGCGGCCGGGTCGGCGAGGGCTGCGCCGTCTCCGCCGCCCAGGAGGTTGGTGCCGGACCAGGCCCGGACGGTCAGTGCCCGCTGGGCGAACATCGGGCCCAGGACGGAGCGGAGCAGCGTCTGGCCGGTCTTGCCGTCACGGCCCGCGTAGGGGACGCCGGACGACTTCGCCAGGTGCGCCAGCGCCGGGTGGTTCAGGCCGGTCGACGGGGTGAAGTTCACATACGGGCAGCCGGCGCGCAGGGCCGCCGCCGCGTAGAGGGAGCTGGGCGGCAGGGCGGAGCCGGTGGGGGCGGGTTCCGTCGAGGCGACGTTCACCACGACGGCTCGGGTGAGGTTCCGGCGTCGTACGAAGTCGTGAATGTCGGCGGTGAAGGAGGAGATCAGCCCGGCGGGGTCCCTCGTGTCGTCGGGGAGCGGGCCGCCGGGCCTGATCTCGGCGTCCGCGGCGGTGAGTTCGGTGGTGATCGCGGCCGGGAGGCCGTGGGGGAGGACGCCGGCGGCGGCCAGGGCCTCGGCGCGTTTGGGGAGGGGGCGGTCGGCCGTGTCGTGGCCGCCGAAGACGAGGGAGGAGAGGGGTGGGAGGCCTGAGCCGGCGAAGAGGGGGGTCTCGGTGAGCATGCCCGTGGGGGTGTGCAGGCCCGCGGTGATGGCCGCGCAGCCCGCGACGACAGTGGTGGCGACGGAACCTCGGCCTCCGATCAGCCATACGCCCACCCGTCCCCGCCGGTCGGAGCCTTCGTATCCGGCGGAGCCTTCGGAACGGGACACGGAACGGGACACGGACATGGGCAGCCTCCTCGTCGTACGCGGTCGTGGACGGTCTCGGACAGTCCTGCGCGGACCTTGGCGGTACAGCGGTGCAGTGGCTCGGCGGCCCGGCGGTGCGGGGCCGGGGAAGACGGCGGGCGGGAGTCCGGCGTCGCCCGCCCGCCGTCGCTCAGTCGCCCGGAGGCGGAGCCGCGTCGGCGGTCCGCACGGGCAGTTCCTTGATCCGGACGTCGCGGAAGGACACCTGGTCGTCGGCGCCGTGGTTCTGGATGCCGATGTGTCCGTCGGTGAGGCTCCGTGCCGGGTCGGTGTTGGTGAAATCGTTGATCTTCACGCCGTTGAGCCAGACGCGGAGGCGTTCGCCCTCCACGCGGATCTCGTACGTGTTCCACTCCCCCGGCGGGTTCAGCGCGCGGTCGCGCTTCTTGATGTCGGCGGACTGGAAGCCGTAGACGGACCCGGTGGTCTTCTCGGGTACGTCCGTGGCGTCGATCTGGATCTCGTAGCCGCTGTTCACGGCCGACCACGGGTCGTCCGAGGGCGGGAAGCCCACGAACACACCGGAGTTGTCGTCACCCGAGGCGCCGGCCGTCCTCCAGTCGAGCTTCAGGGAGTACGAGCCGAAGGCCGAGGCGGCGTACCAGAGCATGCCCATGCCGCCGCTCGATGTCAGCGTGCCGTCCTCGTCGAGTTCGAAGGAGCCCGGACCGGCCTGCCGCCACGTCGACAGGGACTCCGCCGTGCCGTCGAAGAGCGGCCGGTAGCCGTTCTCCGGTCGGCAGTCGGCCTGGGCCTCGCCGATCGCCCAGCGGATGCCGCCGAGCAGATGCTGCCGGAAGGCGGGTTCGGCGAAGGACTCCTTGGTGTGGCCGCCGCCGGTGTAGAAGGCCCGGCCGCCCTGGTAGTGCTGGCACCAGGCGATGGGATGGTCGCCGTTCATGGTGCCGCCGCCGTACGACGACTCGTCGAGCGAGGCGAGGACGTGGGCCCGGTCGCGTGGATTGGAGCGGTAGTTGTACCGCTCGTCCGTGCGGTTCCAGGTCGCGCCGAGGCCCGAGGTCGCCGGGTGGGCGTGGTCCTCGACATCGACCGTCGCGGGCTGGATCGCGGGGTGCGACTGGAAGTACGCGCCCGCGAGTCCGCCGTAGAAGGCCCAGTCGTATTCGGTGTCGGCGGCGGCGTGGATGCCCACGTAGGCGCCGCCGCGTCTGATGTACCGCTCGAACGCGCCCTGTTGGGCCTCGTTCAGGACGTCGCCCGTCGTGGACAGGAAGACCACCACGTCGTAGCGCCCGAGGTTCCGGGTGGTGAAGGCGCCCGCGTCCTCGGTGGCGTCGACCTTGAAGCCGTGCGCCGCGCCCAGCTCCCGTACGGCCGCGATGCCCTCGGGGATCGAGTCGTGCCGGAAGCCGGCCGTCTTGGAGAACACCAGCACCCGGCTCTCGGAGACCCCGGCCTCATTCGACACGGCCGGCCCCGACACGCACCCGATCAGCAGGGCGGCGCCGCCCACGGCGGCCCACACTCGTCCGCTCGTCACTCGCCCGGCAGCTGTTCGTCCCTTCGTTCCCATGGCCGCCCCTCACCTCGTCGTGAAGGCGAAGTCGTCCACGTCGAACAGGCCGCCGGAGCCGCTGCCCTTGAACACCAGGTAGAGCGTGGTGGTGCCGCGCGGGGCGCGGGACAGGTCGGCGGTGACGTCCTGGAAGTTCTCCCAGCCGCCGGTGACCGGCACGGTCGCGGCGCCGAGGAGCCGGCCGGCCGGGGAGCCCGCCCTGACCTCCAGTTCGCCGCCCGCGCCACCGGAGGAGATGCGCGCGGTGAGCTGTGTGGCGTTGGAGAGGACGTACGGCTTGAAAGAGATCCAGTCGCCGTTCGAGATGTCACCGACGGTCTTGCCGCCGTGCGCGGTCGCCTTGGACTGCACGGTGATGCCGGACGAGTCGCCGTAGTGCTCGGCCTGGCGGTGCTTGGGCTGGACGACGTTCTGGTCGTGGGTGGTCAGCGGGGCCTGGCCGCCGCCTCCGCCGTCGGTGTACTCGGCGTCGAAGACCCCGAAGATGTTGGCGTTGGGGTCGTGGCCGCCGTCGGCGCTGGTCTGGATGGTGCCGGTGCAGCCGTTGGCGGAGGTCACGGGGTGGCCGTGGCTGTCATGGCCGAGGATGAAGGTGACCTTGACCTTCGAGCAGTCGATCGGACGGCCGTCCTCCGGATCGCTCACCTTCACCTTGAACGGCACGGCGTCACCGAAGGCGAACAGCTGACCGTCCTGCGGGAGTTGCAGTTCGACCTTGGGCGCGGTGTTTCCGACGACGATCCGCACACTCGCGCTGCCGGTGCGGCCGGAGGGGTCCTTCGCGGTCACGGTCGCCGTGTAGGTGCCGTTCTTCTTGTACGTGTGGCCGGGGTTCGCGGCCGTGGATGTGCCGCCGTCGCCGAAGTCCCAGCTGTAGGTGAGAGCGTCGCCGTCCTGGTCGCTGGTGCCCTCGGAGGAGAAGCGCACCTTGAGCTTCGCTTGCCCGGAGGTGCGGTCGGCGGCGGCCTGGGCGACCGGGGAGTGGCCGTCGGTGGCGTTCTCGATGCGGTACAGCGCGGAGTGCTCGTCGCCGCCGAACCAGGAGATGCCGTAGTCGAGGACGTAGAGCGCGCCATCTGGGCCGAAGGCCATGTCCATGACCTGGGTGCCGGTCCAGGGCACGTCACCGATCGACTGCACGGTGCCGTCGGCGTCACTGGTGATCCGCTTGATCCAGCGGCGCCCGAACTCACCGGCGAAGAAGTCGCCGTCGTACGCCTGAGGGAACTTCACCGGGGAGTCGAGCGAGGCGTCGTAGTGGTAGACGGGGCCGCCCATCGGGGACTCGGAGCCGTCGCCGAACTCCGGGACGGAGGCGCCGTCGTACGGGATCCAGGCGGGCTCGGCGGGCGGCAGGTCGGTGAGGCCGGTGTTGTTCGGCGAGGTGTTCTCGGGGGCCGAGCAGTCGAAGGCCGCGCCCGAGGTGCCGGTGGCGAAGTCGTAGTCGACGTAGGCGTCGTTCTTGCCCGTGCAGTAGGGCCAGCCGAAGTTGCCGGGCTTGGTCACCCGGGCGAACTCGACCTGGCCGGCCGGGCCGCGCGAGGGGTTGGCGGCGCCGGCGTCGGGGCCGTACTCGCCGACGTAGAGGATGCCGGTTTCCTTGTCGACGCTGAAGCGGAACGGGTTGCGGAAACCCATCGCGTAGATCTCGGGGCGCGTCTTGTCCGTGCCCGGCGCGAAGAGGTTGCCGTCGGGGACGGAGTAGGAGCCGTCGGCGCCCACCTTGATGCGCAGGATCTTGCCGCGCAGGTCATTGGTGTTGGCGGAGGTGCGCTGGGCGTCGAAGGCCGGGTTGCGGTTGGCGCGCTCGTCGATGGGAGTGAAGCCGTCCGACTGGAACGGGTTGCTGTCGTCGCCCGTCGACAGGTACAGGTTGCCCGCCGCGTCGAAGTCGATGTCGCCGCCGACATGGCAGCAGATGCCGCGGGAGGCGGGGACGTCGAGGATCTTCGTCTCGCTGGCCGTGTCGAGGGTGCCGTCCGTCTTCAGGACGAAGCGGGAGAGCCGGTTGACGCCGTCGAAGGGCGCGAAGTCGGCGGCGGTACCGGTCTCGGGGGCGTCGCCCGCGGGGGTGTTCAGCGGGGGCGCGTAGTAGAGGTAGATGAAGCGGTTGTCGACGAAGCCCGGGTCGACGCCGATGCCTTGCAGGCCCTCCTCGTCGTGGGAGTACACGTCGAGCTTGCCCGCGAGCTTGGTGTTGCCCGCCGCGTCGGTCAGGCGCAGCTCGCCGTCGCGGGAGGTGTGCAGGACCGAGCGGTCGGGGAGGACGGCGAGCGACATGGGCTCACCGACCTCCGGTTCGCCCTTGGCGAGGGTGACCTGCTGGAAGTCCTCGGCCGCGGCGGTCTGCGGGGCGGTTTCGGCCGCGCCCGCAGCGGGCGAGGTGAGCGAGAGCGAGGCGCCCGCGAGCAGCAGACCGCTCAGCAGTGCGAGGGGCCCGCGAACGCTCCGGCGTCTGAAGTGGCCGGTGGGGTGTCTGGTGTCGTCGTACGGGTGCACGAAATGCCTCCAAGGAGGGGCCGGTCGTACGGAGGTGTACGGGTGTGTGCGGTACGCCGGGGTGCGCCGTCACCCCGGAGACGGGAAGCGCCCTTGGGGAATCAGGGCCTAGTCGTTGCCGCCGAACGCCGCGTCGAACGAGGCCGACGGCGGTTCGAAGTCGTACGCCTTGAGGCGGGCCAGGGCCTCGGGGGCGCCCTGGAGCCGGTCCATGCCGGCGTCCTCCCACTCGACGGAGACGGGGCCCTGGTAGTCGATGGAGCGCAGCATCCGGAAGACGTCCTCCCAGGGCACGTCGCCGTGGCCGGCCGACACGAAGTCCCAGCCGCGACGCGGGTCGCCCCACGGCAGATGCGAGCCGAGGCGGCCGTTGCGGCCGTCGAGCCGCTTGCGGGCCTCCTTGCAGTCGACGTGGTAGATCCGGTCGCGGAAGTCCCACAGGAAGCCGACCGGGTCGAGGTCCTGCCACACGAAGTGCGAGGGGTCGAAGTTCAGCCCGAAGGCCGGACGCCGGTCGACCGCCTCCAGAGCGCGCTGGGTCGTCCAGTAGTCGTACGCGATCTCGCTCGGGTGGACCTCGTGGGCGAAGCGCACGCCCTGGGCGTCGAAGACGTCGAGGATCGGGTTCCAGCGGGTCGCGAAGTCCTCGTAGCCGCGCTCGATCATCGACTCGGGGGCCGGCGGGAACATGGCCACCAGATGCCAGATGGCGGAGCCGGTGAAGCCGATGACGGTGTCCACGCCGAAGGCCGCCGCGGCGCGTGCCGTGTCGGCCATCTCGGCGGCGGCCCGCCGCCGTACGCCCTCGGGTTCGCCGTCGCCCCAGATACGTGCGGGCAGGATGGCGCGGTGGCGTTCGTCGATGATGGCGTCGCACACCGCCTGGCCCACCAGATGGTTGGAGATGGCCCAGCACTTCAGGCCGTACTTCTCCAGCAGTCGGTGACGGGAGTCGATGTACGACGGGTCGGCGAGGGCCTTGTCGACCTCGAAGTGGTCGCCCCAGCAGGCGAGTTCGAGTCCGTCGTAGCCGAAGTCGCGGGCGAGGCGGCAGACCTCTTCGAGGGGCAGGTCGGCCCACTGCCCGGTGAAGAGCGTGAAGGTGCGCGGCATACGGCAAGGCCTCCTCAGACCGCTGCGGTGGTGGACGTCGGGGTGTAGACGGAGTTCTTCTCGGCGCTCTCCTCCACGGCCGCGAGCACCCGCTGCACCTGGAGACCGTCGGCGAAGGACGGTTCGGGCCGGGTTCCCGTGGCGATGGCGTGCACCAGATCGCGGGCCTGGTGGATGAAGGTGTGCTCGTAGCCGAGGCCGTGGCCCGGCGGCCACCAGGCGTCCAGGTACGGGTGGTCGGACTCGGTGACGAGGATGCGGCGGAAGCCGGCGTGGGCGCCGGGTTCGGTGGCGTCGTGGTAGGAGAGTTCGTTGAGGCGTTCCAGGTCGAAGGCCAACGAGCCGCGCTCACCGTTGAGTTCGATGCGCAGGGCGTTCTTGCGGCCGGTGGCGAAGCGGGTCGCCTCGAAGGAGGCGATGGCGCCGGAGGCGAACCGGCCGGTGAACAGGGCCGCGTCGTCCACGGTGACCGGGCCGCGCCCGGTCGCGCCACCGGCGGACGCCAGACCACTGGACGCCCCGGCGGGCAGGGGCCTCTCCCGTACGAAGGTCTCGGTCAGCGCCGACACCCCGACCACCGGCTCCCCCGCCAGATACTGGGCGAGGTCGACGATGTGCGCGCCCAGGTCGCCGAGCGCTCCCGAGCCCGCCGACTCCTTGCGCAGCCGCCAGGTGAGCGGGAACTCCGGGTCCACGAGCCAGTCCTGAAGGTATGTCACCCGTACGTGGCGCAGGGCGCCCAGGCGTCCCTCGGCGACCATGCGCCGGGCGAGCGCGGTGGCGGGCACCCGACGGTAGTTGAAGCCGACCATCGCCGACTGTCCGCGTGCGTGGGCCTCTTCGGCCGCCGCCGTCATCGCCTCCGCCTCCTCGACGGTGTTGGCGAGCGGCTTCTCGCAGAGCACATGCTTGCCGGCGGCGAGCGCGGCGAGGGCGATCTCGGCGTGGCTGTCGCCAGGGGTGCAGATGTCGACGACGTCGATGTCGTCCCGCGCGACCAGCTCCCGCCAGTCCGTCTCGACCGCTGCCCAGCCGTGCCGGTCGGCCATGGCGCGCACCGCGTCGCCGTCACGGCCGCAGACCGCCGCGAGCACCGGGCTGAGCGGCAGCTCGAAGACCCGGCCGACGGTCCGCCAGCCCTGGGAGTGCGCGGCCCCCATGAAGGCGTACCCGACCATCCCGACCCGCAACGGCGGCTTGTCGAGCCCCCCGGCGAGCCCGGCGGGCCACGCCCCGGCGCTCGCGCCGGGCCCGGTCGTGGCTCCCGCCCCGGCACCGATCCGGGCCCCGGCCTCGGCTTCGGACCTCGCCCCGGGCCCGCTCCGGGGCCCGGCCTCGGCTTCGGTCGCCGCCCCGGGGCCGATCCGGGCTTCAGCCCCGTTGTCCGGCCCTGCGGCTCCTGCCTCCGCCTCGGCCTGGTCGGGCTGCTGCGGCTGTCCCATGCGTGTGTCCTCCTCGTGATCGCGGCGCGGTGGGGGGTGGGGCCTGACGGCGTGCCCGGGGCTCGATCCTTCGTCCTGGGTCCCCGGTCCTCGTTCCTGGGTCCCCGGTCCTCGTTCTTGGGTCCCCGGGTCCTCGTTCCCAGTCCCGGTCCTCGTTTCCGGTCAGGCCCGTCCGGCGGGAGTCGTCACTTGAAGCCGGTGGGCATGTACTGGTCGACGTTGCTCTTGTCGACGACGGCCGAGTACAGCGTCAGCGAGGCCGGGATCTCGAACTCGGCGAGACCGCTCACGCCCTTGCTCTGGCCGAGGGCGCGGGCGAGGTCGATCGCGGACGCGGCCATGGTCGGCGGGTAGAGGACGGTCGCCTTGAGGACACCGTCGTCCTTCTTGATGGCCTGGAACGCGGAGAGCGCGCCCGCGCCGCCGACCATCAGGAAGTCGTCGCGCCCGGCCTGCTCGATGGCGCGCAGGGCGCCCACACCCTGGTCGTCGTCGTGGTTCCACAGGGCGTCGAACTTCGACTGGGCCTGTAGGAGCTGGGCCATCTTCGCCTGCCCGGACTCCACCGTGAACTCGGCCGCCTGACGGGCCACCTTCTCGATGTTCGGGTAGTTCTTCAGCGCGTCGTCGAAGCCCTGGGTGCGCTGCTTGGTCAGCTCCAGGTTGTCCAGCCCGGCCAGCTCGATGACACGGGCGTTCTCCTTGTCCTTGAGCTGCTCGCCGATGTAGTGCCCGGCGTTGAGGCCCATGCCGTAGTTGTCGCCGCCGATCCAGCAGCGGTACGCCTGCGGGGAGTTGAAGATCCGGTCGAGGTTGACGACGGGGATGCCGGCCCGCATCGCCTTCAGACCGACCTGGGTGAGGGCCTTGCCGTCGGCGGGCAGGACGACCAGCACGTCGACCTTCTTGTTGATCAGCGTCTCGATCTGGCCGATCTGCTGGGCGGTGTCGTTGGACCCCTCGGTGATCTCCAGGGTGACGTCCTCGTACCGTTCGGCGCGGCTCTTGGCGTTCTCGTTGATCGCGTTGAGCCAGCCGTGGTCGGCCTGGGGTCCGGCGAAGCCGATGGTGACCGCCTTGCCGCGCTTGTCGTCGGCGGCCGTCTGCTCGTTGGCGGCGGGGGCGTCGTCGGACTCGTTGCTGGTGCAACCGGTGAGGAGCGCGCCGGCCGAGACGGCGGCGGTCCCGAAGAGCAGTCCTCTGCGGCTCGTGAGGTGTGCCATGGCGTGGGCCCTACTTTCTTGATTGTTGGGTTCGAACTGGTCATTCGTAAGATCAGCGGGACCCAGGGGCTCTGGGTATGGCTGTCATGGCGGCGCCGTGAGATGGCTGGAAAGGCTTGGCCGCCCGGAGCCCCGCGACGACTCGACCGCCAATTGGGAGATGCGACTCGATCGCTGCGTAGGGCAACGTCGGCGAGGTCGTCTGCTGGGCTGTGAACGCGCGACGAGCTGGCGGAGGTGACCGTGCCCCGGATATGGGCCGGAGTGGACATCGGCAAGGAACATCACCACTGCGTGGTGATCAACAGTGACGGCGAACGGCTGCTGTCCCGCCGGGTCCTGAACGACGAGTCGGCCCTGCTGGAACTGATCGGGGACGTCCTGGCCCTCGACGAAGACGTGCTGTGGGCCGTCGACCTCAACCACGGTGGCGCCGCCCTGCTGATCGGACTGCTGCTCGGCCACAGCCAGCCGATGGTCTACATCACCGGCCTGACCGTGCACCGCGCATCGGCCTCTTACCGGGGCGAGGGCAAGACGGACGCCAAAGACGCCTTCGTCATCGCCGGCCAAGCCCGCATGCGCCGTGACCTGGGCCTGCTGCGGCCTGGCGACGAGATCGCCGTCGACCTGCGCACCCTGACCACCCGCCGCACCGACCTCGTCTGTGACCGCACCCGGCAGATCAACCGGCTCCGTGCCCAACTCCTGGAGATCTTCCCCGCGTTGGAGCGGGCGCTGGACCTGACCAACAAGGGTCCGGTCTTGCTGCTGACGGGTTACCAGACCCCGGCGGCGATCCGCCGCGCAGGCGTGAAGCGCATCGAGGCGTGGCTGAAAAACCGCAAGGTCCGCGGAGCTGCCGCACTGGCCAAAGCGGCTGTGGAGGCTGCCGAGGCCCAGCACACGGCCCTGCCCGGCGAGCAGCTGGCCGCCGCCATGGTGGTGCGCCTCTCGAAGGGGGTGATGGCCCTCGATGAGGAGATCGCAGAACTCGAAGCCCTGATCGAGGCCCGGTTTCGCGAGCACCCGCACGCCGAAGTGATCGTGAGCCTGCCCGGGATGGGCAAGCTGATGGGCGCTGTGTTCCTCGCCGTGACCGGTGGCGACATGGACGCCTTCGGCAGCGCCGACCGGCTCGCCGGCTACGCCGGCCTGGCCCCGGCCCCACGCGACTCCGGCCGCGTCAGCGGCAACCTCCGCCGACCACGCCGCTTCCACCGCGGCCTGCTCAACGCGATGTACCTGTCGGCCCTGTCGAGCCTGAAGAGCTGCCCGGCCTCGAAGGCGTACTACCAACGCAAACGCGCCGAGGGGAAAGGCCACAAGCAGGCGCTGCTGGCGCTCGCGCGCCGTCGCGTCAACGTCTTGTGGGCCATGATCCGCGACGGAGCGTGCTACCAAGCCACACCACCTGTCACAGCAGCGGCTTGACATCAGCATTGGGAAGCCTTTCCGTGTGGGGCATGCGGGGCGGATCAGGCGGGGGGAGGCAGGCGGCTCGGATGCCTCGGCGGCGTCGCAGCCGCCTCCGGGGTCTCAAGGGCCTCAGAGATCTCAGGCATCCTGGGTACGACTCAGACGTCCTGGGCGCCTCGGATCGTGGTCGGTCGTACGAGGCTTCAGGTCGTGTTGGCCGTACGTCGCTGGACCAGGACCGCGGCGACGATGATCGCGCCCTTGGCGATCTGCTGGACGTCGCTCTGCAGATTGTTGAGGGCGAAGATGTTGGTGATCGTGGTGAAGATCAGGACACCGAGGACGGAGCCCGTGATGGTGCCCCGGCCCCCGCTGAGCAGGGTGCCCCCGATGATCGCGGCGGCGATGGCGTCGAGCTCGTAGAGGTTGCCGTTGGTGTTCTGACCCGACCCGGACAGCACGATCAGCAGGAACGCGGCGATGCCGCAGCACAGCCCGGAGAGCAGATAGAGGTAGAGCCGCTGACGTCGGACGTCGATGCCGGCGAGGCGGGCGGCCTCCGCGTTGCCGCCGACGGCGACGGTGCGGCGGCCGAAGGTCGTACGGTTCAGCAGCAGCCAGCCGATGATCGTCACGACCGCGAACACCAGCACGAGCGGCGGGATGCCGAGCACGTACGCGTCGCGCTCGCCCAGGTCCAGGATCGCGTCGACGGTGACGACCTGGGTGCTGCCGTCGGTGATCTGGAGGGCGAGCCCCCGGGCGGAAGCGAGCATGGCGAGGGTGGCGATGAACGGGACCATGCCGCCGTACGCGATGAGCAGTCCGTTGACCAGGCCGCATCCGACGCCGACGATCACCGCGGTGAAGAGGATGCCGACGAAGCCGTACTCCTGGGTGGCGACCGTCGTCGCCCAGACGGAGGCCAGCGCGACGATCGCGCCGACCGACAGATCGATCCCGCCGGAGGTGATGACGAAGGTCATGCCGACGGTGACGACGCCGATCACCGACGCCTGGGTGAGGACGAGTTGGAGGTTGCGGGTGTCGAGGAACTCGTCGGGCTTGGTGATGCCGCCGATGACGATCAGGGCGACGAGGACACCGAGGAGCGAGAGGGTGCGGACGTCGGCGCGGAACACGAGGGCGCGCCAGGCGGGCGGTTCGCTGACGGGTGTCACCTTGTCGGTGTCGCCCCTGGGCGGGGACACGGGCTGTGTCATGACGCCGGGATTCCTTCCATGGGGCTTCCTCCCTGAGGGCTTCCTTCCATGACGAGGTCGAGTACGCGGTGCTCGTCGAGTTCACGGGCGGGTGCCGTGTGGACGACGCGGCCCTCGCGCAGGACGAGGACCCGGTCGGCGAGGCCGAGTACCTCGGGCACCTCACTGGAGACCAGCAGTACGGCCAGTCCCTCGTCGGCGAGGCGGCGTACGACCGCGTACAGCTCGGCGCGGGCGCCCACGTCGACGCCCCGGGTCGGCTCGTCGAGCAGCAGCACCTTGCAGCCGCGCAGCAGCCAGCGGGCGAGGACGGCCTTCTGCTGGTTGCCACCGGAGAGGGTGCGGACCGGCACGGACGTGTTGTCCGGGCGCAGCGACAGCTCCCGGGTGGCGGCCCGCGCGGCACGGTGCTCGGCGCCCCGGTCGATCCAGCCCCCGCGCGAGAAGCGGGACATGGACGACACCGAG
>NZ_AEJC01000455.1 GCF_000317595.1 Streptomyces ipomoeae 91-03 | reverse complement strand
GCCCTGAACGGAATGCCGGTGGGAGCGATCTTGTCCTCACCTCCCCGCGGCGCCTGGTGCCCTTTCCCGGCGCCCGGGGCCCGGATACACACCTTCACGTCCGCCTTGCTGAGCGGCGCGGCCACCGCCACCGCACATCGCGCGCAGGGCATCGACTCCTCCCAACGGCTCGGCCGTCACCGTTGGACCGTGGAGCGCACGGTGGCGTTGCTGCCCGGATGCCGTCGTCCGCACCACCGCTACGAACGCGAGGCCGAACACTTCCTGGCGTTCGCCGGCATCGCCGCAGCCCTGATCTGCTACCGCAGGTTGACCGCCCGACCGCCCGACCGGAGACCGCCGGGGCTGGGATGCGTGTCGCCTTCTGCCGGGATCGACGTCGCCCACTGATCAGAGGCTGGAGAGCAGACCCTCGAGTGGGGCTGGGACGCGGTCGGGGTCGAGGGCCTGGACGAGGACACGGCCGTAGTGGATCTTGCGTCCCTTCTTCGTTCCGAAGAAGCGCCTGAACTGCTGCTGTGGGGCGCGGCCCCGCTGTGCGGGCTGGCGCAGAAAGGTCTGCAGGGCACGCAGGTCGCCTTCCTCCCGGACGAGCTCCTCCACCCGTGTCACGCCCAACGCGCGGATGAGCTCGTCTTCCAGGTCCGCCGCGCAGACGAAGAAGCCTTGCTGTGCCGCACCGGCCCGTTCGAAGCCGCGGGCGTAGTAGGGACGCTCCGCCTCGTCGCACAGTCCCGTGAGGCGGAGGCCCAGGCCGGGTGAACCGAGAAGTCGGGCGTAGCGCCCGACGCTCATCGCACCGCCGATCGACAGGACGCAGATCCCTTCGGCCGCCAGGTTCCGGCCGCGGCTCTCTGCCAGCGCGTTGACCGCCGCGACGTCACTCCGCCCTTCGA
>NZ_AEJC01000454.1 GCF_000317595.1 Streptomyces ipomoeae 91-03 | reverse complement strand
ACACCGCCGCGCCGTGCCGCCACTTGTAGCGCTCGTTCTTCTCGATGGCATGGGCGAGGGTGTGCCCGTAGTTGAGGATCTCGCGGCGGCCGGACTCCTTGAGGTCGCCGGAGACGACCTCGGCCTTGACCCGGATGGACCGCTCGATCAGCTCGGCGGTGTGCGGTCCGGCGGGGGTGCGGGCGGCCTGCGGGTCGGCCTCGATGAGGTCGAGGATCACCGGGTCGGCGATGAAGCCGGCCTTGATGATCTCGGCGAGCCCGGACACGTAGTCGTTGACCGGCAGCGACTCCAGCGCGGCCAGGTCGCAGAGCACACCCGCCGGCGGGTGGAAGGACCCCACGAGGTTCTTGCCCTCGGCGGTGTTGATGCCGGTCTTGCCGCCGACCGCCGCGTCGACCATGGCGAGCACGGTGGTCGGGATGGCGATCCAGCGCACCCCGCGCAGCCAGGTCGCCGCCACGAACCCGGCGAGGTCGGTGGTGGCGCCGCCGCCCACGCCGACGATGACGTCGGTGCGGGTGAACCCGGACTGGCCGAGCGCCTTCCAGCAGTAGGCGGCGACCTCGGCGGTCTTCGCCTCCTCGGCGTTGGGCACCTGGATGGCGACGGCCTCGTAGCCCTGCTCGGCCAGGTCGGCGCGGAGCGCCTCACCGGTCTCGCCCAGCGCCTCGGGGTGAATGACCGCGACCCGCTTGGCCTTGCCGCCGATCAAGCCGCCGAGTTCGCCGAGGAGTTGACGCCCCACCAGGACCTCGTACGGCTCGGTGCCCGCCGTGCCGCCGACCTGGATCCTTGTCACCTGGTTTCCCATCACGTCCTCCTGCCGGGGGTCCGGCCCGCGGCGGAGCCGCTGTTCGATGCCGCGTCCCCGGGCGACGCGGTCTTCAACTCCAGTGCGTCCAGGGCGACTTGGGTGACTTCCTCGGGCGTACGACCATCGGTGGGCACGACGACCGTGGCGACCTCCTCGTACAGGTGGCGCCGGGCCTCCATCAGCTCCCGCCACTGCTTGCGGGGGTTGACGGCGAGCAGGGGGCGGGCGGTGTTCAGACCGGTGCGCTTGACCGCTTCCTCGACGTCCATCGAGAGATAGACGACGCGCTGCCCGGCGAGCAGGCCGCGCGTGTCCGGGTCGAGGACAGCGCCCCCGCCGAGGGCGAGGACGCCGTCGTGTCCGGCGAGTGCGGAGCGCACGGCCTGCTTCTCGATGGCGCGGAAGGCCGCCTCGCCCTCGTCGACGAAGATCTCCGCGATCGCCCGGCCCTGCTCGGCCACGATGTCGTCGTCGGTGTCCCGGTAGTCGACGCCGAGCCGCTCGGCGAGCATCCGGCCGACGGTGGACTTGCCGACGCCCATGGGGCCGACGAGTACGACCACAGGCACCGGGCTCACCTGATCGCGAGGTTGTCGAGGTACGACTGGACGTTGCGACGGGTCTCGGTGACGCTGTCGCCACCGAACTTCTCCGCCACCGCGTCGGCGAGGACCAGCGCGACCATCGCCTCGGCGACGATTCCGGCCGCCGGCACCGCGCACACGTCGGAGCGCTGGTGGTGGGCCTGCGTCGCCTCACCCGTGACCACGTCCACGGTCTGCAGCGCGCGCGGCACGGTCGCGATCGGCTTCATGGCCGCACGCACCCGCAGCAGCTCACCCGTCGACAGTCCGCCCTCGGTGCCACCGGAACGGCCCGAGGCCCGCTTGATGCCCTGGTCGGTGGCGACGATCTCGTCGTGCGCCTTCGAGCCGGGCACCCGGGCCAGGTCGAAGCCGTCGCCGACCTCGACGCCCTTGATCGCCTGGATGCCCATCAGCGCGGCGGCCAGCCGGGCGTCCAGCCGGCGGTCCCAGTGCACGTGCGAGCCGAGGCCCACCGGCACTCCGTAGGCCAGTACCTCGACGACTCCGCCCAGCGTGTCGCCGTCCTTGTGGGCCTGGTCGATCTCCGCGACCATCGCCTTCGAGGCGTCGGCATCGAGGCAACGCACGGGGTCGGCGTCCAGCTTCTCGACATCGGCGGGGGTCGGGTAGACGCCGTAGGGGGCCTTCGCGGCGGCCAGTTCGACGACGTGGCTGACGATCTCGATCCCGGCCGTCTCCTTCAGGTACGACCGGGCCACCGCGCCCAGGGCCACACGGGCCGCGGTCTCACGGGCGGAGGCGCGCTCCAGGACGGGCCGGGCCTCGTCGAAGCCGTACTTCTGCATACCGGCCAGGTCGGCGTGGCCGGGCCGCGGGCGGGTCAGCGGGGCGTTGCGGGCGAGGCCCGCCAGGACCTCCGGGTCGACCGGGTCGGCCGCCATGACCTGCTCCCACTTCGGCCACTCGGTGTTGCCGACCATGACGGCCACCGGCGAGCCCATGGTCAGCCCGTGGCGCACACCGCCGATGAACGTGACCTCGTCGCGCTCGAACTTCATCCGCGCACCGCGTCCATAACCGAGGCGCCGACGGGCCAGGTGGTCCGCCACCATCTCCGTGGTGATCGGCACGCCGGCGGGAAGGCCCTCCAGCGTCGCGACAAGTGCGGGACCGTGGGACTCCCCCGCGGTCAGCCAGCGCAACCTGCTCAACGGTGTGCTCCTCAGTGTTCGCGCCCTCGTACTGCCTGCTGCCTTGGTGTACGCGCGTCCTCGCGTACGGCGACGGCGAGCAGGTGCGCGGCCCCGGCCCGCCACCTCCGATCCTCGCATGTCCGGGCCCGGGACCGGTCACAGGTCCAGCAGACGGACGGGCTGTGCAGGCAGATCGGGCTGACTGTGTCACCTCATCCTGGCCGCCGCGCTCCTGATCGCCTCGCGGATACGGAAGTACGTGCCGCAGCGGCAGACGTTCGCTATCTCGTCGATGTCGGCGTCGGTGGGGTTCCTGGTGCGCTTGAGGAGGGCGACGGCGGCCATGATCTGACCGGGCTGGCAGTAGCCGCACTGCGCGACGTCCTGCTCCAGCCAGGCTTCCTGCACGGGGTGCAGTTCGTCGCCGTCGGCGAGTCCCTCGATGGTGGTGACCTCACGGCCCGCCGCCTCGGCGACCGGCACCACACAGGGCCGTACCGCCTCGCCGTCGAGGTGGCTGGTGCACGCCTTGCAGACGTCGATGCCGCAGCCGTACTTGGGACCGCGGATGCCGAGCAGATCGCGCAGCGCCCAGAGCAGGGGCAGGTCGTCGGGGGCGTCGACGGTGACGGTCTCGCCGTTGACGGTGAATGTGTGGGAGGGCATGGCTGTGCTCCTGGACCGTACAGCTCAGCGCAGGACAGACGTGAGGTCCACGTCGAAGTGGCAGGGAAGCTGTGCGGTTGGGCCCCGGTGGCCCGATTCGGCGGGCGTGTGTGTGCGTAGTGGAACTGCGATTGACATGCTCCTGGGCCGAAGCCCGAGGATTCTGGCCGTCCCTACCGGGTGCTGTGCCGCTTGGCAACACGGCTCTGGGTGGAGAGTCCATGGCTTCCTGTTTCTTCACGCAGCGCCGGGATCGCTCCCGGTCTTACCCGCGCTCCGCAGGCTGCTACCGCCAGTCCGGCGGCCGTCTTGACGTTGATTGCGGCGTTGATGTCCCGGTCGTGAACGGTGCCACAGGCCGTGCAGGTCCACTCGCGGATATGGAGGGGTTTGGATCCGTCCTTGGCACCGCAGGTGGAGCAGGTCTGGCTGGTCGGCTCGAACCGGTCGATGATGATCAGGGTTCGTCCGTACCGTGCCGCCTTGTAGGTCAGCATGTTCACGAAGGAACTCCAGCCCGCGTCGTGGACCGATTTCGCCAGCCGGGTCCGAGCGAGTCCGCTCACGGCCAAGTCCTCCACGGCGATCGCTTGGTTCTCGCCGATCAGCTGGGTGGAGAGCTGGTGGTGGAACTCGCGGCGGGCGTCCGCGACCGCGGCGTGAGCACGGGCTACTTTCAGCCGAGCCTTATCTCGGTTGTTCGATCCCTTCTGTTTGCGGGACAGCTCTCGCTGGGCTTTCTTGAGTTTCTTCTCCGCGCGGCGTAAGAACCGCGGGGAGTCGATCTTCGTGCCGTCAGAGAGTACTGCGAAGTGGGTGAGACCGAGGTCGATGCCCGTCGTCCGGACGGTGACGGGCATACGCTCCGCGTCGGTAACTGGGTCGGTCTCAATGACGAAGGACGCGAAGTATCTTCCGGCGCTGTCCTTGATTACGGTGACGCTGGATGGAGTAGTAGGCAGGGCTCGAGACCAGGCGACTTTCACCGCGCCGATCTTGGGTAGGTTCAGACGGCCGCCGCGGGTGATCGACCAGCGGGCGTTGGCGGTGAACCGAATCGCCTGTCGGGTGTCCTTGCGGGACTTCATCCGCGGCGCCTCGACTTTCGGCCCTTTCCGGTCGCCTCTGAGAGAGGCGAAAAAGTTGCGGTAGGCGGACTCGGCATCCCGCAGGGATTGCTGGAGCACGACGGAGGACACCTCCGCAAGCCAGACGCGTTCCGGGCGTCTTTTCGCCTCGGTGATCAGCGTGCGGGACAGCGTGGCCAGGTCCGGGTAGGGCAGACCGTTCGCGTGGGCGGCTTGTCGAGCAGCGATCACGTCGTTGTAGACGATGCGAGCGCACCCGAACGCCCTCGCCAGTGCGCCTGCCTGGGCGGGCTTCGGGTACAGACGGAAGGAGTACCTGAGCTGTACAGCACCCAGCCTACTCACTTACCGTTACGACTGATACACAGGGCGCCAGAATTGGCAGAGGCTGCGTTTTCTGATGCATATCCACTTTGTTTTGCGACCAAGTTCAGACACAAGGTGTTCACCGATGCCCATCCGCCGCAGACACGGACAGATGCGACTCTTAGGTCGGTCTACGCGAAGCCGCCTGTGGGCAATCCCCAGTGAACTTCCCCCGAAGGTCGCCGCAACGACGAAGCTGGTCGACTCCTTCAAGATTGCCCCCTCCTGCCGCCTGCGCCGGGAGTTCGACGATCCGACTCGGTGCCACTAACTCAGGGGCCGTTGCGTGATCGCGTTTTGTCCGGAGTGCCGTGCTGGCCCGTCCTTGGAGGGGACGTCCCGGTTCGAGTAGGGGGCGGACGCAGTGCAGGCACGGTCTCAGTGATCATGTGAGTGTCGAAGTCCCATGAACACCTGGCGAGTCCGTGCCTGCTCCTGCATCTTCCCCCATGCCCACCGCGCTGGCCCAACTGGGCGGGACTGCCGGGCCGGTCCCGCTGGCGGACGCGGTCGCACTGTCCGACTTCCTGGACCTGGTGCCCGACCCGCGAGGCGTCCGTGGCCGCCGCTACCAGTTGTCGGCTCTGGTCGCCGCGGCCGCGGCGAGCGTCCTGGCCGGTGCCCGCTCGCTCGCCGCGATCACGGAATGGATCGGCGACGTCCCCGCGTGGGCCTGCCGGGTTCTCGGCTTCCCCACCGACCCGCTCTCCGGCACCGTGTCCGTCCCGCACCCCCACACCCTGCGCCGTCTGCTCGTCCAGCTCGACGGCGACGCCCTGGACCGGGCGATCGGCGCCTTCCTCACCGCCCGCGCCGCCACCCCGGCCGGTCCCGGACCGCGGGCGATCGCCGTTGACGGCAAGGCCCTGCGCGGCTCGCGCACCCACGTCACCGGGCACGTCACCCTGCTCGCCGCGATGGAACACACCGGTCACGTCCTGGCCCAGCGCCAGGTCACCGACAAGAGCAACGAGATCCCCGCCTTCCGGCCCCTGCCGGACAGCATCGACCTGACCGCCACGGTCATCACCGCCGACGCGCTGCACACCCAGCACGCCCACGGCACCTACCCCCGCGAGCGCGGTGCCCACTACATCGCCCAGGTCAAGGCCAACCATCCCGGCCTCTTCGATCGCGTCCGCCGTCTGCCCTGGCGTGAGATCAGGCTCGACCACTACGACCGCACGCGGGCCCATCACCGCCTGGAGATCCGGCGGCTGGAGACCGCTGCCTTCGCACACCTCGAATACCCCGATGCCCGCCAGGCCCTTCAAGTCGTGCGCTGGAGGAAGGACCTCACCAGCGGCAAGCTCTCCACCGAGCGCGTCTACCTGATCACCAGCCTGCCGCCCGGCGCGGCGACCGGCGCCCAGATCGCCGACTGGATCAGAGGGCACTGGAAGATCGAAAATCTTCTGCACCACGTCCGCGACCGCACGTTCCGCGAGGACGACTCCAAGATCCATGCCGGCCATCTCCCGCGCATCATGGCCGGCCTGCGCAACCTCGCCATCGGCGTCCACCGTCAGGACGGCCACACCAACATCGCCGCCGCCCTACGTCACACCGCTCGCGACTGGCGAAGGCCCCTCGCCGCCCTCGGCCTCATCGGATGAATCCGGACAAACCTTGACCATGCAAAGGACCCTGGCCACTAACTAATGGGACAGCATATTTCGGCCGCTCTTATTTCGCCAGCACCGTCGGCGTCACATCCTCAAGCGCGAATTCACTCGAAAACTTGACATGTAGACATGTACAGACACTGCAAGGAAGGATGAACCATACATGAGAAGCCCCATACGCAACTCGGAAGATTCACCACAGGAGTCGGAGAGCGTGACAGTCAACCGCAGATGGACAGGCACTTTTCTTGCGATCGCCGCATCAGCATCCCTGATTCTTGCTAGCTCAGGGTCAGCGCATGCTGGCGAGAATGCCGTAGCCTGTAACGGAAAAATCAACACCTACGGAGTGTGCGCCGGTGAAGCCATATTCGACTTTACTGACCACGTATTCCAGGGAGTCAAGTACGGAGAGCGGGTCCAGGTCAATGACAACGCGCGGGACAGCCATGGCGTCCAGGTCTACGTGCAATGGGATGGAGAAAACCCTCACCGGAAGGTATGCAACGAAGGCGCAACCGGCTGCTACTTCTACTTCAAGATCCCTGAGGGTGAGAGAGTAAGCATTCAAGTGTGCCTGACAGAGAAGAGCGAGGAGATTAACCCGTCCTGCGGGACTCCCCGATACGGAAGAGCTTAACCTTG
>NZ_AEJC01000453.1 GCF_000317595.1 Streptomyces ipomoeae 91-03 | reverse complement strand
GTCCCCCACCTCGACCTGCCCGGTGTCCATGGCGTAGTCGAACACGGCACCCGCGCCGACGGGCGGGACGGCGGAGGTGACCGCCTCTGCGAGGAGTTCGAGGCACTCCCGTTCCTCGGCGTCGAAGCCGTCGGCGTCGTCGGTCACGGCCACCAGACAGCCGCGTTCGGGCAGCGGCAGCACGGCCAGCGAGAAGTCCTTGACGTGGGCGCGGCGGACGTCGGCGTCCCGGTGGAGCTCGGCGGGGCCGAACCGGCGTGGCTGTCCGGAGCGGCACACCTCGGCGACCGGGGCCTCGCCGGAGGCCCGGTAGCTGTCGCGCAGCCCGTACAGGTTCCTCGGGACGCCGGCCGACGCGACCAGGGACAGCAGGTCGCTGTCCGGGGTGTACACGGCGGCGACCGCGGCCCCCGTGAAGACAAGCATCTGTTCGAGGATGGCGTGGAGGCGCTCGTGTGGTTCGAGGTCGCCGGTGAGGGTCTTGAGGGCAAGTTCGGCACGCAACGTTCTCGTTCCGCGTTCCGCCGCGCCCTCACTGACCACGTCCGCAATTACAGCGCTTCCGCCCCGGTCGCGCAGCCCCTGGGACCGTTCGGGGCCCGGACCGCCGCCCGGCCGACAGGGGCATGGTCGTCGCGGGGCCCTCGCCGTGCGTGCCCGGCCGCCAAGAGGGAGCCTTGACGCGAAGGCCTGTGGCACGGGTGGCGAGGAGGTGGTCGGCATGTCCGACGTCCACGCGTCACGGGGGCGGACGACCGTCGAGACGGCGGCACGCGTGGGCCATCCGCTGCTGTCGCTCGCGCTGGCCTCGATGATGGACGACGTCCAGGCGCACTCCGGCGCGGTGTACCTGCTGACGCCCGACGAGCCCGTGCTGGAGATGGCGGTCATGGCGGGGCTGCCGAGATCGTTCGTCGCGCCGTGGGAGCGGGTCGGGCTGAGCGCGCCGGTCCCGGTCTCCGAGGCGGTACGGGACCGGCGGCTGGTGTGGGTGAGCGGCGAGGAGCAGATGGCCCGCCGCTACCCCCGTATCGCCGTGATCCTGCCCTACCCCTTCGCCCTGGCCGCGCTGCCGGTGGCGACCCGCGACACCACCTACGGCGCGGTCTTCCTGACCTGGCCCGGCTCGCATCCGCCGGAGCTCAGCGAGCGGGAGCGGGACATCATCACCTCGGCCTGCGACCGGCTGGCGATGCGCCTCAGGCGCGCCGAGGACGAGGGCCGGCCGGTGCTGCCCGAGCCGGATCTGT